>NZ_JABFCH010000002.1:0-242550 GCF_017566055.1 Extibacter sp. GGCC_0201 | reverse complement strand
GCGGAAGAGGCGGAGAATCCTTTCCGTAGCCCTTATCCTGCGGGATGTAAGCCGCAATCGGCGCGCATTCCGCAGGGTTAGGGCTACGTGAAATAGTCGGAGCCTCGGACGCATCGGAGCAGATGCCACCCGGCTCTCCGCCCGCAGCCTAATTTACTTAAACCCACATTTAGTGGAAGTAATGTGCCCCTATCTGCATCCCTGATCCGCCCTGGTCAAAATACAGGCAGCCACCTATCGGGTTAGATCCCGCAAGGGCGTCTGCCGCCGCCTGTCTGGCGGTATCTGTATAGCCGCCTGAAGCCAGAACCTGGTCGAGCCAGCCCGTCACTGCCGGACCGAACTGTCCTGACTGATAGATGACGTCCCGGATGGAATTCGGGAATACTCCGCTTCTTACCCTGTTCATCACGACCGCGCCTACTGCAACCTGTCCTTCATACGGCTGGTTTCCGGCTTCACAATATATGATTGCGGCCAGAAGATCTTGATCTGACTGGCTTGCAGAAACTGCCTGGGCCTGTGCTGCCTGAGCCGCCTGTTCCTGGGCCGCCTTCTCCTGAGCTGCTTTCTCCTGGGCTGCTTTTTCCTGGGCTGCTTTCTCTTCCGCGATTCTTTTCTCTTCTGCGATTCTCTTTTCTTCTGCAATCCTTTTTTCTTCTGCAATACGCTTTTCTTCTGCGATCCTCTGCTGTTCTTCTATTATCTTCTGGGTCATCTCTTTCATGTCCATAAACCGGGATGCATATTTATCTATATTTACATCCGCAGATACCGGTACAGTTTCTGATGCGTCCGCCATCGCCTCGCTGGAATACCCTGCGGTAAACAGTGACGTAACGGTGAGCAGTGTTACCAGAAGCCCTACATTTCTTTTAGAATTCATAAATTTATACCCTCCTGAAAATAACAATATTTTAAAATTGTTTTAATTAATTATATTCAGATATTTTCTATTTATTACAATTGTTACATATTTGTTACGATTTTATTCAAAAGAATGAATTATTTTTTAAAAAAGTTATTGAAAAAATTTTTATAAGAAACTATCCTTTAGTTGTTGAAGTCGACGTCAATAGATAAATGAATGGAGAAAATAAGATGAAAATAGAAGAATTTAAAAATATCACGATAGCTTATATGCGCAATATCGGCGAATATGGCGTTAAGAATGAATTATTGATGGAGGAGTTCAAAGACTATCTAAAAAACAATCATCTGCTTGGTGCAGATACGGTTCTGCTGGGAATCGCCTTAGATGACCCGGCAGCAACGCCCCAAGAGGAATTAAGATACGATGTGGGTCTTATCATTAAGGATGATATGGACATAAGCCTGAACAAGAGATGCATTGACGATGGGACATACGCAATATATGAAACCGCTCATACGAATCAGGCTGTCATAGCTTTCTGGCGGGATATCGCAGAACTGACAGAAGGCCTGGCTGTAGATTATGGCAAGCCTGTTATCGAACGCTACGCGGCGGATAAGATCGCTGACCACCTGTGCGAATTTTGTATTCCTTTAAAATAACCACTTCTAAGGGCTTGCCCTCTTCGTTCGGAGCAAGCCCTTGTTTCAAAGCTAAAGTTTCACGCTATTCTAATATGCTTCCATCTGTAGATATCGTTACTACCTGCCATGGTATAAACTTGCCGCTCTCCTTCAATGCAGATACGGCAGCATGTTCGATGCCTCCGCAGCATGGCACTTCCATTCTTACTACGGTCAGGCTCTTGATATCGTTGTGCCTGATAATCTCAGCCAGCTTCTCACTGTAATCTGCACTGTCCAGCTTCGGACAGCCGATCAGCGTCACCTTGCCCCGGATAAAATCCTGATGGAAGCTGCCGTAGGCATATGCCGTACAATCCGCTGCTATAAGGAGATGAGCACCCTCAAAATATGGCGCGTTCACAGGCGCCAGCTTAATCTGCACCGGCCACTGCCGAAGCTGAGATGCCGAGGGGGTCCGGCGCATCGCCTCAGGCACCGCTTCTCTGGCTATCTGCCTCGACTGGCTGCCCGGACATCCACATGGCAGTGCTTCCGCCTGCTTCTGCTCCTTCTTCCTCATATTCTGCCTGACTGCCTCTTTATCATATGCCGCGGCCTCGCGTTCTACAAATGTGATGGCTCCTGCCGGGCAGGCCGGCAGGCAGTCTCCCAGGCCATCGCAGTAATCATCCCGCAGCAGCTTCGCCTTGCCGTCAACCATACCGATGGCCCCTTCGTGGCAGGCCTCGGCGCACAGCCCGCAGCCATTACATTTCTCTTCATCTATCTGTATTATTTTACGTACCATATTCATTTCCTCCTTACGGTGACCTTCTTGATATATTATAATACATTCCTAAAGACTTGTATGTTGTAATTACAACATAGATGGAAAAAAATAATAATCGACTGCTGCCATTTTAGTTATATGCTATGCAAGCACCCCGTCCCGCACGGTTATGATCCGGCTGCTGCTTTCCGCGGCTTCCTGTGAATGCGTCACCATTATAATCGTCTGCCCGCTGTTTTGGTTGATGTCCTCTAACAGACGCATGATGCCTGCCCCGGTCCTGCTGTCCAGATTGCCGGTAGGCTCATCTGCAAACAGGATATCAGGGCTGCCGATAAGCGCACGGGCTATGGCCGTCCTCTGCTGCTGCCCGCCCGACAGCTGGCGCGGCGTATGCTTTCTCCTGTCGGACAGCCCGACAACATCCAGGATATGGTCAAGCTGCTCTCTGTAATCACGTATCTTCTTTCCGTCGAGCAGAAGCGGAAGCATAATATTTTCCTCTACATTCAGGTTCGGGATAAGATTATAGAACTGAAACACGAATCCTATCTTCTGCCTTCTTATCCTGCTCATCTTTGCGTCATCGAAGCTGCATATATCTGTTCCGTCTATATATACAGAACCATCCGTCGGCGTATCAAGCCCTCCAAGGATATAGAGAAGCGTGCTCTTGCCGGAACCTGATTGTCCCATGACAGATACGAATTCCCCCTGCATGACCTTCAGGGATATTCCCTTCAGTACATTGGAAACCACACCACCGACCATAAAATCTTTTGTTATATTTCTGCCCTCGACAGCAGCAATACTGCTATATTCCTTCATACGCCTGTCCTCCAGTCTGTCTATTCAAATTTAATTTCTTCCACCAGCTTCATATGACGGCTCTTTAATATAGGGACAACCGAGCCTGCAGCCGTAACCACGATACCCATGGCTCCTGCTGTCAGGAATATGGCGGCATCCAGATCTGGCCTGATGGAAATCTTGGGTCCTGCCACGATAAAGATTGTCTGTATCTCCATATATGATACCGCCATGGCTGCTGCCGCGCCGATCAGTCCGGCAGACACCCCTTCAATCAGCATCATTTTTACATTCTGCCTGCTGCTGAGCCCTGCCGACTTATACATGGCTATCGCGCGCCTCCTCTGCATATAATTGATCAGCAGATTATTGACGATTCCTACCGCGGCCATCAGTAGAATGAAATAAGTCATACTATGCATGGGCTGCAGGAACGTACCTACGGTACCGGCCGCGTCCGCATTGAACTCTTCCACCGTACGGCTCCAGTTCGGCGTGTCCCCGAACAGGTTGCGGATCTGTACCATCACCGCATCCGGATCGGCTGCCGTATATGCGAGAAAATCATATCCCTCTGCTCCAAAGTCCTGTACTGCACAGTAAGACGGTATGACAGCCTCCACGTCTGTCGCCCGTGACTTATAGCTGCCGATAATTCTGTACGCAGCCGTATGGGAACCATCTGACAGCGAGATCGAATCGCCTGCCGCCAGCTTCATTTTCTTCATAGCGTCTTCGCTTATCAGCATAGCCCTCTCATTTTCCCCAAATGCAGATATCGCTCTTTCCCTTTCCCTGCCGTCTGTATAATGAAGAGCGAACATGGAACTATAGCGTTTCAGGTTATCCGTAGCCTCCAGCCGTGTAAACGAAATGCCTTCCCCGTGCACGCGGTCGTCCAGCACCTGTACGGGAAGGACCTCCTCCATGCCCTCAAACCCTTTTACCTGCCTTACAAAATCTTCGTCCATAGAACCGTCTGCAAATCCTTCAAGCGCTGCCCCCTGAAAGACATCGCTGATATAGGATGTCACGAAGTTCCCGACGGCGCTGATAGAGATTACGGCAGAGATGCTGATAAAGAGCAATGTGATATTCTGCGTAACGTTCTTATTGTTCCTCATGTTGCGCGCGGCCAGCATCCCTTCATTACCGAATAAGGTTCCATAAATCCGCTCCATCCCCCTCGCCGCAAGATTCGTGAAAGACGGAATAAAAAGTATGGCTGCAGCTATCAGGCCAAGAAGAGAGAGTCCTCCGGCCGGATACAGCATCTTTTCCGGAGCAATACGGGGCAGCACGATAGAGACGATACCGAGTATGGCAGCTATGGCAACGGTATGTCGCACAGGCCTCTTCTTTTCTTCTACCGTCCCGAGGACCACTTCCTTCACCGGCAGGCGGCCCGCCCGGCGGACCGGAATCCAGGAGCTCAGAAGCGAGACTATGACAGCCGCGGCAATAGATATGGAGATGGCAGGCAGCGTAATCACGGCCGGTATCTCTATCCCCTGTGCCAGCCCGTCCCCCAGTCCATGCAGTATCACTTTCAGGATAGCCGTCCCCACAGGGATACCAATCAGTCCTCCTGTAAGCCCATAGATGACGCTCTCTGCCAGAAGGATAGACGTCACCGTCCTTTCTTCTGCTCCGATGCTGCGGAAGGTACCGATAACCGGAAGCCGGTCCAGCGTTATCACTTTATAGCTGCTGTAGATGATAAATACGCTCATCGTCAGGGCGAAAAAGCTGATCAGGAAAAAGGGCATGGATTTCTGCCTTGCATCTGCAGCAATCTGCGCTTCATTAACTGTCTCAGATACATGATAGCGGTCTTGCGGCAGCTTATCATCCAGACAGGACTTCAGTTCACCGGCCGTCACGCCATCTGCCGGTTCAAGCAGTATCTCACTGTACTTTTGCGTCTGCTGCGCCATATCTGTCAGCACGTCAAGCGGTACGAGAGCGGTTGCCCCTCTTGTCTGCCTGAGAAACAGCGTATCGTATGCAGCTATGCCAAACACTTCAAAAGAGACAGGAATGTTGTTGATGAGAAGCGTAACCGTATCGCCTCTGCTTATCCCGAACTTGGACGTGAACCTGTCCGGAAGGATTATCTGATTCCCGGAAAAACCAGTTATGCTGCTTTCGTCCAACATACGCGGTCTGTTGATCTGATTCAGCTGTTCAAGATGAGCCGAAACCAGGTCCACGGTCTCATAATATCCGCCCTCGCTGTACATCGCCGCCTGCTTTAGTATCCCTGCCTTAGCCTTAATCTCAGGGATATCCGGAACCGTATTGTCTTTTAGTTCTACGGAACCATTCAGAGCAGTTACCGAAATGGACGCATCCCCGTACATCCCCCGCGCCATCTTCTGCTGTGCACTTTCATAAGATGCACCGATAGAAAAGGACACGAACAGCAGCGAGGACGACAGGAGAACAGACAGCAGCATCACAACCGTACGTACCTTCCGTTCTTTCATATTGGTAAGTATATATTTTATTATGATCTTCAAGACGCACCTTCTTTCTTTTCAAGCCATAGAAAAAGCTGACAGCTATCATGATAAGATGATAAACTGCCAGCCTTAATCTAACTTGTATCCTGCCTTAATTAACCTTAAATATAATGATTATATCTGTACCTGCACCCGGTGCGCTGCGAACCGCGATTGTCCCCCCATGGCTTTCTATGACACTCTTTGCTATCGCCAGTCCAAGACCGGTCCCTTCCGGTTTCTCGTCTGTATCCGTACCCCGGTAATATCTCTGAAACAGTCGGCCTGCGTCCTCTTCAGACATACCTGCACCATTGTCTGACACGATAACCTGTATCTCATGCCCGTCAGCCACCGTGCAGATGGTAACGCCTGCATCCTCGCCCCCATGGATGAAGGCATTGATGATGAGATTGCTGAACGCCCGCCTGAACAGCTTCCTGTCGAAACAAAAATATATGTCGTCCTGAACGGTCTCCATCTGGATGCTGCGGTCCTCATACTCCGGCGTGTTCCTAATATCGATGGCCGTTTCCTTCAGAAAACGGACGAGATCCGTCCTCTGTCTGTCCAGCAGAACTGAACCACTCTCCAACTGGTATGTCAGCTTCAGGTCGTCTAAGAGCTGCTCCATGTAAGAGACATTTTTCAATATGATTGCAGAATACCTCCTGTGCCGCCCCGGCATATCCGTACTGCTATCCTCCTGCATGATTTCCGCATATCCTTTTATCGGGGACAAAGGCGTCTTGAGGTCATGGGTGATATTAGCTATCCATTCCTTGCGCATGCTTTCTGTCTGCTCCCTTATCCGGTCGCTGCTCTTGATTTCTGCATCCAGCCGGTTCAGGCTGTCATATATATCGCCGAATATCCCATCATCCTCCACGGATAGATAGGAACGCCGGGCGATATCCTTGACTGCATCCGTCACGTGTCCCATCATGCGCGTCATCCAATAGCCGTATGCCATACCGGATATGATGATTACGCCGAGCAATATGCTGCCAAGCACTAATACAATTGTCCTGCCTTTTATAAAGTGCTCTCCGCTCAGCTGCATGGTAACCTTCGTGACCGCTGTGGGGAAATGGATGATGTACGTGTAATTGCGGTCTGCAAGTTCCCCTATGAGGGATGCCTCTTTTCTGTCTGCCAGATGCCCGTCCCTGTATATAGCTATCAAATCTGAGGCCGTATAACCTGCGGCGGCCTGTTCCGGCTTTCTGTAGCCAAATTGCTCTATGCCATCCCTATCTATTACCTGGATTCCAAGCTGCTCTCTCTGAAGCTGCTCTATACCGGACTGTGTTATCTGAGGCTTATCATCGATAAAGATAATCTGCTCTTCAAAATTGTCTGTAAAGCGTTCCGGCCAGTCGCTCCTGACAATGGTCCCATCCGCCTTTCTGACCGTAATGAGCATAAAGAAGAGCACCGCTGCTATAATCAGTATCCCTGTCAGGGAGAGCAGGAACATGCTATAGATGTGCAGGCTTGTTCGGTATCCGGTTCTTTTCATCTAATCAGTCCTTTTCTTCAACTTATACCCCAGACCCTTCACTGTGACAAGCTGCTGCGGATCAGACGGGTTATCTTCTATCTTCTCACGTATATGCCGTATGTGGACCATAATCGTGTTGTCGCAGATGCTGCTGTACTCCCCCCACACCCTCTCATACAATTGTTCCTTGCTGATGATTCTTCCTGCATTTTCAGCCATATATGACAATAGAAGGAATTCCCGTCCGGTAAGTTCCAGCTCTTTTCCATCTTTGAACACCCGGCAGCCCTCACGGTCTATCGTCAGCCTTCCAGCTGTCAGCGGCTTCTCTGGCTGCTCCTTACCATTATCCTGATACTTCTGCCTGCGAAGCTGTGCCTTTACACGAAATGCTACTTCCCTGGGACTGAATGGCTTCGTGATATAGTCATCACCTCCGCCTGACAGGCCCAGGATCTTGTCAATATCATCATCTCTGGAAGACAGAAACAAAATAGAACAATAGGAATAGCCACGTATCTGGCGGCATACTTCAAGACCGTCGATATCGGGGAGCATGATGTCCAGTATGATGACATCCGGTGCAAACTCGTTACAGATACGTAACGCGTCCCCGCCGTTGTAAGCTCTCCGTATCTCATAGGAGCCATCCATACATAATGTCTCTTCCAGCAGGTCTACGATATCCTTTTCATCATCAACGAGCAGAATCTTATCCGACATAGCCAACCCCCTTTCCTCATTATCTGTTATTGTGCCCTTTGTCCACCGTCTGATTCTTGTATTATACCATACCGCGCAAAGAAAAGTCCCGGAGTTTTAAGCTCCGGGACCTGGAATATCCGGTCAGGTCCGAAAAAAGCGCTTGCCATGCTTATCCGTTGTCTTTATATAGTAACATTTCTGTTATCATCTATTATCGTCGTTTATGACTTGTTATAGTCTGTTTATGTCCGCTATCCTCCTTTTGATCACGTATTGATTACAATATATCCGTAAGGTCACAAGGAGGCATTATGCAAAAGATAAGAATACTATTATTGAAGCTCGGTGTACGGTCCACGCTGAAGGGATTCCATTTCCTCCTCTACGCGTTACAGCTCTGCTTATCAAGTGAAGAATACCTGCTCTCTGTCTACAAGACACTGTATGTAGATATCGCAGAACATTTCGGCACTTCCAGGGACAACGTAGAACACTGTATCCGCACTGCTATTACAAACTGCTGGTACAAAGGCAACCGCGAACTTCTGATAAAAATTGCCGGTTACAAGCTCAAACAGAAGCCGGCAAACGGAGAATTCATCGACATTCTCTACAACTACCTGTCTCAGGCAGGGTAGGCTTCCTACGCCAGGTATACCAGCACATAACAAAAAACGCCGTATAGGTGGCTGCTATTAAAACAGTATCAACAACAAACTGAATAAGGGGAGCTGCCTTAGTGCGGTGTTACCGCCGTGCTTTAAAAAGAGGGCAGATAGTTATTTCATCATTTAATTGGTATTGGCAGCATCCAATGCTCCATATATGCACAACCACCTGTGGCAGGATAATACATTTCTCCCGCAAAATCAGTAGTAGTCAAATTGTGCTTCTCCATCCAGTGCGACATAAATGTCTGCGCTTTATATACAGCAGAATTTGTTAATTCTTCAAAACTTTCCGCTTCAAATCCGCAGACGAGATACTCTGCACTTGGGAGTTCAAAGACTGTAAATCCATCTTCGGCAGAACCATGCCCGGCTTCTGCCCCTGCCATATAGGTGCAATAGCCCTCCTTAGCTTTGCCCATATAAAGCGCACCAAATTCATTTCCATCTGCAAGCAAATGCGGAATTTTAGGTTTTACCTCATGAAATTCATTCCATAGTTTTGCGGCAAATGAAACGCTTGTATCTGTGCCGCCCAGTAACTCTGAAACAGGTATTTCCTTTGCAATTCCAATAAAAGTTCGTGGCCTAGCTAATTGCTTGCGTGTGACTTCAAGTACAATACCCTCTGTAACTATCGGAACATTCTCATCAACCATTACATAATTTAATATCAACTCTGGTTTTACAAATTGATTGAGATGGACGCCCGTTGTACGGTATTCATCGGGTGTAATACCATACGTTTCTTTAAACGCTCTTGTAAAGCTGGCATGACTGGAAAAACCATAGTCCAATGCAGCGTCAAGTATACGACAGTTTTTCTCTTTTAGGTCACTTACTGCTTTGGCCAATCTACGAAGTTTCATATATTCACAGACAGGTTTCTTCACTAAGCGAGAGAAAAGCCTTTGAAAATAAAACGGCGACAAGTTGGCGATATCTGCCAGTTTGTCTATTGGTATTTCCTCTGTTAAGTGATTTTCTATATAGTCAACCGATTTTTGAATTGCTTCCCATGCGTGCATCATTTTGCACCTCCTTATTTCTTTTAATAACATCTTATCAAACAAATTTTTCGTTGGCTTATCGAGTAATGCTCTTTTTATATAAACCATCTTTCATTTTATTGGAAATACCAATATGAATCAAACATATAAAAATGATTTCCACCGCCGGTGCTTTGTCTGTATTTATCAAGCCCATTTCTTTCGGCATACGCCACAAAAAAAAACGCCGTAACAACGGCGTTTTTCAAATGGACCTGGCGGGAGTTGAACCCGCGTCCGAAAGCCCCTCCATCGAAGCATCTCCCATCACAGTCATTATATTGACATTCCCTCTGCCGGCCGCCTAATGACAGGCTTCCGGTTTTAGTAGCTTCATAAGTTCTTCCATTCCCTCAAAGCTTTGAGAACGAAGTGCTCCACCTGTTTGAAGCCGGTTTCTTAAGCGGTGGAAAACCTAAGGCCGACTACAGCCTAATTAGGCTGCGTACGCTAATTCTCTATTGTCTGCGTTTATATTTAATTGGAACTTTTAACGTAGTGTCCCGCTACGGATGGCTTCTCCAACTTCCAGACCCCCGTCGAAACCAGTACAAGCCCTGATAATCGTGTAACTGGCCTACAGACATCTTTTGCATAATTAATTATATGTTGAGATATAATAAATGTCAAGGGCCGCCTAAAATTTAAAATAATTAGCACTCACCTCTTGACAGTGCTAACAATTAGTGTTATATATAATGTATAGCAGATAAAACAAATACAACAATATATATAAACAAGGAGGAATGACTTATGTTACTTGCAAACAGAAGTATTAACAACTTATTTGATGATATGTTTAAGGATCCGTTCTTTTCCCGCCCGTTCGAGAATTCATCTTCTCAGATTATGAAGACGGACATCCATGAAAAAGACGGAAGCTATATGATTGAGATGGAACTTCCCGGATATGCCAAAGAGGATATCAAGGCTGATCTAAAAGACGGATACCTGACAATCACGGCAAACCGGGATGAGACAAAGGAAGAAAAAGACGCGAAAGGAAACTGCCTGCACAAAGAGCGCTATACAGGAAGCTGCAACAGAAGCTTCTATGTAGGGGACAAGGTAACCCAGGATGATATCAAAGCGTCCTTCCGAGACGGCGTACTTCTTCTGCAGATTCCGAAAGAGGTGCAGAAGGTGGAAGAACAGCCTAAGCTGATTACTATTGAGTAATCGGATGGCAGCAGATAGCCGGCAGGGAAGCGGGGGCAGATGCCCCGTCTCCCTGCCGGCTATCATTTTACTTGAGCAGATGAATCTGCCCGATAATAGGCAGCTCTTTTCTTTCTCCTCTGCATGCATGTACGATACCCATGATTGCTATGATAAATAATGCAAGTTCGATGAGGTCGAAGATCCAGCCGAACCACCATCCTCCGAAATTGATAAAGGAATGAAACCCGAACACCCAATTGCCGGACAGCAGATTTACTACGACGGTCACGATGAAGAGTACGAGCCCCTGGTTCGTGTGGAATCTGACATATTCCGAGTTCTTGTTTCCTGCAAGTATCGGTATCAGTACCAATATGCCGAGATACGACAGTACCCCCATGGCTTTATTCGTACGCACATCTTCCATGTCAAAATATGCTCCGCCATCTTGTCTGCTCTCATAGCCCGTACCCGCAGTTCTATTACCCTGCTCATAGTATCCATGTTGATTCATGTCCGGTCCATATGTATAATCCTGACGTCCCTGTGAGGGTATCTCTGCTCCGCACTGGGGACAGTATCTTGTCCCATCGGCAGCTTTTGTACCACATTTAACACAATATCCCATTTCCTATCCTCCGTATCCTTATTCTGTAAGTCCCAGAATCTCTGACAGCACTTCGATGATGATTTCATTCGTGCACGATTTGATATACCCCATCATATGCAGTGATATTTCATCCTGCTTCTGCGCTTCTGTCAGTTTCTCATCGTGTCTTGTCCCTTCTATCAGCTGAATGAGCTGTGGCGTCAGTTCTTCGTAAGTCTCTACCGTAGTCTGTGTGACCAGCTTCCGCAGGTCTTCTTTCTTAACAGGTACCATCTCATATCCTCCATCTTGTCCGCAGATGCCACCTTCTATCCGAGGTTGCGCACCTTGAAATCTCTCTGGGCTTCCCGCTGCTGATCCTTTTTCGCAATGTCCTGGCGTTTGTCATATAGCTTTTTCCCTTTGGCAAGACCAATCTCAACCTTCACAAGGCTTCCTTTAAAATACACCTTCAGAGGGATTACCGCAATACCTTTCTCCTTCGTCTTGCCAAGCATCTTGTTGATTTCTGCCTTATGGAGCAGCAGCTTTCTGACCCTGAGCGGGTCCTTGTTAAATATATTCCCCTTTTCATACGGGCTGATGTGCATGCCATAGATGTATACTTCTCCGTCCTCTATCCTGATGAACGACTCTTTTATGCTGCATTTGCCCATGCGCAGGGATTTCACTTCCGTCCCGTGCAAAGCTATGCCCGTCTCGTAAGTATCCAGGATAAAATAATCATGATACGCCTTCTTATTATTGGCTATCATCTTCCCATTACTCTTCGCCATCTCCCATCTCTCCTTCATCTGCAATCTCAAAATCAATCGTCCGCATCCGCCTGTCTGCACCTGTGACACGGACAGATATGCGCTGGCCAAGCTTGAACACTTTACCCTTGTGGATCCCGGCCATCTCATACCGGCTTTCATAATATTCATAATGGTCGTCCGTCATGTTGGCCACATGGACAAGGCCTTCTATCGTATTGGGCAGCTCGATGTACATGCCCCATTTTGTTATACTGGATATCACACCCTCGTATACCTCACCCAGGTGCTCTTCCATATATTCCACCTTCTTGAGCTTGATCGTCTCACGCTCCGCCTCGTCGGCCCTGCGTTCCATCTCACTTGCGTGCTTTGTCACCTCCGGAAGTATTTTCCTGTAATGCTCCGTCTTTTCTCCATCCATACGTCCCCGCAGGCTGTCTTTTATTATTCTGTGAATCTGCAGATCAGGATACCGCCGTATCGGGGAAGTAAAATGGGTATAATATCCGGCGGCAAGCCCAAAGTGCCCACTGTTGTCCGGCGTGTACCTCGCCTGCTTCATAGAACGCAGCGCAAGCCTGCTGATAAGCGCCTCCTCCGGCGAACCTTCCACCTTGGCAAGCAGCTTCTGTACCTCTTTTGGCCGTACTTCATTCGCTCCGATATGCATGGAATAGCCAAAGTTATTGATAAACGTGGCCAGAGCCCTTATCTTCTCATCATCCGGCGCCTCATGGGTGCGGTATACGAACGGAAGCTCCTGCCAGTAATAATCCTCAGCCACCGTCTCATTAGCAAGGAGCATAAAATCCTCTATGATCTTCGTAGCCACATTCCGTTCATAAGGCTTTATATCCACCGGCTTTCCTTGTTCATCGAGTATCATCTTCGTTTCCGGAAAATCGAAATCAATCGAGCCTCTCTTCTGCCGTCTCTTTCGCAGAAGGGACGACAGCTCCTGCATCCGCTCGAACATCGGTACAAGGTTCCGGTAGCGTACTATTTCTTCCTCGTCTTTATCGGCAAGGATTTTCCTTACGCTCGTATATGACATTCTTTCATCTACATGAATCACCGTCTCTGCAATCTCATGGTCCACGACAAGCCCTTTGCCGTCGATTCGCATAATACAGCTTAAGGCCAGCCTGTCTTCACCCGCATTCAGGGAACAGATGCCATTGGAGAGTGTGTGGGGCAGCATAGGGATAACCCTGTCCACAAGATACACGCTTGTCCCACGCTTCAGGGCCTCCCGGTCGAGGGCGCTGTTTTCCTGCACATAGTTTGTCACATCGGCAATATGCACGCCGAGGATGTAGCTGTCACCTTCTTTTGTGACAGACACCGCATCATCGAGGTCCTTGGCGTCCTCGCCGTCAATTGTCACCATCTGCCAGTCCCGGATATCTTTCCTGCCTGCCATATCCGCTTCACTGACCGGCTTTGCTGTACGTTCCGCCTGGTTCAGCACCTTCTCCGGAAATTCCACCGACAGGTCGTACCCCTTGACGATGGACATGATATCGGTGCCCGGGTCATTGACATGCCCGATAATCTCCACGATCTTCCCTTCCGGCTTACGACCCGGTTCCCCGTAAAATGTCAGCTCTGCAACTACCTTGTGTCCGTCTACGGCGCCTTTGGATTTCTCTTCCGGAATAAAAATATCCTGGATGAAGCGCTGATTGTCGGGTATGACAAAGCCATAGTTTTTGCCTTGCTTCATCTGATACAGCCCTACCAGCCTCGTAACTCCACGGGATACGACCCTGATGATCTTGCCTTCACGTCTCTTCCCGTCCGGTTCCTTTGTTATGGCAACTTCTACCGTATCGCCGTTGAACGCTCCGTTCGTGTCGTCCTCTCCCACAAAGATATCCGTCTCTTCACCTTCCACGGCAACAAAACCAAAGCCCCTCTGGTGGGCCTGATAGACTCCGGTCAGATGCTTCGCCTCACCTTTACGGTATTTGCCCTTCTTCGTCTGGTGGATCTTGCCTTCTTCCTCCAGCGACTTCAGCACCTCTTTTAATTCTTTCCTCTGTTCTTTCGGAACCTGCAGCAGCATGGCAAGCTCCTTGAACTTCATCGGGACATATAATTCATCACATAATAAATCATATACCACCTTTTTCCTCTTTTCAAACGCTTTATCCATCGTGCACGCTCCTTTCGGCAAATGACTGTAACAGGAATAAAAAGACACTCTTTTACAAGAGTGTCCCATCAATTCCATAAAAAATACTTCTCTTAAGCAAATACTTTTAAATTCAACACTGCCGCCAATACAATGAACAGAATCGCAAGAAACTTGGTCGACTTGACGAGCGCCCCTTCCATAGAACGTCCCTTGTTCTGGCCCCAGTACGTATCGGCCATGCCGCCAATCGTTCCAAGCCCGGCAGACTTTCCTTCCTGCAGCAGCACGATAGCTGCCAGTGCGATACAGTCTATTGCAAATATAATCAATAATATCGTCTTTAAAATCTCCACTTCAAACACCTCCTGCGGATAAACCATGTTTATTCTAGCACAACGGGATGAATATGGCAAGTTAAATTTCGATTGTTACTGTATACAAGCGTTTAAAAAATATCGTCCGGCAGATTAATTATCAGATTTAAAGGGATTCTCATATTTGGCCGTATCCCCAAGCCTCTCCTCGATACGGAGGAGCTGGTTATACTTCGCAACACGTTCCGACCTGCACGGCGCACCCGTCTTAATCTGTCCTGCATTGAACGCGACAGCGATGTCCGCAATGATTGCGTCCTCTGTCTCTCCTGACCGATGCGATATGATTGTCCTGTATCCGGCACTCTTCGCCATCTCTATCGCGTCAAACGCTTCTGTCAGCGTCCCAATCTGGTTGACTTTGATCAGAATGGCATTGGCGACTTCTGTTTCGATGCCTTTGCCAAGACGCTTCGTGTTCGTCACAAAGAGGTCGTCCCCTACGAGCTGCATGTTGAGGCCGAGCCTAGTCGTGAGCAGTTCCCAACCTTCCCAGTCTTCCTCATCCAGCGGGTCTTCGATGGACACGATAGGAAATTCTTCTGCAAGGTCTTCATAGTAGTCGATCAGCTCCTCCACAGAGCGGATAACCTTGTAACCGTGCATCCTGCCTTCCCCTTCAAAGACGTATTTCTTGAAATTGCGGTCATAGAGCTCCGTTGCCGCGACATCAAGCGCAATCACGACCTCTTCTCCGGGACTGTAGCCTGCCATACGGATAGCGTCCGTGATAAAGCGTAGCGCTTCCCGCGCATCCGGAAGATCGGGGGCGAAGCCTCCTTCATCTCCTACTGCCGTGCTGTACCCTTCTTTCTTCAAGTTCTTCTTAAGCGTGTGGTATATCTCAGAACATATCCGTAAGCCTTCCCGGAAGCAGCATGCACCGGACGGCATAATCATGAACTCTTGTATATCGATTGTGTTGTCCGCATGCTTTCCGCCGTTCATGATATTCATCATCGGAACCGGCATCTCTTTGGCATTGGCACCGCCAAGGTAAGCATACAGCGGCAGTCCAAGCGCTTCGGCGGCAGCCCTGGCAGCCGCCATCGACACGCCCAGCAGGGCATTCGCACCCAGATTCTTCTTGTTCTCTGTACCGTCAAGATGAATGAGCGCGTCGTCAATCTCTGCCTGCCCAAAGACATTCATCCCGATAATCACCGGAGCGATGATCGTATTGACATGATTCACCGCCCGTTCCGTACCGAGGCCGCCGTAACGGTCGCCTCCGTCTCTTAATTCTACTGCTTCGTACTGTCCGGTCGACGCGCCGGAAGGCACGCTGGCGCGCCCGATATGCCCTTCACCTGCCAGTACCTCTACTTCTATCGTAGGATTCCCGCGGGAATCTAATATTTCTCTTGCGTATACATCTGTAATCGGTAGACAATTATACATATTTCAATCCTCCTTATGGAGCATATTATGTGCCGATTCAAATGTTATGATTCCAGTTTGCCTAATATAGCTGGCTGTAGATTTCTGCCATCTGTTCCCAGGAAAATTTTACATAGCTCTGGTTCAGCAGACGCTGCTGGCTCTCCTCCACATTTTTTGCAAAGCTTTCTATCTCTTCTGTCTTCATCCCATATTCCCGCAGCGGCTTTCTCTTTATAATCTTATCCAGCAGATTTTTAAGTGCGGTGTATACTTCTTCCTGCCCGCAGTCCAGCAAGTCTGACAGGAATGCATTCAGTTCCTTCAGCCTGCCCTCTGGCCTGAATCTCTGATATGCGCTGAAAACAGCCGTGAGGAACTGGTAGTTTGCTTCGCCGTGCGTCACATGGTACACGCCGCTTAAAGGATAGGACATCGCATGCACTGCACCCGTGCCTGCATTGCCAAAAGCGATTCCGGCCAGGTTGCTTGCCGTCAGGAATTCCTCCATAAGCCTTTCCCGTGCATCCGGTCCGTCCGCCGCCACTTGCCGGAAACCGGCGATAATCATTTCCATCGCCTTCTTGCTGAACATCTCGGTATACAAGTTTGCCTTTGGTGACACGAAGGACTCTATGGCATGGATGAATGCATCTATCGCGCTTGTGGCCCAGAAAGAATACGGAAGCTCGCTCAGAAGCTGAGGGATAAGCACCGCGTCATCCGGAAACAGTTCATCCGCAGCCAGCCCAAGCTTGCTGTGCAGATCCGTCATCTCGGTGATAGTTACATTCGATACTTCTGACCCCGCACCGCACGTCGTTGGTACTGCGATAAGCGGATATTTCTTATTGAGGGCCGCCTTTTTCTGGAAGATATCCTTTATCGAAGCTTCCCCGTCCAGGACGAGCAGCTTCGCCATATCTATGACAGCTCCTCCGCCGATTGCCGTAATCCTCGTACATCCGGAAGAACGGAAGTCGGCAGCCAGGGCAGCCATCATACTATCTGTCGGTTCGCCCTTTCCGTAGCTGTCCTTATACCTCACGTACGCTTCCAGTCCAAGCGGTTTGAAATACTTGTCGTAGATGGTCCTGCTTGCAAGTATAAAATCACTATTTCCAATGCCGTATTCTCTTACAAAGGCTTCTGCGGAATCAAGCTTTTCGATTCTGGATTTCTGCTGGAACATTTTCATTGTCAAAGACCTCTTTTCTAACGTAATTTATATCACATTTAGCCGCATATCCCTGCCGGCCGCACATAATGTAAATATATCATTATTCCGTTGACTTTTCCATATGCCGGCGTTACAATCTTCATGAATTCAAAACAAATATGCATTGGGGAATGTACAGATGAAATCAAAAGCAAAAAGCTTTGCCCTGCTTACGGGCAGCACTCTCATCATGGCCGTAGGCATCTACTTTTTTAAGTTTGCCAACAACTTTACTTTCGGAGGTATTACCGGACTGGCTGTGCTCGTCGCCAAATCAGGCATAATTTCCGCCAGCGACTTTACCTTTATCGCCAATATGATACTACTCGTCATCGGATTTGTCATTCTTGGGAAGAAATTTGCGGCAAAGACGGCATACTGCAGCATACTGCTCTCTGTCTGCCTCTCCTTGCTGGAGCGTATCTATCCTTTGACCCATCCGCTGACAGACCAGCCTGTACTGGAACTGGCATTCGCAATCGCGCTGCCTTCCCTTGGTTCTGCAGTTCTGTTTAATATCGGCTCCTCCAGCGGAGGTACTGATATCATTGCCATGATCATGAAAAAATACACAAGCGCGGATATAGGCAAGGCGCTTCTGGCAACCGATTTTGTGATTACGCTAGCAGGCTGCTTCGTGTTCGATATAGAGACAGGACTCTATTCCTTCCTCGGGCTTGCCGTGCGTTCCTTTATGATAGACGGTTTTATGGAAAGCCTGAACCTGTCCAAATACTTTAACGTCGTATGCAATAATCCAGAGCCAATCTGCGACTTTATCAATGACACTCTAAAGAGGAGCGCCACTATCGTGCTTGCTCAAGGTGCGTTTTCGGGCGAGGACAAGTATATCATCTTCACTGCCCTGAACAGGATGGAGGCTGTCAAGCTGAGGAACTTCATCAAAGAACATGACCCGGAGGCATTCATGCTCATTTCGAATACGAGCGAGATCATCGGCAAGGGGTTCCATTCCATATAGCCTCCATTGCAAAAGACATGGGCTGCATTATCCAGGCTATATAGCGTCAGTTATAAAAATTTGACGCCGACCATGGCCAGGCCGAGTACAGTGAGCACGGCTCCGGTCGCCCGGTTCAGCGTCTTGGCCGGTGCCTTGTTGGCAAAGCGCGCCGCCAGCTGTGCCCCGGCAAAGGTGAACAGGACGCATAGCACAAGCGCGGGGATATCGGGCAGGTTTCCACTGATAGAAAAATGAGAAGCAGCGCCTGTGAATGCGGTAAAAGCCATGACAAATACACTTGTTCCCACAGCGGTCTTCAGCTCATATCCTAGAATGCCGGTGAGCATAAGAAGCATCATCATACCGCCTCCGGCGCCGATAAAGCCGCATATGAAACCTATCACCATGCCACACAGGACGGACTGGATGATTCTCGTCCTTCTGCTTTTTTCTTCCTGCTTATTTGTGGTCGTCATTACGGGCCTGACAATAAATTTTATCCCGAGCAGCAATGTCATGAATACGGAAAAGCTGCCCATAGTCGTATTCGGAAGCAGGGAGGCGATATAGCTTCCCACCATCGTAAATGCAAGAACAGCACACAGCATTACGATACCATTTCTTATATCCAGATTCTTATGTTTCCCGTATGTATATGCCGACACTGCCGATGCCAGCACATCCGATGCCAGCGCGATTCCCACGGCCTCATACGCGCCAAAGCCGAGAAAGGTGATGAGCATCGGCGATATCACCGCAGCGGCTGACAGTCCCGCCAGCCCTGTGCCGATTCCTGCCCCCATCCCCGCTGCCAGGCAGACTACGATCTTCGCTATCATAATGCATCCCCCAATTCTTCTTTTATATTACTGCACATCTGTCTGAGAACCTTTTCAAATACCTTCAGATCCGATTCTTCAATCCCTCTGCGCACTGCATCGGTTACGGCTTTCTGTGCTGCTTTTCCTTCCCCTATTACGCCGGATGCCCCAGGCAGAAGCCTCAGACGAATCACCCTCCGGTCTTTGCCGTCCTCTTCGGCAGCGAGACATTCCTTCTGTATGAGCAGCTCGACAGCCTTTGATACGTATGACTTGGCAATATGGCGGATCTCCACGATATCCCGGGCGGTATCATATCCGGGATTGTTATAGAGAAAGAGAAGCACATCTGCTTCTGCTTTGGTCATCCCGTATCTCTGAGCCACTTCCGTAATCTTCCGGCTGTAGAAGATATCAAACCGGTGCGTTACAGCCAATAGTTCCCCTGTGTCCATAATTTTTCCTTCTCCTTTCGGCTTATTCCGGTGCTGTTTATAGTTCTTTTTAGAACCGTTCTCTAATGAACTATTTTAATCTTCTTTTTTATTTCTGTCAAGCATCTGTTCAGCTGCCTTACCGCAAAAGGCAGACAGCCCGGGCGGCGGTGCCGGCCATGATGCCGGCTCTCTGCCATCCCGGGCTGTCTGCCCTGTGTCCGTATTCCTTTGTATTAACCTGTTACGAGCCCTTGCTGCTCCATCACATCGATGACCGCATTGACATGTTTTTCGCACAGCTCATCCGTTGAAGCTTCCACCATAACGCGAATGACCGGCTCTGTGCCGCTTTCTCTGACAAGGATACGCCCATCATCGCCAAGCGCCTCTGCAACTGCCTCGACCGCTTTGACGACCTCAGGATTCTCTCTTGCGGTCTTCTTATCTGACACGCGCACGTTCTTAAGTAGCTGCGGATATATCTTCACTTCCTCTGCCAGCTTGGACAGGCTCATCTTCTTTTCCAGTATGACTTCCATGACCATGAGGGAGGTCAGGATGCCGTCTCCCGTTGTCGCGTGCTTGCTGAAGATGATATGCCCGGACTGCTCTCCTCCGAGGGAGAAGTTGTTCTGTACCATATTTTCATACACATACTTGTCGCCGACTGCTGTCTTCTCGTATCTGAGCCCTGCCTTGTCACATGCTTTGTAGAGTCCCAGGTTAGACATGATGGTCGTAACAATCGTATCGCCGTTGAGCCGACCATTTTCCTTGAGATACTTCCCGCATATGTAGAGGATAAGGTCTCCATCCACTACGCTGCCGTTCTCGTCAACAGCGATACACCGGTCTGCATCACCGTCATAGGCGAACGCCACATCCAGCTTCTTTTCTTTCACATACTCCTGCAGCACTTCGATATGGGTAGATCCGCAGTTCGTGTTGATATTGGTCCCGTCCGGTTCGTTATTGATGACGTAAGTCTTCGCCCCAAGCGCGTCATACACGCTTTTTGCTATGGCAAATGCACTTCCGTTAGAACAGTCAAGCCCGACGCGCATGTCTTCGAAGGAACGGGTGGCCAGAGAGATGAGATATCCGATATAGCGGTTCCTTCCTGCAGCGTAATCTACCGTACGGCCAATCTTCTCCTGCTTGGCAAGTGGAATCTCTCCCGTCTCGCCGTCAATATATTTCTCTATCTTTTCTTCTACTTCTGCCTCCAGCTTATGGCCTTTTCCGTTGATGACCTTGATACCGTTGTCATAGAACGGATTATGGCTTGCGGATATCATGATCCCGCAGTCAAAATTATCTGTCCTCGTCACATAAGATACACTTGGAGTCGTTGTTACATGCAGAAGATATGCGTCAGCCCCTGACGCTGTCAGGCCTGCTACAAGAGCATATTCAAACATGTAGCTGCTTCTTCTTGTATCTTTTCCGATGACAACCTTTGCCTTATGGTCCTGTCCGTAATACCATCCGAGAAATCTGCCCACCTTAAAAGCATGCTCCACCGTCAATACTTCATTGGCTTCTCCGCGGAATCCGTCTGTTCCAAAATATTTACCCATAATAAAAGTCTCCTTCATGTCATTTGACATATTTACCGTTTTTTTTGCACAATCAGCAATTGCGCCTTTACTATTATATAAGTTTTTTTCTCAATATACAACCCATTCAGACAAAAAAGCAGGAGGTGCCTCGCGCAGCACCTCCCTTTGAAAATCTTATCCTTCCGTATCCAATATGCTTCTTGCCACGTGCAGCCCGTTCGCCGACGCCTGCTGCAGCCCTCTCGTAATCGAGGCCCCGTCGCCCATGGCGCGCAGCCCGCGTATGCTCGTCTCGAATGCATCATTTACGACGACTTTGTTGGAGTAGAACTTAACTTCTACTCCATATAAAAGCGTCTCGTCCGAAGCGATGCCCGGCGTAACCTTGTCAAGCGCCTGTATCATCTCATCTATGGCTACCATAATCCTGTGCGGGAATACGAGAGACAGATCTCCCGGTACCGCGTCTTTGAGTGTCGGCACGATGTTGTTCCGGTTCAGCCTCTCTTCCGTCGTCCTTCTTCCCCTTCGGAAGTCTCCGTACCTCTGCAGCAGTATCTTCCCGTCACACAGCATATTCCCGAGCTGTGCGATATGCTTGCCATATTCGATTGGGGATTTGAACGGCTCTGTAAAGTTCTTCGACACGAGCAGTGCAAAGTTCGTATTGTTTGTCTTCCTGTCCTTAGACTTGTATGCATGGCCGTTGACGACTGCCAGGCCCTCATCGTAATATTCTGTCGCCACTTCCCCGGACGGATTGGTGCAGAATACACGTACCTTATCATCAAACGTCGGCGTATAATAGACGAGCTTGGCTTCGTACAGCTTCTCGTTCAGCTCTTTCATAATCTCGTCGCGCACCTCTACCCTGACACCTACATCGACGGTGCCGTTCCTCGTCTCGATTCCATGCTCTCTGCAGATATGGGAGAACCATTCGGAGCCCTCCCTGCCGATTCCTGCTACAATCTCCGGCGCATAGAATTCTTCTCCGTCCTCTGTCACGACCCCTCTGGCGGCGCCGTCCCTGACGATAATGTTCTTTACCATCGTCTTGAACCGTATCTCCACGCCCTGCTTTATCAAGTGGTCCTGGAGCCGTGTGTATATCTTATATCCTTCTTCCGTCCCAAGATGACGGATCGGGCATTCGATGAGCTTCAGATTCGCTCGTATCGCTTTTGCCCTGATATTTTCAATGGCCTCATGGTCCTCGATGCCATACACCTTCTCGTCCGCCCCGAACTTCAGATATATGCCGTCCGCCTCGTGTATCAGCTCCTCCGCCTTCTCATACCCGAGTATATCCGGTAGCGTCCCACCTACATCCGGCGAGAGGGACAGCTTTCCGTCGGAAAAGGCTCCCGCACCTGCAAATCCTGTCGTTATAGAACATGGCTGGCACCCGACACACACTTTCGTCTTCCGCTTCGGACATTGCCTCTGTTCGATAGATCTGCCTTTTTCAACAACGAGCACCTTCATGCCAGGCCTCTTTTCCATAAGCTCATATGCGCAGAATATCCCGGATGGACCTGCCCCTATTATAATCACATCATACTCGTTCATGCTGTCACACCACTTTCTATCCAAATATTGTCTTCTCCTGTATGCATGGGCTTTCCGCCCTGATAATCATAACATTTTCAATGTAAAATATCAATTACCTGCCGTCTGCTTTTGCCCTGACAAAATCTAATGCCGCCTCCATGCTGCGGCAAAAAAATATCCGGCCGCTGCAGCTTTGTACTGCAACGGCCGGACTACCTGCCTCCGTCACCTGCTCTAGTGGTGGAACAGCCTGATCCCTGTAAAGGCCATGACCATATCATATTTGTTGCATGTATCGATAACATTGTCATCTCTTACGGAGCCTCCCGGCTGAGCAATGTATGTTACGCCGCTTCTGTGAGCTCTCTCGATGTTGTCTCCGAACGGAAAGAACGCATCGGAGCCGAGGGACACGCCCGTCATCTTGTCCAGCCATGCCCGTTTTGCTTCGGCCGTGAACACGTCCGGCTTTACTTTAAAGATGTTCGGCCATGCATCATCAGAGAGGACATCCATGTAGTCTTCGCCGATGTATAGATCGATAGCATTATCTCTGTCTGCACGCCTGATTGTATCAACGAATGGCAGATCCAGCACCTGAGGCGACTGCCGCAGCCACCAGTTGTCCGCCTTCGTGCCGGCAAGCCTCGTGCAGTGTATCCTGGACTGCTGCCCTGCGCCGATGCCAATCGCCTGGCCGTCTTTTACATAACATACGGAATTAGACTGGGTATACTTCAGCGTAATCATAGAGATTGCCAGATCCATCTTAGCCTGATCCGTAAGCTCTTTGTTATCTGTCACGATATTGGAAAAGAAACCATCCTCGATCTTCAGTTCATTTCTCCCCTGTTCAAACGTGATACCGAATACTTCCTTGTGTTCCAGCTGTGCCGGTACATAATCCGGATCAATCTGTATGACATTATAACTGCCGTTTTTCTTCTGCTTCAATATGTCCAGCGCCTCGGCATCATATCCAGGCGCGATGACGCCGTCAGATACTTCCCTCTTGATGAGCCGAGCAGTGTCCGCGTCACAGACATCGGACAGAGATATAAAGTCACCGAAGGATGACATACGGTCGGCACCCCTCGCCCTTGCGTACGCGCAGGCAAGCGGAGACAGTTCACCCAGATTATCTACCCAGTATATCTTAGCAAGCGTATCGCTCAGAGGAAGCCCTACCGCAGCTCCTGCCGGGGATACGTGCTTGAACGATGTGGCTGCGGGAAGGCCCGTCGCCTTCTTAAGCTCGCTGACGAGCTGCCATCCATTGAACGCGTCCATAAAATTAATGTATCCAGGTCTTCCGTTCAATACCTGTATCGGCAGTTCGCTGCCGTCCGCCACATAGATTCTGGATGGTTTCTGGTTCGGGTTACATCCGTATTTCAACTCTAACTCTTTCATTCGTCTCCTGCTCCTTACTGATTCTTATTTCTGATATTCGTTTCATACGTGCCTGCCGCTATGTCAATATAACGGACAAACAACGATACTTTGTTGTCCTCATTCAAGCTGTCCCATAACATATCTGTAAATGCATTCATATCGTCGGGGATGGCGATGAGCTTCGGCTCACCTTCAAAACTTGGCAACGGATTACCGTCATGCATATACGTATGGATAAAATGGCCTTCTCCGGGAGCTGCATTCTCATATGCAAAGGTGAACCTGTTGCATGATTCAGGGCTTCCATTGTTGCTTTTCAATATGGACATCGCATAGCTATAGCCGCCATTTTCCACATGCATGATACCTGAGATACGAGGTGTATAGTTCGGACCGTCCGGCTCAAACTCACGGCTTCTCAGTGACTGCTCAAATGTCATCTGCCTGTCCATCCCCTCATAAATCGTATCTGTCTGATCGCCATTCGTCACTATCGTTTTATTGCCAAGCACCCGGACCGGCGCGTAGATGATCAGGCTTGGATCCGTCAGCTTTGAATCATCAAATGCCTGTGTACGTATCCCCTCGCCGTCCTCTACAAAGACACGGTTCCTGCTGTTAACGCTTCTGCCCATGATAAAATAAGCGGCCACTGCCTTCGTACCGTCTGCGCTTCTCCCAATAATGATGCCGCGTCCCGGATAAGAATTTTCCTGCAGTTCCTTTTCAATTGATAGCATCTCCATGAATACATCTCCTTTTTCATTGGTTTTATCGTGTTTCTTCATTATACCTATTAAATACCGTCAGTTCAACAAGTATATAAAAATATCAATGTATTTCCAATATATTTTCAGCTTTTCACTCTGCTTCTTCTGATGCCTGAGGTATTGAAGACAGCACACGGCAATGTTACAATAGAACTATTATAATGAGGAGGGCTGTTAATATGAAGAAAAAACTACTTTCGGTGCTGCTGGTCATAAGCATGGCGGCATCTGTACTGCTTGCAGGCTGTGGAGGACAATCTGCCGACGAATACCTGGGCGAGCAGATAACCGCCATGAAAAAAGACAAAACGGACCGGTTTTCAACCCTTTTGGATGACCAGCTGGCAGAACTATTGGACGTAAATATGTATGCGCTCACTTTTCCAGATGAGCTGAAAGAACCTTATCTAAAGTTTCTCCAGACAGCATTTAATACGGTAGAATTTGAAGTGGCATCTGCGGATAAGAAAGATAATGGCAATTACAAAGTCCAGGTAACTTTCACGCCGATAGATATCGCCAAGACAACCAAAGAGACGAATGACGCTTATACCGAAGCCATGCAGGGGACCAATCTCGCAGAGGAGTGTAGCGCTCTGCTTGAAAAAGCATCCGACGCTGTCAAAAAGAATCCAGAATATGACGTGAAGACAACAACTGAATTGGAAGTCAAAAAGAAAGGAGACTCCTACTCTGCCTCCGATAATGAGTATGAAAAACTAATCTCCGCTTCCCTGATAAACTGCATGGCTCCTTATGACGCCGTATGCAATATCCTGAATGCCCGCGATCTGCTGCAAGCCTATCTCGATGCATCTTTCAAGGGCGAGTTTACGCAGTATATGAAACATACCGGGAAGACAGAAGAAGAGGCACAGGCCTGGTATGAGGCCGACGGGGCTTTCGATCCGCCGTCAGACCTTTCAGCCCAGTATCAGGAACGCTGTTCCGCCGCTTACAAAAACATATTGAAGCAATGCAACTATTCTGTCGGAATCCCGCATAAGATTGACAATCTGTTCAATTATACGGTAGACGTAACCGTCACGCCGAATAACAGCATCAAACAGGCATATGAAGAATTCTCTGCCCGTTCGTTTTACAGTATAGAGGAAGCAAGTGCCGCATACGTGGAGATATTTGAAAAATACGCCGCATCGCCTGCCTACGGCGAAGAGACTACTATGACAGTAGAACTCAGCCTCTCCTCCATACTGGCCTCACAGGAAACAGGGAGCGATCTCTATAAGCTGGGCGAGGCAATCTGCCCGGTACCGCAGTAATTGGGGGGGGCGTAAAGTGGACGCCGTCAGGGAGGAATGGAGCAGATGCTCCGATGCGTCCGGGCGCTGCGACTATCACACAAATCCCTAAGCCTGAGGAATGTGCGCCGATAGCGGCTTTCATTCCGCAGGCCAAAGGCTCTGGTGAGGATTCTCCGCCCCTCCCGCTTACACCTTCGCCTCTGCTCCATTCCTCCCAGACGGCTATCTACTTTACTGGCAAGTGCGAAAGCGGCTGTGTAAGGTTACTGGCCAGCGGATTGCCGTCTGCTGCGCAGGGCAACTCCGGCCGCTATCATGACTGCTCCGGCTATGAGCAGATATATCTTTTCTTCGTAGCTTCCTTTTGCCATAGAGAAGGGATAGAGCATCTTCAGATATCTGTCTCCGCTGCCCATAGCCACGATGTAGTAAAATATGGGTACCATATACCCGATGATAAGGTTGTCAAACAGACCGTAGCACAAGATACCGAGACCACCAAGGAAGAGCATCTCCGCCATGGTTCCGCCGTAATATTTAAGCAGGTCCATCTGGCAGTTGTTGTTATCAAGCATCCACACGTAAATCGCGAGGAATACTCCCATAGCCAGGACAGCCTCCAGGATGCGCACGAGGTATATCGATGATGCCTTCACGTATTTGGAGTACACCAGATCCCGCAGGTCCTTATTCTGCTCCGGGAGAAATACCGGAGTCAGAAGTATGATGCCTGTCAGCGCCACATACATCTCCAGCACCTTGGCCGTATCCGGCGCCTCAAGGTTAGAGACGCCGAGCACGAGCGGGGACAGGCAGAGGATGGCAGCGGTCACAAGCAGATGCGGCAGTATGTTATGCTTTAGATTTACTTTTCCGATTTGCAGATATCTTTCCATGTATATCCATCTTCCCCCTTCTTTTCTTTGCATAGATCCATATGGTGACAGCGACAAGTGTTATGGATATCACCGCATACAGAGTACGGTTTGCCGCAAACTGCCCGAAGTTGTCATGAAAGCCGCTGTAGTTGCCCACCGTATTATGCCTCGGGACCAGGTTCCATCCATACATTCCGCCGCCCATGCCTGACATGCTGCTGAAGATGGATATGAACCACCAGATTCCCTGCACGAGCACCCCGAGCGCCGTATCTGTCAGTACGGTCAGGACGAGCCCGACTGCCGACGCTGTCATGATGGAAGGAAGCAGCCACCCAAAGCTATATTTGGCAAACGCAAGATAGTCGATGGATATCCCCGCCTCTGAAGCATATCGGATGCCTTCAGCCAGCGGGAAGCATGACAGTACAAGCACTGGAACCATAATCATAACCACCATCGCCAGATAGCGGCTTACGATAATGGCTGCCGAAGAAGCTTTCCTCACGGCTATCAGTTCCTGCATCTTGGCCCGTCGGTCCCTCAAGCCTCGTGTCACCGCCAGGAAGACCGGAAGTATGGACAGCATGATGCCCATATAATCACAGAAGAGCCGGGCATAGCCACCTGTCAGCCGGTCCTTTTCAACCAGCGTATCATATTCCTCCATGGCGTCCTCATACGTCATCGCGACCATGGCATTGGATTTCAGCATATCTTTGGCGTAGCTGGAGCCTCCGCCCAGTATGTCATCCACTTCCTGCATCAGCTTCTGAAAATGCTCATAAGACAGCCCCTTGGCGGGTTGGACAGGCATGCCGGTCATGATGACGCCGCCTGTATTATAGTGCTCTGCCATCAAGTCCTCGATTACCTTCATATCCTTGATTCCTGTTGTCTCTTCTAATATTTCCCCGATTCTTCTGTTGTCTTCCTCATTGGGCTTTACAGACTTGTGGAATCCGATTGGATACGTACTGTATGTTTCTCTGTAATACTCTTCTGCCAGCCTGCCTAGCGTATTTTCCATAATTATCTGTTCGTCATCGCTGTATTTGACCCCATAATCCTCCTGCCCCTTTACAGGCTTGCCCGTAATCTGGATATCTCCAAGCTGGGAGAAAAAGAATAATGACAGAATGATGACCGTAAGCCAGTAGATCAGGCTTCTTACCGTCTGGCGGCACTCTTTGGCAAATAATGTCCAGAACATCATTCCTCCCCCCTCTCGCCGCGCATCAGATACATATATGCATCTTCCACTCCTGCCTCGACACGGTGGGCGGATGTAAACGGAGTCCTGTCCGCCAGAAAACGGACCATAACGTTATTGCCACGTGTCAGCATGCTTGTAACGATATACTTTTTCTTAAGTTCAGACAGTTCTTTTCTGCTGATTTCGGCAGAATATACCTTCCCTTCCGCCATGGCCGTCAGTTCAGCCACAGACCCATGGTATAGAATCTCTCCTTCATTCAGCACCGCGATCTGCTCGCACGTGGCCTCGATATCACCTACGATATGTGTTGACAGAATGACGATCCTCTCCTCCGCAATCTCACAGAGCAGATTTCGGAAGCGTACCCTTTCTTCCGGATCCAGCCCTGCTGTCGGCTCATCTACGATCAGGACTTGCGGATTGTGGAGAATCGCCTGGGCGATTCCAAGACGCCGCTTCATTCCGCCCGACAGTGCCTTCACCTTTTTCTTCCGGTCGTCCAGCAGGTTCACCTTGTCAAGCAGCCCTGGTATCCTGTTTTTGCGTTCCCCCTTGCTCAATCCTGAGAGGACCCCGAGGTAATCCATCGCTTCATATACTGTCATATTCGGATACATGGAGAATTCCTGGGGGAGATACCCTGTCATGCTGCGGATTCTGGCCGCGCTCTCTACCGGCACCCCGCAGATGCTTATCTTTCCCTCCGACTTTGGAAGCAGCGTTGCCAGCACCTTCATGAGCGTAGTCTTCCCGGCGCCGTTTCTGCCAAGGAGCCCGAACATCCCCCTTCCAATCGTCAGATTGACGTCTTTTAACGCCTGCTTCTGACCGTAAAACTGGTTCAGATGGCGTATCTTAATCTCTGTATTCATATAGCGCACCCTTTCTCTGTCTTTGATGCTCTTATCATAAACAGGAAATCTCTACATTTTCCCTATAAAGAATTAAGATTCTCTATATACATTATAAAGACAATTAAAAGAAGCCGTGACTACGGCCCCGCCGGAGATGCTGTTTGCGATGCTCAAGGTTCCGCTGTGCTTCTCACACAGCAGCGTGCAGATATGAAGCCCTATTCCAAAATGCTCCTCGTCCTTACCGTGTGCTCTGTAGTAAGGCAGCAGCGCCTTCTTAAGGTCCTCCTCCGAGAAACCAGGCCCGTCATCCGACACGGTCAGCAGAAGCTCCCCATCCGCGCCGGTATATTCCATTGACACGTTAATCTTATGTAACGCATACCGTATCGCGTTGGACAGCAGATTTTCAAATACTTCTGCCACTATATTCTTATCTGCATATATCTTTCTTACGGCTTGTGCCCCTTCCTCACACTCGAAGCTGATCTCAATATCTTTTATCTGATTCAATGCAAAAATAATCTCGCCAATCTCTGCACATATATACGCGACACTTGTCTCCTCGATGTTTACGGGCCGTTCTTCCATGCTTCGTATACCCTTCATCGTCCTGCTGAACTGCTCCAGCCTGTCCAGATGGGAAGTCATGAGTTCCAGCGTATCCAGCATCTTCTGTTCGCTCACTTTCCCTTCCGGTATATATCTTGCAAGGAAACCCGAATATCCCTTCAGCACCGTAAGCGGCGTCCTCAGATCATGGGCAAACGCAGCATTGAGCTTCTTCTGGCTCTCAATCATCTGCCAGAGCTCTTCTTTGTTATGGACAAGCACCTCCCGCATGCCGTCAAAAGAACGGCAGAGCTGCCCCATCTCATCCTCGCTGTCATAGTGTATATGGATGTCCAGATTATTCTGACGTATGGCCTCGGCCCCATCGTTTAATATGGCGAATGGCCGCCTCAGACGGTTCCGGTAGAAGAGGAATACGGCCGCCACCGTACCTGCGAATCCATATATAAGCGGACACCAGACACGCAGGGTGTCCAGCAGCTGCATGAGCAGCCTGTCATGATCTTGGAAACCGTCGAAGCTGTCCGCCCATGCGTGCCATCCGGCCGCTATGGACCAGTCCGGCCACAGTGGTCCGTCATTCATGCTCTCTTCCTGCATCATCTGTGCATACTCGTTCCATATCATGCTTTCAAAACGGTAGCAGACCGTCATCGTGGCAAAAGACAGTACGGCCGCAGCAAGCGCCGCCGCCGTAATATAGGCAAGCATCGCTTTTCTGAACGAAAGATTGCGTATCCATGTCTTGAGCTTGTCTGCCTTTTCCTCTATCCAATCCATTTATATCCCACTCCCCACACGGTCTCAATATATGGCTGCTCCGTATACTCCGCCAGTTTTGAGCGGATACGCCGGATATGTTCCGTGACTATGCTGCTGTCGCCGGTTCCGTCATAGCCCCTCGTCTTCTCATACAGCTGGTCCTTGCTGAATACCTGTCCCGGATTCATAGACATAATCTCTACGATATCAAACTCCATCTTCGTAAAGCTGATTGGAATGCTGTCATAATAGACGCTGCGTTCGCTATAATGTACTGCCAGCCTGTCGGCCAGCAGAACGGATCCATTGACACGCTTGCGCTCTTCTCTTCTAAGATGTGCCTCCACCCTGGCACCGAGCTCCTCGATGGCGAAAGGCTTCATAATATAGTCGTCTCCGCCAAGCCTTAAGCCATTGATTCTGTCTTGCTCCTCCACTTTTGCGGTCAAAAAAAGAATAGGGCATGATACATGTGCACGTATCCTTCTGCACACTTCAAAGCCGTCGATTCCCGGCATGCTGACATCCAGCAGTATGATATCCGGCCTGCGTGACAGCTTTTCCATAACCTCTACTCCGTTCCTTGCTTCTATTACTTCATAGCCCTGTATTTCAAAATAATCTTTCAACAGCTGTATGATGCCTGGCTCATCATCAGCAATCAGTATCTTGTATCCCATAATCCCTGCCGCCTTTTCCATAGTCAAATACCCGGAACCATTTTTTAAAACATCCGGCTCCGGGTAATTATAACACAGAAATCACTATAAATTCTCTACACGTTTCTCAGAATACGCATTTCTTCCACTGGTATCTCTCCATGTCCACCCTGCCTCCGGCAATCCCAACGCCTTCCTTTTCAAGCAGTTCGACCTGCCGGTTGACGCCGCCTGACAAGAATGCGTCCGATACACGGCCATCCTTCGTCACGACCCGGTGGCACGGCAGGCCTGCCGAGTCCGGGACGATATGCAGTGCGTATCCGACCACCCTTGCCCACCGACGGTTCCCTGCAAGCTCTGCTATCTGTCCGTAAGAAGCTACGGTCCCTTCCGGTATCTGGGCGACCACATCGTAGATCTTCTCAAAAATGTTCTTTTCTTTCAATTTATCTCACTTCCGTATGCTATAGATATTTTTTCAGCTCTTCCAGATTATGCTCTTCCATCTTCTGAAGCTCTTTCATAAGAGATATGATATCCTTCTCCGCTTCCCCTTCATATTGATGAAGCTGTTTCGTCGCCTCCACGATGCCCATGTTGCTTCCCTTGATGAGCATATCTGCAATATGAGATGACGATTTGTCTATCAGCGTCTTCATGTTGATCATCAGGTAGGAAGTAAATTTCTCCATGCCCGGAATGCCTTTCTCGTCATAACCGTTCTCATTCAGCATCTTCTTAGCCTTTGTGTTGATGTCCTGATAGCCGCTAAGCTGCTTCTCCAGGCATTTTCTGAAGCCTTCATTCTCCACGATCTCAAGCAGCTGCTTTAAAGATTCGATCCCCATCTGCGTATTCTGGTAAACATAATTTAACATTTCTGCATTTCCATTCATCTGCGTACATCCGCCTTTCCACTTTTTAACAGTAGTATGGGCAGACGGCGTGACTCTTATACGCTTTGCGGAGGCTGCCGCTAATAAAATACTATACCACTTTTCTCTTTCTGCCAAGCCTTTTACGACAATATTCCTATCATCAGAATGTACAGATCTTCGTGGCAATCTTTTCCCTGAATGCCTCATCGTGCTCTACAAATACCATCGCCGGTCCGGCTTCCAGGATAAGCTCTTCCACCTGTATACGGGACAGCACATCGATATAATTAAGCGGTTCATCCCATATATACAGGTGCGCCTGTTCGCAGAGGCTCTTCGCGAGCAGCACCTTCTTCTTCTGTCCGGCGCTGTAGTCGGATACATCCTTTTCAAACTGGATTCTCTCAAGATCCAGCTTACGCAGCATCGCTTTAAACAGGCTCTCGTCTATTCCATACTCACAGGCCAGCTCATCAAGGCTTCCTGTGAGGAAAGAAGCATCCTGGGGTACATAGGATATCTTAAGGCTGCTGCCCACCTGTACATCCCCATCATAAGCGATATCTTCACCGAGCAGAAGCTTTAAGATGCTGGACTTGCCGCAGCCGTTCCTCCCGGACAGGCAGATCCTGTCCCCACGGCGTATTTCAAAGGAAACGCCGCCGCACACTTCTTTCTCCCCATAGCGGACTGATACCTCTCTAAGTTCCGCCAGCCGGTCTGTATGGTACCGGAGCGGATATAGCTTCAGCCTCTCCGCCGAATCGATGTTCTTCAGGAGCTTCGACTTCTCTTCCAGCGCCGAATGCTGTCTCTTCTCCAGCACCTTGGACCGCTTCATCATCTTTGCCGCTTTATGGCCGATGGCGCCGCGGTCGGGGCGAAGTCCGGCCACACGCTGCCCCCTTTTGGACTTCTCTACCTTGCCGGACCAGCTCTCGGTCTGCTTTGCGGCTTTTGAAAGCCGCTTTATCTCTGCCTTCAGCTTCTCGTTCTGCTCTGCCTCCATCCGGTCTCTCGCTTCTTTGCCTGCATACCATGTGCTGAAATTGCCTTTCTGCACCTCGATATTCATCTTGTTAATCGATAATATATGGTCGGTACAGGCATCGAGAAAGTGCCGGTCGTGGGACACGAGTATATAGCCTCTTTTGCGGTTCAGGTATCTGGCCACCGCTTCTCTCGCTCTGTTGTCAAGATGATTGGTCGGCTCGTCTATGAGCAGAAACCGATTGTCCCCGAGAAACAGTGCGGCCAGCAGCACCTTCGTCCGTTCACCATGGCTGAGCGTTTTAAACTCCCGATACAGCACATCGTCCGCCACCTCCATCAGATTCAGCTCCCTCATAATCTCCCAGAGCTGTATGTGGGGATTCCTCTCCTGTACGATATCAATCGTCAGGCGCTCCGGGTCCTCTACTTCGTAAGGAAAATATTCAAATTCCACGCTGGCTGATATCGTTCCTTCATATTCATATTTTCCAAGCAGAAGATGCAAAAACGTCGTCTTGCCGCGGCCGTTCCGCCCGACAAATCCAAGTTTCCAGTCCGTGTCTATCTGGAAAGACACATGTTCAAATATACTGTCATAGCTGCTTTCATAAGCAAAGCTTAAGTCTGTCACGTTAATCATCGACATATACATACCTCCTCTTAAAAGGCCTGATCAATCCAATTGCGTCTAATAGAAAAAGCTGCAGGAAAGTACATTCCCACAGCCTTCTATACGCAGCTCAATCCCCCGGCCATCAAGCCGGAAGATACCAGTATATTATATAGACGGATGGATGCTTCCACTTTCCTGCTCTGCGCATAACAAAGAGAAACGATATACGTATATCGTCTGACAGCCTTTCCTATGCAAATACATCATTAGCAGTAAGTTGAATGCATCCTTTCATCTCCCATCTGTCACAATCTTTTATGATTATAGCAGATACATCGTGCCAAGTCAATCCGTCGTGGACAGTGACTGTGCATTCGTATCCCTCTTTGCTATCTTCTCTGCCACGATTGACAGTATCATCGTTATCGCCATACAAGGCAGCGTATTTCCTACCGGCATGTCGATGTTCATAAGTATGCGGTAAGCGATAAATCCGGCCAGCCAGACGACCAGGCTGACAATATCTGCCTGTCTCTTGCTGCTGTCCCTCTTCAGCAGGAAGAAATCTGCTATCTGAATCGCTATCATCGGTGCAAATACAGACCCTATGAGGTAAAGGAAGTCCGTAATATTATCCATGGGAAACAGGATGGCCGCCGCGGTTCCGATGACCGTTACAACAGCGGCTATATGCTTTCCGTTCAGCTTGGGCATGATAGACTCGCTGGATACTCCTGCAGAGTAGGCATCCAGGAACGTCGTCGTTACCGTGGAGAAGATGACAATCAGAAGCGCGGCGATGCCAAGGCCTGCCTTCAGCATGATCTGGGCGATGTCATACTCGCCTGTGTACAAGGCCGCGCCCATGCCAATCACGTACATCCAGCAGCTGATAATACCGTAGACTACAGCACTTACGGCAGTCGCCTTCACCGGCGTTTTGGCCTCTCTCGTATAATCGCTGATCAGCGGCAGCCAGGACAGCGGCATGGCTACGGACAGCTCCACGGCCGCGCCGAACGTCATCCCTTCACCTGAGATGATTCCCGCATGTGCCCCACCGAAGAATATGACCTTGCTCAGGATAAGCGTCAGCACGAACAGCGCCGCCATGGCTACCGTATTGATCTTCCCGAGATTCGTAATGCCGATGGCAATCCACAGCAGAATAAGGGCACCAATGACGAGGCACCATATCCACGCGCCCGTATTCAGCACCCCGTCTGCCGCCAGTGCTCCGTCATATATCATGATAGCGGTCCAGCCGGTAAGCTGCAGTACATTCAATACGGAGAACAGCAGGCTGCCCTTCTGTCCGAAGCTCATCTTAACCGTCTCCATGGCGCTCTTCCTCGTCTTTGCACCGATAAGCCCGGCAAAAAAGAGCATCGTGCATCCGATGATATGGCCAAGGATAATGGCCGCCAGACCTTTCCTGAACCCGAGGGGCGCCAGATAGGTGCCCGTAAGGATCTCCGCAATGGAAACGCCCGCGCCAAACCAGATCAAACCGTTTTCAAAGATAGAAGTACGTCTCTTTTCCATTACAGCCATACCCCCTTGTCCTCATCTGTGCCCCCGATGAACTCGCTCTCCAGGTCAAACGCATGGTTCATCGGCCCGCTTCCTTTCCCAAGGTCCAGCATGGCGGACAACGCTCCTGAGATATACGCCTTCGCCCGCTCCACAGCAGCCTCCATGCCATATCCCTTCGCGAGGTTCGAGGCGATGGCGCTTGAAAGCGTGCAGCCGGTCCCATGGGTGTTCGGATTGTCAATGTGCCTCCCCCGGAACCAGAGGCATTCACCGTCCCGGTACAGCAGGTCGTTGGCATCATTGAGCTGATGCCCTCCTTTACAGAGCACGGCACAGTGGTAGGTTCTGCCGATGTACTCTGCGGCAGACGCCATATCCTCTTCTGTCCTTACACGCATTCCCGACAGGACCTCCACCTCCGGAATATTCGGCGTCAGCACTTCCGCCAGCGGAAGAAGCGATACCTTGAGCACTTCGATGGCATCGTCGCTGATGAGCCTGGAACCGCTCGTCGCCACCATGACCGGATCCACTACCACATGCTTTGCCTCATACTTCTTCAGCACAGAGGCAATCACTTTAATAAGCGGGCCCGCCGATACCATACCTATCTTTACCGCATCTGGACGGATATCGGTAAATATGTCATCGAGCTGTTCTTCTAAAAATTGCGGAGTTACTTCCATAATCCCTGTCACGCCGGTCGTGTTCTGTGCAGTAAGTGCGGTTATCGCGCTCATGGCGTATACGCCATTTGCGGTCATCGTCTTAATGTCTGCCTGGATGCCGGCGCCTCCGCTGGAATCACTTCCAGCGATTGTTAATGCTGTTCTCATTTTTTCTTCCTCTTTTCTTCGTAATATCTCCTCGCGTCAGCTGAGGGTGTGTTACTAGCATTAATTTTATATAGCGGCGGAAGGTGGTGCCCCCAATCAGCCGCTTCAAATCAACATGCTGATGCTGATTTCCAAAATGTATCGAAATCACCGAATGCCTTCAGGTACAGCTGCGCCCTACGGCAGATTTCTTCCTGCTGTCCTTCGCTTGAGGCGTCGTATATCCCAACAGTTATAAAGCCTGATGCCACGGATGTTTCAATCGCATGCAATGCATCTTCAAATACGAGCGTCTCTTCCGGCTTCGTGCCCATGCAGGAAGCCGCCTTTAGGTATATTGTCGGCTTATCTTTTCCTGCCCCTGCTTCGGAGCAGGTGAATACTTCATCAAAGTATCTGTCAATCCCGAGACGGACGAAGGCCGCCTCCACAAGATACCGGTCGCTGGATGTGGCCGCCGTAAGCCGTACGGACTTTTCCGCAAGCCTGTCAAGATACTCTTCCGCCCCGGTCTTAATCTCTGCCTCATACAGGTAGAACTCCTCAATCTGCCGATTGATTCCGTCCACAATACCGGCGGTGCTGTCCGAAATCCGGTATGTCTCCTTCAGGTATCGTGCTCCTTCCTCCATCGTCATGGAGAACATCTTCTCTCCAAGCCCGTACTCTGCGGCAAGGCCTATGGACTTCAGATAACGCTCCCCCGCTTCGTCCCACACAGGCATCGAATCGAGAAGCGTCCCGTCTATATCAAATATGGCTCCCTTGATCATGCTCCCACCATTTTCCCGGCCGCAGCTTTCAGCTCCCTGGCCGCCTCTTCGATATCCCCTGCGCCGAATATCGCGCTGATGACCGCGACGCCGCAGATTCCGCTGCCTGCAAGACTGCCTATATTATCCTGATTGATTCCGCCTATGGCGATGACCGGAATCTTTACCGCTCTGCAGATATCCTTGAGCGTGTCCTGGCTCACCTCCACGGCATCTGCTTTGGAACCGGTAGAAAACACGGCTCCCACGCCAAGGTAATCTGCCCCCCGCGCCTCGGCAAGCAGCGCCTGTTCTACCGTCTGAGCAGATACACCGATAATCTTATCCGGTCCGAGCCTGTCCCGGACATCCCCTGCCTCCATATCGCTCTGCCCCACATGCACACCATCTGCACCTATCGCGGCTGCTATCTCCACATTGTCGTTGATGACGAACGGAACGCCGTATCTCCTGCAAAGCTGCTGCAGTTCCTTTGCCTCCCGGAGGAACCGGCCCTCATCCAGATTCTTTTCCCTCAGCTGGACGAACGTCACGCCGCCTTTGATCGCCTCTTCTACCTGTCCGGACAGCGTGTCCGCTCCGAGCCACCTTCTGTCCGTCACTGCGTATAGCAGCAGGCTCTTTTTATCGCACTTCATACTTCGCTCCTTGCTCCAGCGTCTTTCCGTCCATGTTGTACACCGCGTCGATGATTCGATTCCGGTACGTGGCATTCCCTTCGCCTTCCTGCATATAGTTCCACCCGATCTCTCCGGCGAGGCCCATGGCGCACACGGCAGCTGCGGCAGCCTTAAGCTCCTGCCCTTTATTGGCGGCGACAAATGCAGTCATCATGCCGGACAGCTGGCATCCAGTCCCTGTAATCCTTCCCATCTCGGGACGGCCGTTCCGTATCACGTAGCAGTCTGAGCCGTCGCTCACAAGGTCAATGGCTCCCGTGACGGCTGCAATGCATCCCGCTTTCGCTGCAAATGCCTTTACAAAGGCAACGGCCTCATCAAGGTTCTCCTCTGTCACCGCTTCGGCCACATCTGCATCCACGCCTTTCGTACTGCCGCTTCCGTACGCTAACGTCTTAATCTCCGATATATTGCCCCGGATGACGTCAAAGCTTATCTCTTCCATCAGCTTTAGTGCAGTCTCTGTACGCAGCCGGCTCGCACCGGCGCCTACCGGGTCGAGCAGCACGGCGTGCCCAAGTCCTTTTGCCTTCTTTCCCGCAAGGAGCATCGCTTCTATCGTCCGACGGTTTAGCGTGCCGATATTGATATTCAGCCCATTGCAGATAGAAGTGATATCTTCCACGTCTTTCTCCTCATCCGACATAATCGGGCTCCCCCCGCAGGCAAGGAGCATGTTCGCCACATCGTTGACCGTTACATAGTTCGTGATGTTATGTACAAGCGTGCCTTGCCTTCTCACTTCGTCCAAACAGATTCCCAGCATTTTTATTTCCTCCTTTGATATAAATATTGAAAAAACGGATATGCCAAAGTCTGACATATCCGTTAATATTACTCACGCTATATCCCTACGTTGGCATTATCCAAATCAGGTTACGGGTCAAAGCAATGACAGCTTACTCTCAGCCCGCTTTCCGCGAGCCCCCCTTGTTGCTATGTTGTTTTCACAATCTTCATTATACTACGTTTTCCAGAATTTGCAACGGTAGAATGGGACATGCAGACGAAAAATCAGAACTTGCGTATCTTATCACCACTCTCATCCGTTGATTTATCAATAGACCTGACAACGATGTAGTATCCATCTTCCCCACTTGTCTTCACTCTGATCCGGTCTCCCACTTTGTGTCCCAGTATCGCCTTCCCCAGTGGCGACTCTATGCTGATACGTCCCTCCAGAGAATTGCCGCGTACGCTTGTGACGAGCCGGTACGTCTCCGTCTCATCATCTTCTTCAAAGTACAGCTCCACCGTATTGTTAATTCCGACCTCATCCTCCCCGGACGTATCCGAGACGATCTTCGCTGTCTTCAGCATCCTCTCCAGATACCTGATGCGGCTTTCGTTCCGGTTCTTGTCCTGCTTTGCCGCCTTGTACTCGAAGTTCTCGCTCAGATCCCCCTGGGCTCTGGCTTCTTTCACGGCCTCCAGCTCTTTTTTGCGCACGACAAGCTTGCGGTATTCTATCTCTTCTTTAATTTTGCGCACGTCACCTTCTGTCAACTGTTCTCTCAAAAGAATCTCCTGCCTTTCTCACTGTTCATCTTAACCATTGTATCGCCGAAGATTCAAAGTTGTCCAGTATTTTTGTTCAATCAGGCATACTTATTGAACTGCTAATGTTCAATAAGGTGTCAAATATATGCTATCGCCCGCACAGGCGCACCGTCTGCACATTCATACTTCAGTGGTAGGGCGATGAAGTCTACAAGAGCGTCCCCAAGTTTCCCCAGGTTGCAGAGATTCTCTATGATTACCATCTGGTTCGTCCCAAGAAGCACCTTATGCGCGGGAAGCTCCCTGGCGTCCGCCGTATCGATGCTCATCGTATCTATACCTACTCCTTTTTTACCTGCCCTGGCAATATACTTTGCCGTATCGGCCTCCAGTCCCGGAGAATGTCTCATGTACTTCTCCTGTCCCCAGAACTCTTCCCATCCTGTCCTGAACAGCAGAAAATCAGCTGCATCCGCCAGCTCTCTCACCGGTTCTATGTATTTACATGTGATATACTCGCCCTCTTTGATTCCGGTGCAGTCTATGACCGCTGCTTTGCCAAGGAACTGGGCTGTCGGAAAATGTTCCAGCGTCTTTCCCTTTGCGAACAGATGGGCCGGTGCATCCATATGGGTGCCCGTGTGTGAGGTAAGCGTCAGGGCCGTCTCCCTGAAGCCGTCGCTTCCGTAGCCGCATAAGCTGCCGAGCCTTGGCTTCGGCGTCCCTGGCCACACTGGAGTATCTTTGTCTAACGTATAGGTAAGATCGATAATTTCCACAGATTATCCCTTCCTTTCTGCATGACATATGCCTGTTGGGCAACAACAATCCAACAGGTATATTTTACCAGCTTATTATTAAGATTGCGGGACTTAAATCTTAAAGATTTATTATTTTTCATCCCTTTCATATTCCAATATGTCGCCGGGCTGGCAGTCCAGCACATCACAGATGGCCTCAAGCGTAGAGAACCGTATCGCCTTTACCTTTCCCGTCTTAAGGTTCGACAGGTTCACATTAGATATGCCGACCTTTACTGACAGTTCGTTCAATGACATCTTGCGGTCTGCCATCATCCGGTCAAGCCGTAATATTATCGCCATTCCTCTACCTCCTGCTATATAAGCGTATCGATTTCTTTCTGGTATCTAAGACCATATTTCATAATCTGGCTGACGAGAATCAGCACAATACCACCTATAAACGGCCACCCGTCCACAAATATACCCTTGGTAGAAAACAGAAGAAAATTAGGCATTGCATAGTTTGGAAAAAATGGGAACAAAACTGCACCTGCCACGAATAATATTCCTATCATCATAAAGCATCTGATCATCCTGTCTGAAAATGGCTTCTTGCTTTTTTTTATCTTCATAAGCATAAAGAAGAATAAAGATAACGATAACCAAAATACGAACTGCCAGTAGAATCCATTATAGGCTCCTTCCTCAAGCTTTATTCCTCCTTTACCCATTAAAGCTTCCAAAAACATGGGAATTATCAATATTCCCATTAGTGTCGACATTCCTGTTAAAACAAGAGCCGTATATAGTAAAATACGAAATTTGAGAGAAAAATATTGCTCTTCGTTTTCTACATCATCCATCTTCGTTTTCTTTTCTTCCATCTGATTAACCCCCTTCTTTTTCACTAATAATAACATATGAATTAATATATATCAACCATTATTTAATGATATTCATTAAATTTTTATTTATAATTATTACCTTGCTTTACGGAAATTTAAAACTTTCGGATTTTGTAACAAATGTTACGGAAATCATTTTTGTTTTTATGTATTCTATTACCAGAAAGAACATAAACTAAATGAAATAAAATGAAGGAGGTTTTTTACATGGGAAATTTTTACAAAGACCAGAACTCTCACAATATATTTTTAGAACTTGTCGCGATTGGGGATCAGAATAAAGCGCCGCAAATCGAGGAACTTACTGCGAACACGACGGACGCGGCACAGGAAAAGCACGTACCTGTCGTAAACGTCAACGGAAACAGTGTCGAGGTATCCATAGGCTCTGTCTCACATCCGATGCTGGAGGAGCATTCCATCACCGTCATCTTTATCGAGACGAAGATGGGCGGTCAGTACCGCAGGCTCATGCCAGGTGAAGAGCCAAAAGCAGTCTTCACGCTGGAGGACGGAGACGAATTTGTCGCTGCATATGAATACTGCAATCTGCACGGATTGTGGAAAGCCGGGGCATAAGCCCTCTTTATACAACAATGATAAGAAAGATAATATGGAGGTAATAGAAATGAAAAAGTATTTATGTGAACCATGTGGATATGTATATGATCCGGAGGTTGGTGATCCGGACGGCGGCATCGCGCCGGGAACTGCATTTGAAGATATCCCGGACGACTGGGTATGCCCGGTCTGCGGACTTGGAAAGGATGTATTCATCGTAGAAGAGTAGCTTTACATCCCTTCCAGTTCGTCCTGAAGCAGATTGAAATCTAAGATTTGGACGTGATTTCTTCCAGTAATTTTAAGGATTCCTCTATCCTGCATCCACGATAATTCTCTTGACAGGGAAGGCCTTGTAGTGTTTAGATATGCTGCAAGGTCTTCTCTGTTCATGGGAAGCCTCATCTTCTCCCGCCCTGCACTTAAGTCTGTCATGTAATATGCTATCCGCTGTCTCAGCGTCCCGCACGTAAGCAGATGTATCTTCTTCGTATTCTTCTCTGCCTCCTGGGCAAACAGCCGCATCATGTTGAAGATAATCTTGCTGTGGTGGGCACAGTTCTTCTCACACGTACTGTAGAAGAAGTGTCTCGATACCGCCAGCACTTCCGTCTCTCTTCTAGCCGCCGCAAAATACGCATAGCTCTCATGTTCCAGGAAGAGATCCACTTCGCCGAACCCCTGCCCTTCCCTTACGAAATCCACATAGTTCTGCTTTCCAAGCGCATTTACCTGCCCTAGCTCCACTTCCCCCGACAGGATAAAATACAGGTGTTCCGGCGTATCCTCCTGCCGGAACACATATTCATCTTTTCCATACGTCTTTACATATGCTTTGGAGCAGATGAGACTTCGCTTTATCTCATCCTCCGTCAGATTCTGAAACAGACTGAGCTTTTCTACTTTCATCGTCTAATCCCTCTTTTTTATACATATATGATTTCCACACCGCCAAAGCTCACTTTTCCCGTCAGCTTTACGACCGGTCCGCCTGAGGAATGGTTATTGTTCTTCTCATCGATGCCTCCAAAAGCCGCACTTACTTTGTTGACGACGGTCCAGTTCCTCGGAACATATAGTTCCACACCTGCAAATGATACATCCAGATGAAGCACTGCCTCTTCGTTCTGTATGACAGCATTGTCAAAGTACACCTTAAGCGAGCCAAACGCGCAGTGAAGATCAGCGCTCTGGAAATCATCAGAATTAACATATTTGATGCTCCCGGAAAATGTCGTGGAGAACTCCATCTGTGCACAATCCACTGTCTCTACAGATTCCTCGCCGCTTATGTGGTGATGATAATAGCTCCGCCTCGGATGATATAAGAAGCTGCATCCGATGCTTCCAAGGAGTGCCGCTCCAAGTACCGGCCATGGAGTTATGGACTCTATGCCCAGCGGACCCGCATAAATGATGCAGAGGAACGCAACGGAAAACAATACTCCTGTTATGCTTCTGTGGACTACGCTTTTTATGAGGCAAGCCGCAAAAAATACAGTGAGCAGAAGGCTGAACACTCCGATATCTCCGAGCACGCCCATACGGCTTACAATCAGGAAAATACCACTTACGATAAAAAATAATCCCCAGAATATTCGTTCTTTTTTCATAATATGTCTACCTCTTTTCTTCTAATCGGTCTTTTAGTGGCTTGTAGTAATACCTGGAAACATATGCCTGCTTATGTGTTCCCTGAAATTCTACCGTGCACGAAGCCGGGAGCGACTTAGTCATGGAATAGATCTTCCTCGTGTTCAGGATGGTAGATTTGGACACTCTCATGAAATAACCGGGCAGCATCTCTTCTAGCTCATACAGCCTGTATTTCGTCCGGTATATTTCTTTCCTTGTGTGAGCATGTACTTCGCTCTCCTCTGTCTCAAAGAACAGCACATCTTCAAGCGGCAGATAATAGGAAGTATCCCCTTTATAGAACACAAGCCTCTGCTCCATGGATACGATATCCGCCACTGCCCTCTGAATCTTCTGAACTTCCTCATCCAGCACGCTGCTCCTGATAATGATCTCTGCTTCTTTTAAATTGTCTTCAATCTCAATCCGTATCTTCATCTGTCCCTCTCCCTGGTCCTATATAACCATAATGAGGTCTGAAAGTAAACCTTAATCGGGCAAGTGGTAATAATCTGCAAGTAAGTGGTAGAAAAGTCCATCTGTCATATCACAGCCTGATGGATACGAACGTTCCGTCCTTATAATTATTTTCATCCGGCTGCCCTCTACTTATCCACGTATATTCTTACTCTCGTACCGTCCGTGGCCTCCACACTGATAAAGTCGCCTTCTATCTCGCTGTCCAGGCATTCCGATATGGCATCCATCATCTCTTCCAGATTCACGCCCTGCAGGTCTTTCTCCGGGATAGGAAGCCGCCCTGTAACTTTAAGTATCTTCTTGACAGCTCCTACCGGAAACTGTATGTTCACCTTTTCTCCGCTGCCATCCACGACGATGCGGAACATCTTTTTGTCATAATTCTTTCTGGCCGGAGTCTGTTTCGTATCCTCCACTCCCATTGCATTCATAAGCTCCGCAGCCTCTTCTGCTGTAATCGTACCGTCCGCTACCATCTTTAATATCCTTAATTTTTCATCCATATTGATGCTCCTTTTCTATGATTCCATTCTTATTCTTATTTCAGCTGCCGTATCGCCTCTTCTGCCGTTATCTGCCCTTGTTCCAGTGCTTTCAGCACAGCCTCGCGCTTCTGCATCTCTTCATCCTGCCCCGCGCCCTCTTCATATCCCAGCTTCTTAATGACACCATCGAGCTTAGCCCGGACAGTCGGATAGGAGATGCCCAGTTCCTTTTCCACTTCTTTAATATTACCTCTGCACCGGATAAACGTCTCGGTAAAATATAGCTCCTCACCGGAGAGGTAATCAAATTTGCTTAATGTAAAATCATTTTCTATCACCGTATCACACCCCGCACATTTCAGACGGGCCACTTTCAGCTCTCCGCCGCAGACCGGACACTGACTGATTACTTTTTTCATGCGTCCACTTCCTTTCTCATATTACTAATATAATCTGTATAATTAAAAATGTCAATATTTAAATTAATTATTTTAATTTTAATATTGACATTTTTAATATTATTATTTAATTTTGTTGTATTTTTCTTTGCAGTCCAGCTTGCGCAGGAACGAGATAGCCAGCGGCGCAGATATAAGAAACGCCAGGACATCAGCCACCGTCTGCGCCGTCTGCACGCCTCTCAGGCCAAATGCCGCAGGCAGCACCAGGATGAGCGGGATAAAGCAGATGCCGCTGCGAAGTGCAGACAGGAACGAAGCCTTCCCGCTCTCTCCTACACTCTGAAACATCATATTCGCACATACCGAAGCTGGCTGGAAAAAGCAAGCGATACACTGGCACCGCAAGGCAAATACGCCTATCCGGATAACTTCCGGGTCATCACGGAATACTCCTATCACCTGAGAAGACACAAGCAGACATACAGCCGCGAGACTGCCGATGACAACCTCTCCTGCTGCTGCGGTGAACCAGAATCCCTTCTTGACCCTGTCATATTGTTCCGCTCCATAGTTAAATGCAGCAACCGGCTGGAACCCCTGGCCAAGGCCGAGGCCGACAGAGAAGATAAGCATGCAGATTCGGTTGACTATGCTCATAGCCGCCACCGCCGCATCTCCGTATACTGCGGCCTGGTGATTCAGCAGCAAGGTAGATATGCTCCCCATGCCCTGACGTATAAGGCTTGGAAATCCAGTCGCGACGATACGTGCCACGTCATGGATATCCTTTGTTATGAGCCGCACCGAAAGCTTGCTGTCTGTCTTCCCTGTCAAAAACATAGCCAGAAGAATCAGGAAGCTGATCATCTGCGAGATCGCCGTAGAGAGCCCCGCACCGGCCACCCCCATGTTCAGCCCGAACATAAGGACCGGGTCGCCTGCCATGTTGAGGATGCCTCCGGTGGTAAGGCCGACCATGGCATAGGCCGCCCTCCCCTCATACCTGAGAATATTATTCAGCACACAGCTCCCTGTCATGAACGGCCCTGCCAGCAATATGTAGAACCCGTACTGTCTGGCGTACGGCAGTATCGTCTCTGTACTTCCGAGCAGACGCATGAACGGTGTCAGAAATACGATACCGCAGACCCCGATGACAGCGCCCGCCGCTATGGATAAAAAGAAGCTCGTGGAAGCAAATCTGCTGGCACTCTCTGTATCTTTCTTGCCAAGCTTCCTAGATATGATGCTGCCGGCCCCGTGCCCGAACATAAAGCCAAATGCCTGCAGCACGGCCATCAGGCTGAACACGACACCTACCGCGCCGCTTGCACTCGTGCCAAGCCTGCTGACAAAATACGTATCTGCCGTATTGTAGATGCTCGTAATGAGCATGCTAACCACCGTCGGTATACCAAGCCTTATAATCAGGTTCGGTACCGGAGTCTTTGTCATCTTATCGTACTGGGCGGTCTTTTGACCTTCTCCCATATCAATTCCCCCTTTGTCCGGCACAATCGGATAGAAAAAACTTCTTCCTGCGCAGCAAGGCTGCACAGGAAGAAGCATTATACAATTATCGGCTCCGCCGTCTCCACCAATCTATATTTAGTTATATTATACACCAGTTTCCTCTGGTATGCACTATCAGAATTGCTTCTTTTTCATTATCCTGAGAGATACATTATACGATATCACTGCTATCACACAGCAGGCGATTACTAATGTGCCAATGATTTCTCCGGTACTTGCCGCCCCAATCCTCATCAGTGCGGCATCGATATCAATACCAATCTTGCCAGCAATTTTCGTCCCGGCATATATGGACAGAAATATGATTCCCATCGCCCCCAGCATAGCTATCCTGCCCTTTTCCGCCCCAAATTTAAACTGTATCGGAAGGATGATAAGAAGGAATACCACAAATAGCGCCAGGTATATGCAGGCAGTAACAAGCCATGACTTCCAGTCTATCTCCTGCTTTTTCCACGTCATGTATGCCGATACGACAGCCGTAGTTACTGTCCATGCCGTCCCTCCAAGCAGCAGGCCGAACACATACTTTTCCCTTACGTACTTTTTCCGGCTGATGGGAAGGCTGAACAGAAAAGCAAGTCCATTGTCATATTCATCATAGCTGATGGAACTCAGTGTAAACATGGAGAATACAAAGGTCATGTAGCTGATTACAAAGGATGGTTCTCCACTCGTAAACAGCAGCATAGTACCGACCAGACAGATGATAAGGAAAAATTGCTTCTGGTTCTTTAATAACCTGATATCTTTAATTAATAAACCTTTCATTATGCCTCACCTCGAATCATTATTGTAATTGCTTTATCAATGCTCCCTTTTTCAATCACTATCCCCGGATAGTTCTCCATATAGAACTGCTTCTGGGCCGTCAGGCAGCTCACCCCGAAGCCTTCCCTCTTGCAGGCCAGTATATGTTCCTTATCCAGCTTTTCATACTGTTCATCTGTCAGCTTCAGAACACCGTATTCATCGAGCAGTACATCCGTCTCTTCATGGAGTATGATCTTCCCACCGTCAATCATGTACAGATCATCACACAGCCCTTCCAGGTCGCTGGAAATATGGGAACTGATAAGGATAGCCCTGTCTCCCGGCTCCATATAACCGCGGAGCAGATCCAGGAGTTCGTCTCTTGCAATCACATCCAGCCCTGCCGTCGGCTCATCCATGATGAGGAGGCGTGCACCATGGCACATGGCGCTGATTACCTGCAGCTTCGCTTTCATACCTGTAGAGAATTCCTTTATCTTCTTGTCAAGCGGGATATTGAACTTTTTGCACATGTTCACGAATGCCGTCCTGTCAAATCTGCGGTACAGATTGCTCAATACCGGTATGATATCTTTTACCGACAGGTAGCCGCTGAATCCAGAATCGGAAAGTACCACACCAATCTTCTCCCGGTCATCCTGGGTAAGCCTGTCATTTGACTTACCAAGCACGGCTATGCCACCTGCATCTACATCTATCAGATTCAGTATCGCTTTGAAGGCCGTACTCTTGCCTGCACCGTTGGGGCCTATCAGCCCTGTTACCCTTCCTTCTTCCACCTGCAGTGAACAGTCAAGTTCAAAGTCCTTATAATGTTTCTTCACATGTTCCATCTTCACCAGCATAGCTATTCCTCCAAGATAATTTGAAATAATTCTGTTATTTCTTTGTTATTCATCCCACAGCTCTTTCCCTTTCGGATTGCCGCTTCCAGATCAGCTTCTACCTCTCTGCGCTTTTCTTCCAGCATAAGCTCCTGGTTCGCGCATGTCACGAAACTTCCTTTCCCATGGACCGTAACAACAAATCCTTCCTGTTCAAGGGCATCGTATGCTTTTTTTACCGTAAGCGCGCTTACTCTAAGTTCCTTGGACAGTACGCGGACAGACGGCAGCATCTCATCTTCCTTTAATGTACCTTTCATGATCATTGCTCTGATCTGGGTGACAATCTGTTCATATATGGGCTGCATGGATGAATTATTTATAATCAACTTCATGTCATCCCTCCTTGTATAAACAGTATATAACAGTATGCAACTGTTGTCAACTGTTATATGCTGTTTATTATATATTTACAAGTATAGCAAAAGCCGCCTGTGCAGCGCGAAGCTGTACAGGCGGCTTTGCCATATGAAGAGATAGAGAACGAGGGGGCGGTTCTTATTCGCTGCTGTTCTTAGAGATAACGGAATCAATCAAACCATACTCTAAGGCCTCCGCTGCACTCATAAAATTATCTCTTTCGGTATCCCGCTTGATTTCCTCTATTGTACGTCCGGTATTTTCTGCCAGTATATGATTTAATCTCTGCTTATTCTTCTGTATATGTTCAGACATTATTTTTATATCGCTGGCCTGTCCTTGAATTCCATTGCCATGTACGGCAGGCTGGTGAATCATAATTTCCGAATTGGTTAATGCCATGCGTTTGCCATGTGTACCGCCTGCCAGCAAGAAAGCGCCAAAACTTGCTGCAAGTCCTACACATATTGTTGAAACGTCACATCTGATATACTGCATGGTGTCATAAATTGCAAATCCTGCTGATACAGAGCCGCCCGGACTGTTGATATACAGCTGAATATCCTTATCAGGGTCTTGCGCTTCCAGAAAAAGCATCTGCGCTACAGCCAGGCTGGCGGAAGTGTCGCTGACTTCTTCTCCTAAAAAGATAATCCTATCTGATAATAGCCGGGAAAAGATATCATAGCTCCTTTCTCCACGACTCGTCCGTTCAATTACATAAGGTATTGTACTCATGCCGCAATCTCCCTTATTCTTGTAGTGTTTCTGTAATAGTTGAAGATAAAGGCATAGCTTATGGATATTTGCTTCTGTACTGGCAGGAAAACTCCCATATCCCTGTAAACTTTAGGTGGATATAGGTATACCTGCTTAAAAGCGTACGAGAAGGATTGCTGCGTATCATATCCCGCATCATAGGCAATCTCTATTATTGGCTTATCTGTTTTGACCAATCTTTCCGCAGCTACCGTCAGCCTGCGGTTTTGCAGATACTTATGAATCGTGATACCTGTATATTCTGTAAAAATCCGGTTTAGATAGAATTTCGAATAGCCTGCTTTTTCGGCTATATGGTCTAAGTCAAGTTCTTCCTCCAAATTCGTTTCTATATAATCTATGACTTTTTGTACAACATCTTTATGCTTTTCCATTATATCGCCTCCCTATGCCTTTTCCTATTATAACAAGTTCCGGGAAGCGTGTCTTAATAAAAAATGCCATTCGCGTGACAGAGCCTTTTTACGTTTATTCTGTTTGTTTATATACACTTGTCCCCGATACTACGAAGAGCACAGGAATCAGGAGCGAATAGACCATTGACAGCATCTCTTTCGTGTCTGCACCTCCCGCAATATCTACGATAACACTTACAATACTGAGCACAAGCGATATCCAGCCAAGCACAAGCGCTGCCTTTAATTTGCCTTTAGATCCGTTGGAGCCCTTCAGGCCGAACAGGCCGCAGACAAGGCTGAAGATGCCTCCCAGCAGCACGATGACGCCGAGAATCATGAGCATGCCCGTCGTCAGGACGCCTGCCGACTGGGCAAGGCCGGACGCATTGCTGCTGGCGGCCCCGAGCAGGCCTCCCCCGACGATAGACAGGACGGCAAGGATGATGCTCAGTATACCGCCGATTATCTGTAAGACCGATGTGACTTTTAATATAGTTCTCATTTTTTTCCTCCTTCATAATTTACAATGGTTTCCAATACTTAACCTTTTATATGTACAGCCTGCGGAATGAATATATCAGCTCTGTATAATTATCGTACGTGCCAGGCACCGTCACTTTTCTTTTAAATGTAGATCCATCCTCTTTTGACAGAACACACGTTATCCTGCAGGAAGTCTTCCATTCTCTAAGCCCCTCTATCCGGATAATCCTTCTCCCATATGGATATACATGCCCGGATGCCATGATTCTTTCTATCAACCACTCTTCATCTATAGCTTCTATCATCTTAGCCTCCTGATGCGCGTTATAAAAATACGCGGCTGTTCCTGCTACATTTGATGCCGTTCCCGTGCCTTATACATTTATCTGAAGATGGCGCTGAAATTCAGGCGCTGCATAATCGAACAGATACATATTGTTCTCACTGTCTCTGGCAAAGGTAAGAAACATTCCATAAGTCCGTCTTCCAATCATAAGAGCGCCGGCCATGAGGACACCCGCCAGCATCAGCACACTTATGAGGCTAACCATGCGCCGGGTATCTCCTGGAAGCCGGGTACTAGCCAAGACCAGAACTGACACTGTCACAATTGTGCCTGCCACCAAGCCTGCCAGGCAGAATATCCGGTATCTTCTGAACAATCTGCCCGATGACCCGCCTTTCCTGTATTTCCATATGTACGGGCCTGCTGCCGGAACATAGTTCCTCTCTTCCTCACGCTGCTGCATATCGGTAAAAGATTCCGTGGCCCTCTCACATTCACGTTCGGCAGCCGTAAAGTTCTGCGGCTCCTTTACGTCTGTGCGGGGACTTCGTATCAGCTTGATTCCCCACGCCAGAACACAGGCAGACAATACCCCCGCTGTCAATATAAATGTCAGGGCATTGCCGTTTGAACCAGTTCCCCATTCTATCCGCTCCATTATATCGTTCAGAACCATCAGCAACACGAGAATTACCCCTACTCCGCCGATGCGGCCAGCACTGCGCCGAATATCCTCTTCACTATGTACATGGTCATGACCTCTTTTCTGTCCGTCGCTATCTTCGCAGAATTATCAAGTCCTGCAGCCTTATCTGTTTCATTAATCACTGTAAGTATACCACAGTGATTAATTCAAAAAAACCCACAAACTTGATGTCTGTGGGTTTTCCATCTATTGCAAATATGCAACTGCTTATCGTTTTGAGAACTCCGAACGCTATAAATACGCTATTTTTAAGCTGTTTGTCAGTTACGTGTTCGTTACCCATATACGCTCATATGTGCGCATACTGTCTCCAAACCATATATTATGCTATCTTTTCCACCGCCATCGGTAATTCATACAGTGTATCCGGGTCAATATCCAAACATTTCGTATTATCTCGGTCCCCCCCGATATCCCATGCCAATGTATCATTCATCACTGTACAGGCCTCTTTAAAAACAGTGATATCTTTCAATGGACGAAATACCTCTTTCTCAATCATTTGAGTCATATCATAACATACGATTTTACCATCTTCAAAGTATACATATACCGAATAATTTTCCATTGGTATTACCTGCACAACCTTTGGAAACATAACATTCACCTCACTTTTAAACTAACGGATTGATTCGGTTCATCGGTTTTCCATCCTTTGATAATTCCCAATTCTGCATCAGTTCATCCTGATGTAAAACACACCATGCTAAAATCAATTTGAGTTGCCGGGATGGAAATGCACCTTTTATACACCTTGCTGCATCAATTTCAATAATCGCCTTATTCCCATTATATTCCGCATGGAAATGTGGAGGATTATGGTCATCATAATACATTGTAACTCTGATTCCGTAAAACAACGATATCTCTGGCATTATATTTACCTCCTCATTTCATTCTATAGCATATATAGTTGACTATATATACTTGACAATATAAGTTTACCACAGTTATCACTTAAAAAAAACCCACAAACACGATGTTTGTGGGTTTATCATACAATAAAATATGCAATTTCCTATCGTTTTGAGAACTGTGGCGCTCTACGTGCTGCTTTGAGACCGTATTTCTTACGTTCTTTCATACGCGGATCACGTGTCAGGTATCCGGATTTCTTAAGTACCGGCCTGTAATCTGCATCTGCCTGCAGAAGTGCTCTTGCGATACCGTGGCGGATTGCTCCTGCCTGTCCGGTGTAACCGCCGCCCTTTACATTGACGATGACATCGAACTTGCCGTCTGTCTCTGTTGCAACCAATGGCTGGCGTACGATAACCTTCAAAGTCTCAAGACCGAGGTATTCATCGATATTTCTTTTATTTATAGTAATGTTGCCTGTTCCAGGTACTAAATATACTCTTGCGATTGATTTTTTTCTTCTTCCTGTTCCATAGAATTTTGCGTTAGCCACTTTCTATATCCTCCTTTCAAACCTTCCCTTAAAATTTCAGCTCTTCCGGCTTCTGAGCCTGCTGCTCGTGCTCTGGTCCGGCGTATACATGAAGCTTTTTAATCATTGATCTTCCCAAAGGTCCTTTTGGAAGCATTCCCTTTACAGCAAGTTCAATCACTTTTTCCGGTTTCTTGTCCATCATAACTTCTAATGTAGTCTCCTTGAATCCGCCTACATAGTCAGAATGGTTATAATACATCTTCTGCTCCATCTTCCTGCCTGTCACTTTGATGTCTTTAGCATTTACTACGATTACATAATCACCTGTGTCGATGTGCGGAGTAAATTGCGGCTTGTTCTTTCCTCGTAAAACCTTAGCTACTTCTGATGCTAAACGTCCTAATGTATATCCCGCAGCGTCAACTACATACCATTTTCTTTCAATCTTGTCTGGATTGGCCATATAAGTCTTCATTGGTTAACCTCCTGTGATAATTAACATCCAATTAAAATTATTATATTCAGAAGTCAGTTTGCTCCGGGGCTTTGGTTCAAACTGATTCATCTCATGTCATACTGCTTTATTATATTATACGCACCCACGTGTGTCAACCTCTTTTTAACCTTTTTATGCCATAATCTGCCTGTTTCAGTAACTCTTCAAAGATTCTATCTCCAGATAATGTCAGCCTTTTTCCGGGGCGCGGTTCTTCTGTATGTAACAGCCGGATAGCCGAGCAGCATGCAGCAGGAGATTCGCTTGCCACCTGTCTGCAGCCACTCCTGAAGAACACGGCTGCTGCTGATTACCCGCATCATATACCCGCTGTACAGCGCGCCGAGCCCCTCCGCCACGGCCATGTTTTCAATGTTCGCCGCAGCCAGGCCTCCGTCCAGAGGATTGTCTGAAGCAATCACGAGAAAAGCGGGCGTGTTGAAGAAGAACGTGTCATCTTCCGGATTCCGTTTCCATTTCATATAGAAGAACTCGAATGTCCTTGCATATTCCGGCGCACTTTCCTTCAGGCTCTCCAATATAGACGGCATCTCCTTCCAGACAAGCTCCTTGAACTCATCCAGCCTGTCCTGGATAAATACATATGTACAGGCCTGTCGGTTTCTTGCCGTCGCGGTATAACGGCCTGCACTAAGTACACGTTCTGCCTTGTCCCTCTCTATTTTCTCCGGTCGGAAGCTGCGGATACTTCTGCGGAACTTTACTGCGCGCAGGTAACAGCATGCATCTAGGGTGAACTTTTCTTTCTCGTATTCCTCTACCTCTGCCATGTCATACTCCGGGATAGACACTGCATTTACAGGACAGACGGCGACACAGTGTCCGCAGTGCAGGCAGTCTTTATATACATCTGCCTTCCCTTCCATTATCCGAATTGCGTTTGCCGGGCAGTCTCGTCTGCATGCTCCGCAACCGGTGCATTTATTATTGTCAAACAGAATCATCTTCATCAACCTCCCTTGTGAAATTCAATTATATAATAACATAATTATACCTTATCCTCTATTTCTTAATGAATTTTCTTATATTCTACTTACTTTGTACTCAAATTCTATGTTATAATATCTTACCTTGGGGGTATTTGGAAATGAGAAAAAATGTTGATTTGTTACATGGACCCGTCCTGTCTTCGTTGACACGGCTGGCCCTGCCGATTATGGCAACCTCACTTGTACAGATGGCTTATAATCTTACAGATATGATATGGATCGGGCGTATCGGAAGCAACGCCGTAGCCGCAGTCGGCGCTGCTGGTATGTATATGTGGCTCTCTAACGGCCTGGCAACGCTGGCGAAGATGGGCGGTCAGGTGAATGTCGGACATGCACTTGGAGCCGGACAGAAGGCCGACGCTTCACGCTATGCGGCGAATGCGTTCCAGCTCACGGCATTTTGCGGCATCATATACGGGCTTCTCTGTGTTCTGCTGAACGGTCCTCTTATCGGATTCTTCCGGCTGAACAGCCCCGCCGTCATCGCCGATGCCAAGATATATCTGCAGATTACGTGCGGCTTTGTCATATTTTCCTTTTTAAACCAGACATTTACAGGCATACTTACCGCAGTGGGCAACAGCCGCTCATCTTTTCTGGCAACCTCGGCGGGCCTTGTCATCAATATCGTGCTCGACCCAGTCCTTATCTTCGGCCTCGGCCCTTTCCCTGAGATGGGAGTCATGGGGGCTGCCATCGCTACGGTAATCGCGCAGCTTATCGTTACGCTCATGTTCTTTTACTTTGCGTCAAAGGACACGCAGGTATTTCGCAATATGAAGGTCGCAGAAAAGCCGCGCAGGAAGTATATGATGCCGGTCATCAAGATTGGGCTGCCCACTTCCATACAGAGCATCATCTTCACCGGCATGTCCATGATTATCGCCCGTCTCGTGGCCGGATACGGGGATGCCGCTATCGCCGTCCAGAAGGTGGGTTCACAGATCGAATCCATCTCCTGGATGACCGCGGACGGCTTCGCTGCCGCCGTCAATTCCTTTGTGGCGCAGAACCATGGGGCCGGCAACCGTACCCGTATCAAGAAAGGATATACTTCCGCCATGGGCGTAGTCCTCGTATGGGGCGTCATCTGTACGCTGCTGCTCATCCTCTGCCCGGCGCCCATATTCCGTATCTTCATCTCAGAGCCGGACGTCCTGCCGATGGGCGTGGATTATCTCATGATACTCGGCGTATCACAGCTGTTCATGAGCGTGGAGATTACGACTGCAGGGGCATTCGCAGGCTTTGGACGTACGGTTCCGCCGTCCGTCGTCGGCATCGTGCTGACAGCTGCCCGGATTCCTTTTGCCATGCTACTCACCGAGACGGTGCTCGGACTGAACGGAATCTGGTGGAGCATAACCATCTCCAGCATATGCAAGGGAATCATCCTGCTTATCTGGTTCCTTGTTTTCTTAAAGCAAAAGGAACAAAAGGAGGAACAAAAGGGGCCAGACCCCTCTTAAACAGGGACAGACCTTCTGCGGGGTCTGGCCCCTTTTATTAAACATCATTTTATGGAGGAACGCTTCATGAACTTAGAAATCAGAGAATTAAGAAAAAAAGATTACAGAAAGGCCATTGCATTTGCCATTACGGGCATGCACTTCAACTGGTATATGGACAGCGAAATATTGCTGAAGCTATATGGGAGATATTTCTGGTATCTGGAATTGAACAGGGCTACGCAGGTGATTGCAGCATATGCGGAAGATGAACTTGCCGGAGTCCTGCTTGCGGACATGAAGGGAGAAGATAAAAAATATCGTACTTTTGGAACATCATTCTATGTTAAAGTATTTGATATACTGCAGCATCTCTTCGCCAAAGACGGAGTGAGCGTTTATGATGAGGCAAACAGGGAACTGTTTTTGCAGTATCGCAGTAGCAAAATCCCGGATGGTGAAATCATCTTTCTGGCCGCCGACCCTGAAAGCACCGCCAGAGGAACCGGCAGCCTGCTGCTCAGCGAATTTGAACGCAGGGAAAAGGGGAAAGAAGTTTTTCTATATACCGATAATGCCTGTACGTATCAGTTTTATGAACACAGGGGATTCGTGCGTGCAGGCGAAAGGAATATCATACTAGAAATCGGTTCTAAGAAAGTGGAACTTCAATGTCTTTTATACAGCAAGCTGACAGATTAATGCAATCCATACTCATCTCTTCGCTTTATAATAATATACCATCACTTCGGAGTCGCAGCCATTGTGGTATTGTGGACATGTAATGCACTTTGTCTCGAAAGGTGCATCTTCCATTGGAACTACCGTAAAGCCGAACTTCCTGTAGAACCCCGGCACTTTGGCGGTGAGCCAGATTCTGTCTGCCTGCCGCTTTTCTGCCTCATCCATAACCGCACGGACAAGCCTCTTGCCGTATCCTTTGCCCCTGTATTCTTCCTCGACCGCCACGCATCGGAGAATGTATGCCCCTTTGTCATATACGAGGCCCGCAGCGCCGATTCTTGCGCCCGTCTCCTCCTCCAGCAGTTCAAAGCAAGTAAGCAGCCCTTCCGGCGCAGGATCTTCCGGGCGGATTTCCAGCCCCGCTCTTACAAAGAGTTCTACTAGTGAAGCATAATCCATCGTACAAATCATCTTCTCAGACATTTCTATATTCCTTTCCTTTCATTACTCCCTCATACAACGAAGTATCTACCACCAAATATAGTACAGACTTTGTGCTTTTACAATACTTTTGCCTCCTTTTTCCCAGCCCCTTTCTATGTTATACTTATTATGGCGTCCGTAACATGCTGCATGTATTGTTCAGACTGGCGCCTTGTACATATTTTAAAGAAAGCAGGTATTATTTATGTGGGCTTACAACAGTGTGTTCTATCAAATCTACCCAATCGGCTTCTGCGGGGCTCCGGTATCTAACGACGGAATCTGCGTGCCGCGTATCCTTAAGCTGAAAGAATGGGCCGGTTATCTCGAGGATCTCGGAGTGGACTCAATTATATTGAATCCGATATTCGAGTCTGACAACCACGGATATGACACGAGAGATTATACTAAAATAGACTGCCGTCTCGGTACGAATGACGACTTCAAAGAAGTGTGCGCCTCCCTCCATGCACACGGGATAAAAGTTGTACTGGACGGGGTATTCAACCATGTGGGACGCGGATTCTGGGCATTCAAAGATGTTCAGGATAAGAAGTGGGAGTCACCTTATAAGGACTGGTTCCATATCAGTTTTGATGGAAACAGCGGATATGATGACGGTTTCTGGTACGAGGGATGGGAAGGCCATTTTGAACTCGTCAAGCTGAATCTTCAGAATCCGGCTGTCACGGACTATCTGCTTGGCTGCATACGTGGATGGATAGATGAATTCGGCATCGACGGGCTGCGTCTGGATGTGGCGTACAGCCTGGACCATAATTTTATGAAAAGGCTGCGGACATATACCAGTGAAATCAAACCGGGATTTACCCTTATCGGGGAAGTATTGTTCGGGGATTACAATCTCATCGTCAATGACGAGATGCTTCACAGCTGTACGAATTATGAATGTTATAAAGGTATATTTTCCAGCTTCAATTCCATGAACATGTTTGAGATAGCACATTCTCTCAACAGGCAGTACGGCTCTGAACAGTGGTGCCTATACAGGGGAAAGCATCTCATCACATTTGTAGACAATCACGATGTGGCGAGGATTGCAAGCATCCTCACGAACAAGAGCCATATTCCTCTGGCGTATGGCCTGCTTCTTGGCATGCCGGGGATTCCATGCATCTATTATGGAAGCGAATGGGGGGAGCCGGGTGAAAAACAGCCCGATAATGACTATGCCCTGCGGCCATGTTTCGAACAGCCAAAGCCAAACGAACTGACAGCGTACATCAAAAAGCTGATTCGTATCCGCCAGAAGAGCGGAGCACTGTGCAGCGGAGATTATAAAAATCTTGTTATCCAGAATCATCAGCTCGTCTTCGAACGCTGCTCTGAATCCGAACGGATGATAGTTGCCATAAATGCGGCAGACCAGCCATATATGGCTGCCCACGGCAGTTTTGAAGGCGATGCCGTGGAATTGCTGTCCGGTCAAGAGGTAAAGTTAGAAGGACAGGTAAGTCTGCCGCCCTACAGCGTACAATATATTGAAATGGGGACGTAACCTTTTTAAGTTTTGTTACGTCCCAAATTGGACTTTGTGGTGTACCTGAATAAGATATACCCTGTACCTATTTTGTCGGTATGGTGAATTCTTCACCATACTGGCGGTAGGTGGCCGCTTCTTTTCCTTCGTCTTTCTGCAGGAAGTAGACGGACAATGCCATGTTTTCTGCGCCTTCTGCCCTCACTTCGTTGACCTGGTACAATTTGAATCTTCCGCAGCCGTCTTCAAATGCTCCGTAGTCTCTGAACCAAACGATTTCACCCTGGTCATTTTTGCCGCGCAGTTCCAATGTGAGGCCTTTTGTATCTCCTTTATAGTAGAGATATGTTCCTATTTCGTTATGCTTGTATTCTGTAATAGTTATCTTCTTACCATCCGGCAGGCTTACTTCCTGATCCAGGATAACGCTCGTCGTATCTGCCATGAGTTCTTGCCCGTCCGCTTTGAATTCATAAAACCATTTTCCGTCGGTGATTCCAGCCGCATCCTGAAGTTCTATCCTTGTGTCTATCTCCTTGCTCATGTCAAGCTTTCCACATTCCAGTTCACATTCATAGACCACTCTGACTTTACCGTCTTCTGCCTCAACTGGATGAATCAGCTCTATGCCGCTCACCTTTTCATCATTCAGATAAATCTCTGCCGCAAGCATCGGAAGTTTTATTTTCTTCAGCTCTTCTTTATCCATTGTATTCTTCAGTTCTTTGCGCATATCATCAAAGGTTCGATTCTTATTTATATAGATAGCATACCCGTTATTTACGTTGTTTCTTATGCTTTCCAGCTCTTCTTTTGCCTGTTTAGTAATTTTACCCGGATATTTCTGGGTCAGGGTTATCATAAGCTGACGGTCATCTAAAATTACGGATTCTAACTTCACTTCTATACCGTCACTCACTATCTTCGTATTGACCACAGTCTCATATGGAGATACGTCTTTTTCCCAGTTGCCGGAGGAAAGCCATCTGCTGATACTCTCAGAAGCAGATTTCATGGCAGCATTTACCTGTCCTCTGAACGGGCCTGCGGCTAGCCCCGTAAGGCAGAGGATTACACAGGCCGCACAGGCTGCATAGATCAGCCTTTTCGGACCGCGTATCTGCCTGCGTACCTTTTTCTGCCATCTTTTTGATTCCAATTGTGTAAATGTCTCCGGCGTATATGGGCCGGTATCAGTCTTGATATCATTTATATAATCGTATATATTTCTCATCTGCTACACCTCCCTGCTTTCATACATGGAACGGATACGTTTCTTTCCCCTGGACAACCGGTTATAGATGACCTCTTTTTTAAGTCCGGTCTCCGCACTCACCTCATCCAGATTCTTTTCTTCCATATAGAGCTTGAGGAAAATCGCCCTGTCCGTCTCATTCAGGCAATCGAGCATCTGCTCCAGCTCCTCGGATATCTCCTGCTCGGCAATCCGTTCCAGCTCCTCGTCGACCTTTGGAATCTCTATATCATCGATATTTTCAAACGTAATCTCCCGGTAATATCTTCGAAGGAAATCCAATGCCTTATACCTGGCGATTCCCGCGCACCAGTTTCTGAAGCTGCTTTTATCCATGTCAAAGCTGCCGATATTCTTCCAGATTCCAAGAAATACATCGTTGAGGCACTCCTCCTGATAGTCTTTCAAAAGCCTGAGACGGGTACATACTATAGCATTCAGCATCCCGCCATATTCACTTATCACATACATGAGCGCCTTCTCATCGTGCTTTTTCAGCTGCTCTACATAATTGCTTTCCGTTATCTTCATAGTTTCTACCCCGCGCAGGTGTATCGTTCCTACACTTATTACTTCGTTAAAAATCAGAGAAACCTATCAAAAAAGGATGTTGATTTGAATATTACACTCAAATCAGCATCCTTTTTTCCTACTTTATTAAGACTTTTGTAATTTCCGCAATATACATCGTATGATAGTCCGCCTCAGGATACCATTTTGTATCACATTCCGTCTCGATAAAGCATTCGGGATACATTTCCTGCGCATACAGCTTTTTACATACGAATATCATCTCTGCCTCTTCCACTGCCGCGGAATCTTCTATATAGTATGGATGAAGGCCGGCTTCCTTCCACTTGTCCTCTACATCCCGTCCAGATACGGCGCCGCATACGTTCAATGCCTTGCGCTGTCCGTCTGACAGGAAAGATATGGTAAATGTATCGTTCATATCCACAAATTCCTTCGTATATCTCTGAGGACGGATATACGCAGTCACTACCGGCTTTCCCCACATGATTCCGACACCGCCCCAGCTTGCGGTCATCGTGTTGGATTTCAGTTCATCCCCCGCAGTGATGAGCATCCACTGCTTTGATATCTTCTCGAAAGGGTTGAAGCTCAGTTCGTCGATTGCTATTTCTTTAAAAGCCATCTCACACTCCTCCTTCTATCGGCCATCTGCCGTTAAGACTATTGTAACACAACTTTGCGGAAATTCTTCTTGCCTTTTTTTAATATCATGCCTTCTCCTGTAAATGCATCTGAAGTAAATACTTTCTGTATGTCCGTAACCTTCTCTCCGTCCACGGCGACGCCGCCCTGCTGCACCGCGCGTCTGGCCTCTGACTTGGACGGCACGAGGCCGCTCTTTAACAGAAGCGTAAGGATATCGATGCCTCCGTCTGCCAAATCATCGGCTGTAATCTCTGCCGTAGGCATCTGTGCCGCAGCTCCCTGGCTAAATAGCGCTCTTGCAGACTCCTGTGCTTTTTCGGCCTCTTCTTCCCCGTGCACGAGCTTTGTCAATTCGTAGGCAAGAATCTCTTTGGCAGTGTTCAGCTGTGCACCTTCCCAGGAATCCATCTTGTCTATCTCTTCCAACGGCAGGAAAGTCAGCATGCGGATACATTTCAGCACATCCGTGTCCCCGATATTTCTCCAATACTGGTAGAAATCAAACGGAGATGTCTTCTCCGGGTCAAGCCATACCGCACCGTTCTGCGTCTTGCCCATCTTCTTGCCCTCTGAGTTCAGAAGCAGAGTAATGGTCATTGCACATGCATTCTTGCCAAGTTTCCGGCGGATAAGCTCCGTACCACCAAGCATGTTGGCCCACTGGTCATCACCGCCAAACTGCATGTTGCAACCGTAATTCTGGTACAGCATGTAGAAGTCAAAGCTCTGCATAATCATGTAGTTGAACTCAAGGAACGTAAGCCCCTTCTCCATCCTCTGCTTGTAGCACTCCGCAGCCAGCATCCGGTTGACTGAAAAGTGCGGGCCGATCTCACGGAGCATATCGATATAGTTCAGATCCAGCAGCCAGTCGGCATTGTTTACCATGAGCGCCTTGCCCTCTGAGAAATCAATAAACTTGCTCATCTGCTTTTTGAAACAGTCACAGTTGTGCTGAATCGTCTCCGGCGTCATCATGGAACGCATGTCCGTCCTCCCGGACGGGTCCCCGATATAGCCAGTCCCGCCGCCGAGAAGGGCAATCGGCTTATTGCCGGCATCCTGCAGCCGCTTCATCAGGCAGAGCGCCATAAAGTGCCCCACATGAAGACTGTCCGCCGTCGGGTCGAACCCAATATAAAACGTCGCCTTCCCATTGTTAATCAGCTCCCTGATCTCATCCTCATCCGTAACCTGGGCGATAAGACCTCTCGCCTGCAATTCTTCATAAATTCCCATAACTTATCTCTCCTTATACATTTAAATTGTCAGATAATATCGTGAATTAGCAAAGGGGTCAGACCCCTATGGCCATAGGGGTCTGACCCCTTTGCTAATTCCGACAAAAAACCTCGTCCCTATAGAAAGGACGAGGTCTGATTCCCGTGATACCACCTTGTTTCACCTGCAGCTTACGCTGCCGGTCTCTGAAAGCTGCTAATGTACAGCTTATGCACGTTAACGCATGCCCCGCGGCACAGCCTACTTTCCTTCCGGATAATCAGGTTTCGGTGTGCGGCTCCAAGATGTATTCACTGTCTGCTCTTTCATGCGCCTCTCATCTGCCGGCTGCTTTCTGTATGGGTGTGCGGACCGCTACTTCTTCTTTTCAAAGCCTTTGTTCTTTATCTTGTCTTGCTTGTCTGAAATGGTAACGTATTTCTGTTTTTTTGTCAAGAAGTAATTTCAAATTGTGCTATTTCTAAGCGGATGGGTGATACGGGCAGTGCTGTCTCAGGCACTGTTTATTTTCCATGAAAAATCCGCATTCAATCTTTTCCGGCAGAATCATTTCTATGTCAAATGTCTCTTTTACTTCCGCAGCCGCTTCTTTTACGGCGGTAAAGCAGTCCCGCTTGCAGCAGCGCGGCCCGCCAAGCGCTGCGATTGCCCCCAGCGCCCTTGCCGTCATCCGGTTGGACAGCTGCCAGGATCTGCCCGTCAGAGGTGTCGCCTTTGTGACGATGCTCATGAAGATTCCGGTGCTGACGGCGGCACCGCAGCAACCCCACATGCCGCACGCCCCGCCGGGCACCTCGCTCCCCCTGGCACGCATCTCCTCAAGTGCTTCCGAGAGGTCGATATCTCCGCCACAGTTATGATAAGCCGCCAGAAGTGCCGCACCTGCCAGCACATGATGTTCCGGCCCGTGCATGTATATGAACGGGTCTTCCATCACCTCCTGCATGATGGCAACCGGATTACGTGAACCCGTCCGGCTGCATGTATCCATTATCACTTCCATCCCTTTTTCGGCGTGGCAGCGGTCGCAGACATAGTGACCGTCCGTACAGGCGGCACGGCTTTCAAAGCTCTGCCCGCACAGGGCGCACTGCAGCTTCATTGCTTTGTCATAGTATTCAAGATCCCTGCCGCATACGAGGCAGGCGCCTTCTCTTCTGTGCATTTCTCCTATATCCTTTTCCCGTCTTTGATGACAGCCTTCAGATTCAGCTCCTTGTCAAGCAGCACCACATCCCCCTTCTTGCCAGGTGTAAGGGAGCCGTACTTATCGTACTCGCCAAGGCTTTTAGCGGGGTTCATCGTGGCACACGCAACAGCGGTCTCGAGGGGAATCCCCATCTCTTTTACCACCGTGCGCAGACAGTCCATGAGATTCGTAACCGAACCTGCAAGAGCACCGTCTGACACCAGTGTCGCCCGGTTTCCTGTCACATGGACCGCAAGGCCGCCGAGCGTGTATTCCCCGTCCGGCATGCCCGTTGCACGCATGCTGTCACTGATTAAGATAATACGATCGGCGCCGAGCATCTTGAACGTGGCACGCACGACAGACGGATGAATGTGCACGCCGTCACAGATTAGCTCCGCCATGACATGCCCGCTGTCTGACACGGCACCGATGACACCCGGAGCCCGATGGGTCAATGGCGGCATGGCATTGTAGAGGTGTACCGCATGGCACGCGCCTATATCATAGGCTGCCTTGGCATCGTCATATCCTGCGTTCGTATGTGCCAGAGATACATTCACCTCATCCTTCACCTGCTCTACGAATTCCAGCGCCCCCTCTTCCTCCGGAGCCACGCCGATGTACTTGACAAGCCCCCGCGCTGCAGTCTGAAAACGGTGGAAGATATCCTTGCTGCAAGGAATGATATATGTGGCGTCCTGGGCTCCCTTTTTCGCCTTGCTGATAAACGGCCCTTCCATATTCACGCCGATGAGGTCGGCACCGTCTCCGGCCTCCTTTTTGTATGCGGCGGCAGTAGAGAGGATATCCTCAAGGGTCTCCACCGGAAGTGTCATCGTAGCCGGCGAGATGGCCGTCACACCGATTGAGGCTTCATACTTTGCAATCTCATGAATCGCTTCCTCCGTGCCATCGCAGAAATCATAACCTTTGCAACCGTGAAAATGAATGTCAATCAGACCGGGGATGGCATAGCAGCCTTCTCCGTCTATGACTTCTCCCGCATCCTCTTTCCCTTCGGAAATGAGGCCGTCCCTGATAACAATCTCACCATCTTCAAATGTCTTTTCTTCTGTAAATACTTTTACATTCTTGATTAACATACCGTTTCTCCTCTCAATGTGAATGTTCAAATCATTTATATATATTTCTCAGGCTTCTCCCGCTGCAGCGCCCGCAGCGTATTGTCATGCAGCGTCTCTTTCTCGTACTTGTCCTGCTCCAGATAATAAGAATAGATGATGTCCAGCATCACGAGAATCGGAAACTGAGGCGAGATGGCATTACCGTGGTTCAGGTGCTTGAGGGAAGGAATCAGCAGCACCTCGTCACAGAACTTGTCGAACGCCTCATTGTTCCTGGCCGTCACCAGCACGGTCTTCGCGCCTCTTTCGTGTGCCTCTTTGAGCAGGTACAGCACTTCTTCCTTCTCACCGCTTATGCTGATGCCGAACACGAGACAGGTCTCATTCTGAAATACGGCCTGCATACGCATCAGGTCGCTGTCCTGTATGGAATCGATGTCAACGCCGATACGCATAAACCTGAGCTTCATCTCTCTCGCGGCAAGCCCGGAACTCCCCATGCCACAGACGAACACCCTGGCTGCCCGGTTCAGGTATCGGCTGATTCTGGCTAACTGTACCTCATCCACAAGGCTGTACGTCTTATTCAGCAGCTCCTGGTACACGTTCAGTACCATCCTCGTATTACCGGTAATCGATTCCTTCTTCTCTACAAATGTCTCTTCATACTGATAGACGAATTCTCGATAGCCCCGGTAGCCGCACTTCTTGGCGAACCTGGAAAGGGACGCCTCGGATACGAAGAGCAGCTCGGCGACCGCCCGGGCGGAAAAGTCCATCTTCTTCCTGTTCTGGATAAAGAAGTCTGCAATGTTCTTTTCCACGGTCGTAAAATTATCATAATTAGATTCAATCAACGGTACTACAGACTTCACATAATATTCCATGACCCACCAGCCTTATCTCTAACTTATCTCTACCTTATCTCACCTGATTTCCCACTTCCGGTACCTTTTCGGACTGCTTCTTTCTGAAGTGGTAAAAAGCTCCAAGCATCCCTGCTTCGTTTCTGTGCTTCGCAAAGCATATCGTCGTATGGCCCGCCACACTCGGGATGAGATACCGGTCAGCAGCAGCCTCTATCTTCACTTTCAGATATTCCTCCTGCGCCATGATGCCTCCTCCGAGCACTACGGTCTGGGGATTCAGCACATAACAGATATTGGCGATTCCCATGCCAAGGACATCCGTCATCTCGTCGATGGCCCGGATACAGACTTCGTCCCCCTTATCCGCACACTCGAATATGCGGTAGCCGTTCCAGTGCTCTACAGGTTCCCCTTTTCTGTCCGCCACCTTCTTCGTCAGTATGCTGGCTGCGCCGAGCGTCTGGAAATCGCTGCCGCACATGTGCATGTACCCGACTTCACAGGCGCTGTTGCTAAAGCCGCGATATACTTCGCCGTCCAATATGATACAGCCCCCGATTCCGGTCCCGATTGTAAGCATCAGCGTGCTCTTGCTGCCCATGGCAGCGCCGGACACGGACTCTGCAAGGCCCGCGCAGTTCACATCGTTCTCCACTTCACATGGAATCTTGAACCGTTCTTCCAGAACTGCTTTGAACCGCGTCCCCGCATAATCCGGAATGAGCGGGGCGGCATGGAAGATCTCTCCCTTCTTTGTATCCACCATTCCTGCAGTAGATATGCATATGCCGCTTATTTCCTCCCGATTCACACATTCCCCTACGATATCTGACACTTTGCCCAATATAGAAGGGCCGCCTTTAAAAGCCTCCGTCTTCTTCTCCCGCTTCGTGAGTATATGGCCGCTTTCATCGATGACCCCATACTTGATGGCTGTGCCGCCAATATCTATACTTACATATTTTTTCATATATTCTCCTCAGCCTCTTTGCCACTGTTACCATTATAATATAAGACAATATTTTCTGCAATCTGCTGTCCCCGGCATATCAGGTGCCCTCTTGCTCCCTCGGACTTCTCCTCCATGTCCGAAGGGGCCAGGCCCCTGCTGCCACAGAAGCCTGACCCTCATCCTCTTTAATGGATCCGTACTTTAAATATCGCCTTTTTAATCGCTGCCGGCTCCCCTGCCTTAACCGCCGTACGGTGTGCGTCATGTGGATAGCAGATCAGAAAATCTCCGTCTTCCAGCACTACATGACCGTTCTTGTCCCCATCCATAGGAAGGAAATCATCTGCGGGCACGTATTCTTTCTGCTCCATATTATCGATAAAGTTCACATCTATCTGTTCCGGTCCAGCCAGCATGACGTGTATGTCCAGATACTCCCTGTGCGCTTCCCAGAACCGGTTATCGGCCTCTGTCGTCGTATACTCTGCGATATTGACGAACAGCCTGTCTCCGTCTATCTCGTGGCTCCCCTTTTCATATGCCTTCAAATCATGTTCCCTGGCATAGTCAAAACACTCTTTTACCTGGCTCTCCAGGAACGTATATTCTTCTATATTACGGATATTTCCAAAAACCATGTCTGCGGATCCTCCCTTTCTATCACTAATTTTTAAATACGGTCGTGTCCGGTGCAGGAACGCTGTCATCGCCCTTTACCTTTCTCCAGATAAGGCTTGCCGGGATGCCCACCACGAGGGATACGGCGATGGAGATAAGCGAGTAGGACCAGATCGATACGCTTCCTGCCGGCGCAAAATACTTGATACCGACCATGACGGCTGACGCTGCTATAAACGCTGCAACCGCGCCAAATGTGTTGGCTTTCTTCGTAAATGCACCAAGGATGAATGTCCCCACGAGGATACCGAGCACAAGTCCCATGAACCCGTTGAACCATTCATACGCAGACTTCACGCCTCCGTTTGCCAGCACCATGGCAACTGCGATGGCAAAGATGCCGACGATAAGCGATACGTACTGTCCTATCTTCGTCTGCCGCTCGAAGCTTAATTCCTTCTTCGTGAGTCTTGCCTGGATGTCCAAAGTCCAGCTCGATGCCACGGAGTTGAGTCCCGTAGACAGCGTGGACTGTGACGCCGCATAGATGGCTGCCAGCAGAAGTCCTGTGATACCTACCGGAAGCTCGAACGCGATATAGGACGCAAATATCTGGTCCTGTGCCGCTGCCGGCGGAAGCGCGTTCTGCTGATAGAACACGTACAGTCCTGTACCGATAAGGTAGAATACGGTTGCGATGAAGATGGAAAGCGCTCCGTTCGTAAGCATCATCTTGTTCAGCTTCTTCGTATCCGTCGTTGTCGTAAAGCGCTGCACGATGTCCTGGCTCGATACGTAAGAGCCCATCGTGTTGAGCCCTGCCCCTACAATCATGATGAATACGCTGTCTTTTAATATATTTATGTCAAATATCGGCTGATCCACTGCAAGGAACTTATGCTCTGCCGTGAAGGAATGGAAGATGGCTCCGATTCCGCCGTCTATGTTGGCGAGCAGGAATATCAGGGCAAATGTAACACCTATCAGGAGGACGGACCCCTGGATAAAGTCTGTCCAGAGCACAGATTTAAGCCCTCCTGTATATGAGTAGATGATGGCTATGACCCCCATGATGATGATGAGCACGTTCACACTGATTCCCGTCAGGCTTCCAAGTACCATGCAAGGCAGGTACATGATGATGGACATACGCCCGACCTGATAGATGATGAACATGACGGCTCCGAGCACGCGCAGCCCCTTGCTTCCAAACCGTAGTTCCAGATAATGGTACGCCGTATCGATATCCAGCTTGCTGTATATCGGAAGGAAATACCTGATCGTAAGCGGGATTGCCAGCAGCATGCCGAGCTGCGCAAACCACATAATCCATGTTCCGGCATAAGAATTTCCCGCAAGTGACAGGAAGGATATGGGACTTAACAAAGTAGCAAAGATGGATACGGACGTCACCCACCACGGTACGGTTCCATCTCCTTTAAAATATTCTTTCCCCTTCATCTCTCTTTTGGCAAAATGAAGGCCGGCGAATAGTACCGCTGCCAAATACACAATCAGAATAACCAAATCAATGACTGTAAAACCCTGCATCTTCTCTTCCTCCTAAAGTATCAACCTATAAATATTTCGCTTTCGCATCTGTAATCATCTGAGCCGCCTCTTTTACGACAGCCATGTCCGCCTCCACAAGAGAAGGCAGCGGCTTACGCACTCCGCCGAGCATAAGGCCTTCATTTAACTTAAGGATTTCTTTGATGACGCCGTACATGTTGCCGTGCGCCGCGCACATTTTGTAGATGATGGAATTGATGTCATACTGCAGTTGTCTCGCCTCTTCCATCTTGCCTGCCCGCACCAGTTCATCCAGCTTAAGGAACAGCTCCGGCATCGCACCGTAGGTTCCGCCGATTGCTCCTTCCGCCCCGATGACACGGCCGCTCATGAACTGTTCGTCCGGCCCGTTGAAGATGATATAATCCTCTCCCGCAGCAGCTTTGAACATCTGGATATCCTGTACCGGCATAGATGAATTCTTCACGCCGATGACTCTTGGATTCTTTCTCATCTCAGCAAACAGGTCCATCGTAAGCGCAACGCCTGCGAGCTGAGGTATATTATAGATGACAAAATCCGTATTCGGGGCAGCAGCGCTGATATCATTCCAGTAATTTGCAATGGCATGCTCCGGCAGACGGAAATAAATCGGAGGTATCGCGGCTATGGCATCTACGCCGAGACGTTCCGCATGGGCAGCCAGCACCTTGCTGTCCTCCGTATTGTTACAGGCGACGTGTGCAATAACCGTAAGCTTCCCCTGTGCGGCTTCCATTACATTTTCCAGGACAATCTTCTTGTCTTCTACGCTCTGGTAGATGCATTCTCCTGATGAGCCATTCACGTATACGCCTTTTACGCCCTTCTTCACAAAATAACGCGTCAGTGCCTGTACACCTTCCGGGCTGATATTGCCGACCTCATCATAACAGGCATAAAATGCTGGTATAACTCCTTTGTACTTGTCCAGATTTCTCATGATACACTTCTCCTTTTACTTAAATATCTCAATTATATTGTTACCTGTTTATTCCAATACATCCGCAAATGATTTTGTAATCAGCTGCGGCCTTGTAATGATGGAGCCGACGACTACGGCAAATGCGCCGAGTTCAATTACTCTCTTTGCCTTTTCAGGGGTGTTGATATTGCCTTCCGCGATAACCGGGTGTTTTACTTTTGCCACGATTTCTCTCAGAACCTCAAAATCATTTTCATCTATTTTCAGATGTCTGCTCTGCTTTGTATAGCCGACCATCGTCGTCCCTATGAAATCAAATCCAAGCTCATCCGCGTGGACGGCCTCTTCTACGGTGGAGCAGTCCGCCATGAGCAGCTGGTCCGGATAGCGCTCCTTAACCTGCGCAAAGAATTCATCCAGCGTTACGCCGCCCGGCCTCACGTCCTTTGTCGCATCCATGGCAATAATCTCTGGCTTAACTTCCATCAGCTCTTCGATTTCTTTCATTGTCGGTGTGATATATACTCCGCAGCCCTCGTAATCCCTCTTCACGATTCCGATGACCGGAAGCTCTACCTGCGACTTTATCTCAGCGATATCTTCTTTTGTATTCGCACGAATGCCGGAAGCCCCTCCTTCTCTGGCAGCCAGTGCCATTCTTCCCATGATAAATGATGAATGCAGCGGTTCATGCGGAAGCGCCTGGCAGGATACTATCAATTTCCCCTCTAACTGTTTCACTTGATCGTCCATGTTTCTCTTCCTCCTTGCTCTATCTGATATAAAGTATAGGCCTTCATGTTTTTATTTTCAATACATTGCAAATGTTCTGAAAGTTCTTTCACTCTTTTCCTTTTAACATGTCTCCATGGGTGATATTTTATGCATTCTTTTGTTAAAATTGCACAATGGCACGTACCTTCTTTCGATTCCATATTTATTTGTTGAAATCTGCTGACTTGTTGATATACTAATTAGTAGAGGAATAGCTCCTTGCAGCTGGCCGTTTCAGGCTGTACTTATATCAAAAAAGAAAGGAAATGGAGAAAACTATGAAAATTTACAGAGCAAAAGACTATGAGGACTTAAGCCGCAAAGCCGCCAATATCATCTCTTCCGAGGTTATATTGAAGCCGGACTGCGTGCTTGGTCTTGCAACAGGATCTACGCCAATCGGTACGTACAAGAACCTGATTAAATCTTATGAAAACGGGGATCTGGATTTCTCTGCCGTTACAAGCGTCAACCTGGATGAATACAAGGGGCTCGGTCCTGACCACGACCAAAGCTACCGTTACTTTATGAACCATAACCTGTTTGACCATATCAACATCGACAAAGCACGCACTTTCGTGCCCGACGGGCTGGAAGCAAATTCCGACAGGGCGTGCCAGGCATACAATGATATTATCGCAGGCTGCGGCGGCATCGACCTACAGCTGCTCGGCCTCGGTCATAACGGACATATCGGTTTTAACGAACCGGCCGACGAATTTGAAAAAGAGACGCACTGTGTGGACCTGACAGAAAGCACGATAGAAGCAAACAAACGCTTCTTCGCCACAGAGGCCGATGTGCCAAGGCAGGCATACACGATGGGAATCAAAACAATCATGCAGGCACGGAAGGTCCTCGTAGTCGTAAGCGGCGATGACAAGGCCGATATTCTTGCCAAAGTTGTAAACGGCCCCGTGACACCGGCCGTTCCGGCGTCCATCCTCCAGATGCACAACGATGTAATCATCGTAGCCGACGAAGCAGCACTGAGTAAAATGTAGTCATTAAACATTCATTTGGGACGTAGCCTTTTTGAAAATGGTTACGTCCCAAATTGGATTCTGCATAAAAAAGCAGAATACTGCTTCGATACGACACCTGGAAGAATGATTTACTTTTATTTTAATCCGGAGCGGTTCTGGAAATATATCTGGCCTGTACGGAAATGTTAACTTTGTAATATGGAACTGCATGTGATACAATCAAGCTGTCGACAGGAAACAATATTCTTAATAATCTGGGAGGTGTACGGTTGAAAGATCTCTACGAAAAGTTTGCCTATGACTACGATGAATTTGGAAGCATTGAGAATTACCTTGGGAGTGAAAGGTCATTTTTCCAGCAGTTATTTACCGAATACAATGTTGAAACAGTATTAGACTGCGCCTGCGGTACCGGGCAGCATCTGTATATGTTATCGGAGCTGGGATACCGTGTTCATGGATCCGACTTTTCCGCTTCTATGCTTAGTGTCGCATCGAAAAATCTGGAGAAATGCGGGAAGAATATTCCATTACGGCAATGTGATTTCAGGTATCTGGGACAGGCATTCGCAGAACAGTTTGACGCTGTCATCTGCCTCACGACATCACTGCCCCATCTGCATACCGACGAAGATCTGGTCACGGCACTCCAGTCCATGAAGGACCGGCTAAGGACGAATGGCCTGCTCGTGTTGACCCAGGGTACGACACCTTATACGTTATCACTTCCACCCATAGAAGTCGTTGTGAACAGAGAGGATTTTTCCCGGATATTTGTGAAGGAACATGACAATCAGTTCCAGACGATACACGTTCTCGATCTGTATCATTCAAAAGTACGGCTGGAAAGCAGCCAATATGATATCGTCTATAAGATTATACTGGATGATGATTACAGGCGGCTTCTCTCAGAAGCCGGATTTGGCAATATACAGATATATGGCGACTATGACCGAAGCCCTTATTGTGAAGAAAGCTGTCGGCTCATCGTTGTCGCACAGGGACAAAAGAAGTAATGTGATTTCTATAAGCAAAGATTAGGAGGCAAAAATATGTCATACATTTTTTCAAAACACGCGGACACCCGGCGATTACGTCAAATGCTGAACCATCCGCAGAAATAATCACTGAATTTATAAACAGTTAAGGCTATTACGATTTGTATAAGTAATTACGATTACTAAAAAGGTACAGGGCAGCTTATTCCGCTGCCCTGTACCTTTTATCATCTTATAACAATCCGCCTATTGACAAGAACAGTGGCGCAAATACAAGTGACACGATTGTCATCAGCTTAATCAGTATATTGATGGACGGGCCTGACGTATCCTTAAACGGATCGCCGACCGTATCGCCGACAACTGCCGCTTTATGGGCCTCGCTGCCCTTTCCACCGTGATTGCCGTCTTCGATATATTTCTTTGCATTATCCCATGCACCTCCGGCATTGGACATGAAGATTGCCATAAGCACACCGGTCACAAGAGCGCCGGTAAGCAGACCGCCAAGCGCTGCAGGCCCGAGTACGATTCCGATGATAAGCGGAGCCGCCACTGCCATGATGCCAGGAACGAGCATTTCCTTAAGCGCTGCGGTCGTCGATATGGCAACGCATGATTTGTAGTCTGGCTTTGTCGTCCCTTCCATAATACCGGGCATGGATTTGAACTGGCGTCTTACTTCCTCGATCATCTGATATGCCGCCTTGGAGACAGACTGCATCGTCATAGAAGAGAACAGGAATGGAAGCATACCTCCGATAAACAGTCCGATGATTACCCGGTTGTCGAGTATGTCTATCGTCTTAAGATCCACTGCCTCTGCATAGGACACGAACAATGCCAGCGCCGTAAGAGCCGCTGAACCGATGGCAAAGCCTTTGCCTATCGCTGCCGTCGTATTGCCGACCGCATCCAGCTTATCCGTAATCTTACGCACTTCCGGATCCAGACCGGACATCTCTGCGATGCCGCCTGCATTGTCAGCTATCGGACCGTATGCATCCACGGCAACTGTAATCGCTGTAGTAGAGAGCATCCCAACCGCTGCAAGCGCGATGCCGTAGAGGCCGCACACCTGATAAGCCACAAAGATGCCGACACAGATGAACAGAATCGGGACTGCCGTTGATTTCATACCGACCGCAAGACCGCTTATGATCGTCGTAGCCGCTCCGGTCTCGGACTGCTCGCTTATCTCTTTTACCGATTTGTAATCACCGGAAGTGTATACTTCGGTGATGATGCCGATGAGCAGGCCTACGACAAGTCCTGCCACGATAGCGATGGCAGCTTTAAAATCACCGAAAAAGTAATTGCTGAATATAAACGCGACCACGACGACGATTACACTTGTGGCGTATGTTCCCATCTTCAATGCTTTATGTGGATTCGACTTTTCATCTCCCCTGACAAAAAATGTGCCCAGAATCGATCCCACAAGGCCAAGTCCGGCTATGATGAGCGGGAATATAGCTCCCGGTGCCTTAAAATAGACGATTCCAAGGGTAAGTGCCGATATCAGTGCTCCGACATAGGACTCGAACAGGTCGGCACCCATGCCTGCCACATCACCCACATTATCACCGACATTATCAGCAATAACAGCGGGGTTACGCGGGTCGTCTTCCGGAATTCCGGCTTCCACTTTACCCACGAGATCAGCTCCTACATCAGCCGCCTTCGTATAGATTCCTCCTCCCACACGTGCAAAAAGCGCGATAGAAGAAGCACCCAGGCTGAATCCGGACAGCACTTCCACATTGCCGGTTATCAGGTATATCACGCTGACTCCGAGCACTCCAAGCCCGGCTACGCACATTCCCATGACCGCCCCGCCGGAAAACGCGATGGAAAGCGCTTTGTTCATCCCGCTTGTCTTAGCCGCATTGGCTGTCCTTACATTCGCTTTCGTCGCCACCTGCATTCCGAAATACCCGGCCAGCGTGGAGAATACGGCTCCTACCACGAAACATATTGCCGTTATCCAGTTGCCGATTCCAACACCAATCAGCACAAACAGGATTGCCACGAAGAATACAAGTATCTTGTATTCTGCCGTCAGAAACGCTTTGGCACCGTCACTGATGGCGCCCGCTATCTCTTTCATCTTGTCGGTCCCTTCATCCTGTCTGCCTACTTTTGCTGCGAGATATGCGGCAAAAAGCAGAGCAAGAACCCCAAAAACAGGGACCAGCTTCAACAACATTTCCATAATTTTCAATCCTCCCACAGATTTGATAAGTAATTATATATTATCACAAATACACTTCTTGTATAGCCTTTTTTCGGATTTAAGCGGTTTTCCTCAAAATAATTTTGCCGTTTTGAAGAAATTATTGCATTTTATACAATGAAAAAGAAGTCAATTATCTTGACTTCTCTTCTGCCAAAAATGCTGCTCCGAGCGCTCCGGCATATCTGCCATATTCTGTCGGCTCCACCGTCTGTCCGACCTTATCGGAAAGAATCTTTGTAAAGTAGCTGCTGCCGCTTAATCCCCCTGTCAGTATGACCTTTGGCGGCAGGTCCTTCTTCCTGCACAGCTGGGCCACTTTAGCCGCTACCGAATCCACGACTCCTGCCGCTATGTCTTCCCGTTTCCGGCCTTCACCGATATAGTTGATGACCTCGGACTCTGCAAATACGGTACAGAGGGAGCTTATGGAAAGAACTTCTCCGGTCTTTGCCAGATCAAATAATTCCTGCAAAGTGATGCCGAGCCTGTTGGCCATAATTTCGAGAAACTTCCCCGTCCCGGCCGAACATTTATCGTTCATTAGGAAGTCCTGTACCATTCCGTTCTGGACAATAATCACCTTCGTATCCTGTCCGCCCACGTCGATGACGGCACAGTCATTTCCTGCAATCTCACGGCCGCCCCTTGCATGGCATGTTATCTCCGTGATGACGTAATCTGCAAATTCTACAGCCACGCGCCCGTAACCGGTAGCTACTACCTTCGTCTCCTCCGACAGGACATCGATTCCGTCTTCTTTCAGCTTATCTTTAATTGTCAGCGAGGTCTCCTTGCTGCTCCACCCGGTCGGGAGGACAAAGCTTTTATCCGTGCCGCCTCTCACAACCACCTTGGAGGCAGTTGAACCGATATCAATACCTACATAATCCATAATCCAAACTCCATAATCCGAATTCCATTTAACAATATTTGTCCCTGTTGGGATTTATATCCCTTTCAATCTCCACGATATCCAGTATGTCTATATCGTGTACCGCGATACAGCTTTTCACCGTTTCTATATCGTCCTTTTCAATCAGAAGGGAGATGCCGCAGCATTTGCTCGCGGACCTGGGAGTCGGGGCAATGACTGCCCTGACCCCCTCGGCCTTAAGCTCCTTATGTAACCGCATGCCATTGTCGTGATTCGGAAACAATACGTAATGCTGTGTCTTATCCATCAAACCACTTGCCTCTCTCATCTGCCTAAGCGTTGTTCAGCATTTCAATAAATGCACTCACCCTCGTTCGGAGCTGCTGTGCATCGCTGTCCGTATAATCCGTCTCTATGCCGAGGACAGGGATGCCCGCTTCCTTCATAGCCCGTTCGACGAAATATCCTTCTGTGTCATACAGGTTGCAGAACTTCAGGTTTACATCGATGATACCATCAACGTTGTACTCTTTTGCGAGGCGGAGTATATCTTCTATGCGGCCTTCGTTCGGCGTGAAGCAGGCACAGTTGATGTTCATGTACCGTTCTGCCAATGCCTGGATCTGGCCTTCCACCGTCGTCTGCGACTCGTCCACCAGGTTTTCAAAATAGCGCGTACCCGTGCACATCTCTTCACAGACAACGGCGCCGCCGCTTGTCTCTACGATATTATGCAGCTTCCAGTTTGGTATTGCCAGCGGCGTGCCGGTCAGCATAATCCTCTTTGTCCCGTCTGCCACCACGCTGACTCCGTCCTCCACACGCTTGTCAAGTTCATCGCAGAGCTTGTTCGTCATTTCTGCAAAACGGGTCGGATCATCATAGAATGCTATCTGAGAGATGAGCAGCGCGTCACATCCGCTGACAGGAAGCTTTTCATTCTTCCTCAGGTCATACAGGCGCTGCAGCGCTTTCCTCTTCCCATTGATCAGACGGATGCTGGCGGCAAGCTTGTCTGCTGTCACCTTATTGCCGGTGAACGCTTCCACCTTATCTTTGAACTCCCCAATCTCTTCCGCCCAGGCCTTCACATCCTTGGCACGTTTCATCTGCGGAAGGTTCATGACATGTACCGGGACATCCTCGGACAGAATCTCCCATGCCTTTTTCTTGCCGTCACATGTCGTCTCGCCCACATACATGTCCGCAATCCTGAAAAACGGACAGGTGCGGTCAAGCCTTGCGCCCACGGATGCTTTGATTAACGGACAGGTGTTGGTCGGAAGCACCTTCTCCCCGCCCGGAACCCAGAACTGCGAACCTCCGCACAGCCCCGTCGCGATGGCATCCGCAGCAAACACGATCTCATCCGGAACATACACGCAGAACGTTCCAAAAACTTTTCCGCCCTTTTTCTGGTGCTCAATCAGCTCCGCCGGACGGACGCCGTGAATCTCGGCTACGACAAAATTAAAATAATCCATCCCTTCCGGCCTGTTCTCCTGTGACAGATATACGTCACCAAATGCCTGCGGCAGTACCTCACACAGCTGGTCATGCGTCTCTACATCCATCCCCAGATCTTTCCACATTTCATGATAATCAGCCATAATTTCCTCCTTTTTTGAAAGGGGTCAGACCCCTATGGTGCATAGGGGTCTGACCCCTTTGACAATTTAACATAACCGTAACACTTTCCCTATGTTACGGCAATATAATCTGAAATTATGGCTTATTGCTTTTTTTAATATGACAATTCAGTTATTTGACTTATCTATATTGATATTAATTCTCTAAATGCAGTGATACAGCTTTCTATTTCTTCTATTTTATTGTCTGCGCTGAATGCAAATCTTACGGTTCCCTGTGGATACGTGTGCAGAGACTTGTGTGCCATCGGGGCGCAGTGCAGCCCTACCCTTGTCATTATGCCGTACTCCTGTTCCAGACGAAAGGCAACCACTGCATTATCCTGTCCCGGAAAATCCAGAGAAACTACAGCCACTCGGTTCTCTATGCCCTGCTTCCCTGCAATTTTCACTCCCGGAAGCTGTTTCACCTGTTCCAGAAAACAGGCTGTGAGCTCCATCTTTTTCTTGTGAATCTTTTGAATCCCTTCTTTTTCTATGTAGGCCAGCGCCGCATGCAGACCTATGATTCCGGGAAGGTTCATCGTGCCGCTTTCATATTTATCCGGAAGGCACTTCGGCATTTCAAGCAGATCTGACTGGCTGCCCGTACCGCCCGCTATGAATGGAATCATGTTTTGATCCAATTCTTCCGATATGAGGAACCCTCCGATTCCCTGAGGCCCAAGCAGACCCTTATGTCCTGTAAATGCGAGAAAATCTATGTTCATCTGCTGCATATCTACTTCAATCGTCCCTGCGCTCTGCGCAGTATCCACCGCAAGATAAAGGCGATGCCTCTTGCATACCTCACCGATATCCCGAATTGGAACAATCGTTCCGCACACGTTGGAGGCATGCAGCATGATGACTGCACGTGTGTTATGCTTAACCTCCCGCTCCACATCCTCGGGCTGTACATTTCCTTCTTCATCCGTATGTACCACGGTATAGGCAACGCCCTTCTCTTCCATCTGCCTCAGGGGACGCATGACCGCATTATGCTCCATTCCGCTCACAAGTACATGGTCGCCGGATTTTAAAAATCCTTTTATAAAATAATTCAGAGAATACGTAATCCCCGGTGTGAACACTACCTGTCTGGAATGCTCCGCATGAAAGAGCGCTGCCAGCATCTCTCTCGTATCCAGAACCTTATCCGCAACTTCATATGCCTCTTCGTAGCTGCCTCTGTTGATATTGAATGCACCGTCTTCCAAAAGACCGGCCACCGCCTGTGAAACCCCCGGCGCTTTTGGAAATGATGTGCTTCCATTGTCAAAATAAATCTTATTCTCCATAGTCAATTCCCACCAATACGAGGCCATTCGGCGGCGCTGTCACCCCGGCCTCGGTCCTCTCTCTTGCCTCCAGTATCTCTTTGACCCTTTCAGGTTCGTAAAACCCCCGGCCCACTCGTATCAATGTCCCCGCAATGATACGGACCATATTGTAGAGAAATCCATTTCCCGTAATCCGTATGACAATCTCAGGTCCGTCACTGCTAATCTGCAAGTCCGTAACCGTGCGTACTGTATCCTCTACATTAGTGCGCACGTTGCAGAAGCTGGCAAAATCATGCTCTCCCAAGAGATACTCTGCACCTTCACGCATCTTATCCACATCAAGTGAAAAGGAGATAAAGGTGCTCGTCCTGCGTCTCAGCGGATTCTGCACCGGAGCATTGTATATATGATATTCATAAGTTTTGATTACCACATCCCTATACCGCGGGTGCCAGTCCAAAGGAACCTCCTCCGACCGTATGACAACAATGTCTTCCGGAAGCTTCTGGTTGAGGGCGTACGACATCCGTTCCGGTGGAATGGATGTCGTTGTATCAAAAACAGCTACATTGCCGAGCGCATGCACACCCGAATCTGTCCTGCTGGCACCGATAACATGGATATCCTCCCCTGTCAACCTCTTAAGCGCCTTGTTCAGTACCTCCTCAACCGTAATCCCATTAGGCTGAATCTGCCAGCCGCAATAATCTGTCCCGTCATAAGCGATGACCAGCCTGATACGCTTAATCTTGCAGGCCGGTTCGATGGGGACGGGGGATTTTCGAATTTCCTCCGTCCCCAATTGAATTTGCCCTGTCCCTTTTTCCATTCTTGCCACATCCTTTATCCACATTTTCCACAGTCATTGGCGAGTTATCCACAAAATTCCATTGGGGACACCCTTATTTTAATTGGGGACGGGGTTTTTCTAAAAAACCTCCGTCCCCAATTAAAATATCCACACGTGCAGTGGCACGTATCTTCCTATCACGAACACAGCCACAACGTAGATGACAACCAACGCGTATGCGATATAATCTCTGCTTTTGTAGTGAAGCGGCTTCATCTTCGTCCTGCCTTCGCCCCCGCGATAGCATCTTGCTTCCATGGCCATGGCGAGGTCATTTGCCCGGCGGAATGCTGATACGAACAGGGGGACAAGTATCGGTATCATGTTCTTCGCCCGCTGTATGATGTTACCGTTCTCAAGATCCGCCCCTCTTGCAATCTGAGCTTTCATTATCTTGTCCGTCTCTTCCAGCAGTATCGGTATGAACCGGAGAGCTATCGACATCATCATCGCCACCTCATGCACAGGTACCCGTATTTTGTTCAGCGGGTGAAGCAGGCTTTCGATTCCATCTGTCAGCTCATTCGGCGTCGTGGTAAATGTCATGAGCGAAGATCCGATAATCAGGTAGATAAGCCGGATGGCCATATATACCGCGGTCCGAAGCCCCCCTTCAGTTATGGTAAAAATCCACGCATGAAAGAGTACATCCCCGTCTCTCGTAAGAAACAGGTTGAACAACACTGTTATAAGCAGAAGCATTATAATAGGCTTTAGCCCTTTTACAATGAAGGATATCGGAACCTTGGACATCTGAATCACTGTTATGAGAAATACTGTGGCAACAATATATCCGGGTATGCTCTTAAACAAGAATAATGAAATAAGGTACAGCAAAGTAGACACCAGTTTGACCCGCGGATCCAGCCGGTGCAGTATGCTTTTTGCAGGATAATATTGTCCTATCGTAATGTCTCGAATCATCGTCTGCTCTCCAATGCCTTCATAATTTCATCCGTGGCCTCCGCCACCGTCGTCACATCTGCTCTCACGTCGAACCCTTTCTTCTGAAGGTCATGCATGATATAGGTCACCTGGGGGGCCGCCAGACCTACCTTCTCAAGTTCGAGATAATGTGAAAATACTTTCCTCGGCTCATCATTATACATCACAGCCCCCTTATTCATCACGATGATGCGGTCCGCATATCTCGCGATATCCTCCATGCTGTGGGAGACAAGGATGACGGTCATATCCGTCTGCCTGTGCAGATAAGCAATCTGATCCAGGATATCGTCCCTGCCCTTGGGATCAAGCCCCGCTGTCGGCTCATCCAATACGAGCACCTTCGGTCTCATGGCGAGGACTCCTGCGATTGCAACACGTCTCTTCTGTCCGCCGGACAGCTCAAAAGGAGAAGATTTGTAATACTTTTCTTTCAGCCCTGTAAGTTTTAACGCTTCCAGTGCCCTCTTCTTACATTCCTCCGGCAGAAGCCCCTGGTTCTTAGGACCAAAGCAGACGTCTGTCATAACGTCTACCTCGAAAAGCTGATGTTCTGGATACTGGAACACAAGTCCCACCTGGCTTCGAAGAGCGCGCATATCATACCCTTCTGCATATATATCTTCATCATTATAATATAAAGCCCCGCTTGTCGCTTTAATCAGGCCATTCAAGTGTTGTATAAGTGTGGACTTGCCGGAGCCGGTATGGCCGATGATACCTACAAACTCCCCGTCGGCGATTTCAAGGCAGATATCCTTAAGCGCCTGCTTCTCATAAGCAGTACCCGGACTGTATACATAATTCAAGTGTTCTAACCTAATTGACATAACGCCTCCACCAATTCTTCCTTCCTCAAGATGCCACCGGGAAGCGGAACTCCCCGTTTCTTCAGTTCATCGGCTAATATCGCCGCCTGCGGCACATCAAGACGGTATTGCTTCAGTTCGTCCACCCGGGTAAATATTTTTCTCGGGGTTCCTTCCATCACGACACGGCCGTGGTCCATCACAAATATCTTGTCCGCATCCACAACTTCATCCATATAGTGGGTAATCAGGATAACCGTGACATGCTTCTTCCGCCTCAGCTCCTGCACTGTCCTCAATACTTCTTTTCTTCCAACCGGGTCTAGCATAGCCGTCGGTTCATCCAACACGATACATCTCGGCTCCATGGCGACCACGCCCGCTATGGCAACGCGCTGCTTCTGCCCCCCTGACAGCTTGTTCGGCGAATGGCTACGGTACTCAATCATTCCGACAGCCTTCAGGCTCTCTTCTACCCGTTTCCATATCTCCGGTGTGGGCACACCGAGATTCTCAGGTCCAAAGCCGACATCCTCCTCGACGACAGTCCCGATAATCTGATTGTCCGGATTTTGAAAAACCATACCCGCCGACTGGCGTACGTCCCATAGCTTGCCCGGATCCTTCGTATCCTTTCCATCTACCCACATGGTTCCTTCCGTCGGAACCAGTATGGCATTGATGTGCTTGGCAAATGTAGACTTGCCGGAACCGTTGTGTCCTAAGATCGCAATAAATTGTCCTTCTTCCACATCTATGTCCACTTCATCTATCGCCCGGGATTTTCCGATAACGTTGCCTTCCTCATCCTGTTTTTCATATTCAAATACTAATTTTTCGGTCTGAATCATATCCATAAGGCACAGGCCCTCCATCTTGTATACACAATTACTGTTCTTAATTGTACGTCAAGAGGTGGCTTTTTGCAAGGTACAGTTTCATCCAAATGTATCATGCCACTAGAAAAAATTCAAAAAAACAGGCTCCTTAAGAAACCTGCTTCTTTTCCTTACTATTGGGAAGTGCCATTCCATTTACAATTAATATGCCTATACTGACACATACAAGCGCTGCAAGGTTTTTCAGAGAGGCAATCTTCTCGCCCAGGATAACCGCCGACAGAAATACCCCGAATATCGGAATGCTGAATCCGAATATTGCTACCTTGCCTACGGTATTATATTTCAACAAAATAGTCCAGACGCTGAACGCTACAGCCGAAAGCATAGCCATGTATATAAGAAGGGCAGCCGATTTTAATTCAAATCCCTCGATATGACCGCCCGCCACAAATCCTGCCGCCATGATGATGAAGCCGCCGAACAATAGCTGATAGGCCGTGATAGTCATTGCGCTTTCCATATGCGATATTTTTTTCATGATAACGGTGCTGATTCCATAGATGACCGTACAAATCAATACCATGCCCTCCCCTTTGAACGAAAATCCATTTCCCCAGGCTCCGGGCTCCATATTGATAATTATCACTCCAAGAAAACCGATGATACATCCCATGCCCTGTTTCCACGACAGCTTTTCTCCCTTAATCAGAAGCGGAGCCGCCAAAATGGAGACAAACGCGTTGGCTGCATTTATGACAGAACCTTTCGTCCCTGTCGTATAGGCCATACCAATATAGAAGAACACATATTGTAATGTCGTCTGCGTCAGCCCCTGCCTAAGTATATAAGGCACCGAAGACTTTTTCATGACAAGGAAACGTCTCTCCATGATACAGCCCATGATAAAGGTAAGAACCCCTGCCAGAAAAAAGCGATATCCTGCAAACAGTATCTGGCTCCCCGTCGTCTCAATGTGCAGCCATTCATAGCCTGTCTTAACACAGGGGAATGCGCTTCCCCATAAAGCACAGCAAAGCAGCGCGAGGAACCCCCGCACTGCCGGCTTTTGCAACGTCCGTTCCATCTTATGCCTTTCTATGCCTTCTCCGGTTCCGGATAATCAACACCGTCCGTTTCAACAGTGACTTTTTTCATCTTCTGTTCTTCAAGCGGCCTATCGCTGTAGTCCGTATCCGTGGCTGCAATCTTGTTCACCACATCCATGCCCTCGATAATCTTTCCGAAAGCAGCATAAGCACCATCAAGATGCGGAGAATTCTTGTGCATGATGAAGAACTGGGAACCTGCAGAGTCAGGGTGCATCGCTCTTGCCATAGAGAGGACTCCTTCCCCATGTTTCAAATCGTTCGTAAAGCCATTCTGGCTAAACTCTCCCTTGATGTTGTATCCCGGTCCGCCTGTGCCAGTCCCGTCAGGGCAGCCGCCCTGAATCATAAATCCACTGATAACACGGTGAAAGATAAGACCGTCATAGTATCCCTTTCTTACAAGTGAGATAAAGTTATTTACAGTATTCGGCGCAATATCCGGGTATAATTCCGCTTTCATCACGTCGCCGTTGTCCATTTCAAAAGTAACGATTGGGTTTGCCATATTCATATCTCTCCTTTTCCTAAACTTACCAGCCCATTGTATCACAGGGACAGACCAGATTCAATTGGGGACGGAGGTTTTTTCAATTTCCCCCGTCCCCAATTCGTTTTGCCCTGTCCCCAATTGCATTTGGGGTGTCCCTTTTTATTTGTATATGATTAATCCGCCTTTTTCCTCATGACCGGTGTCCCACAGTTCCCGGAGGGATATCCGCGTCGCCTCTCCGTATGTCGCTGTCACAATCTCAAGGTCATCTTCCTTTTCTTCATAGCCGACTACGAGGAACCAGTGCCAGATAAAGTCTTTGAACTTCTGGTTCTTGTGTTTCAGCATAAGGTATGGCACCGGATACCCGGCATCTATCTGGTGTCTGATTGCGTGCGCCGCCTCTTTGAAAGGGCTGCTTCCGGGAAGAACGTCCATCCCAAGCTTTATATCGCACCCTTTTTCTATATTTACATCGTGTACATAGCGGCTGAGCCCGTCTACATACCACTCCGGTTTTTTCACCCCGCCGGCCCTCGGCCTGATATAGGGCTTCATTATCTGGCTGAACTTCCGGTAGTCTCCAATTGTCAGCCTGTCATGGTCAAATGGATATAATTCTCTCATACCGGGACTGCTGGCAAAATAGATACAGCTGTCACAGGCCGTAGCAGCCCCGCACCCGCCGATATACATCACCACGTTGGTAAACCATTCCTGATTGCCGCCAAAGGCACCTTCTATCGTAAAATAATCCAGTTCTCTTTTCATGTCCTCACCTTTTCTCCCATAATGCCGGTTTCCCGTATATACCTGCGTGGAATAGAATAACATATCCAGTTATAAATCCGCAATGTGCTGTAGTTATTATATGCAATATATTGCAAAATGTCACATCGATAACTCTTTTTCCGGAAAACAGCTGCAGAAGCAATTCTATGATACAAAAGATGTGGTTTCAATAAAAAAGGAGGTGCTCTTTCTGATAAAAGCATCTCCCTCTTCCTATTGCCTGTTCGTTAAAATGCAACCGCTCCAGTATCAACGCCATTAATAACATAATACACAGCGCCTTCTTCCGGCTTTATGTAAAGCTCCATGGTCTTGATGTCCCCGACTTTCCTGCCTGATTTCGTCCATGCTTTCTTAACTGCTGCAACCATATCTTTTTCTTCCACCTGCTTGCCGTAATATTCCACAACAGTGTTAACCTTAATCTCTCTTTTCACTGCAGGCTTCTTTGCCGTGGTCTTCTTAGCTGCGGTCTTCCTGGCTGTCGTTTTCTTTTCCGGCGCTGCCTTTGCTGTCTCGGCCTTTTTTACAGGCTCTGCTTTCACAGGCTCTGCCTTCTTTACTGTCTCCGCTTCAACAGCCTCTGCTTTTGCATTCACAGGTTCTGTCTTGGCCGCGGTTTCCTGTTTCTTAGTTACTGTTTTTGTAGCCATATTTATTCCTCCTATATTTCATTAAGCCTCATCCTCTTCAGTTGTGAATATTATATCACACCTTATGAGAATTGCAATTCTTTATCTTCGACGTATGACGACTAATTATGCGTGTCCTACTCTTCTCCTTCGTATTCCTCTGCCATTGATTTGGAATCTCCACTCTCGATAACTTCCTGCGTATCCTTGTTGATAAACTGTACTGTCGTATTAATCTCCTCCTCCGGGACAAGGTTCATGCCCTGGTACATGTTACCTGCCGCATACATCACAAGCGCGCCAAAAGACTGCAGTCCGCCGTAGGAGGCTGGATCCACCATGATCTTAAACTCCGTCACATCATCATTGTAAGTAATCTCTGTAAAAGAGGAATAATTCTCTTTGTCCTCCAACAGCTCCTCGATAGATTCATCAATCCCCTTCTTCATCTCCTTCAGAAGCTTTTCATGCGTGGACTCGTCCATCTTGTACGTTACAGACCCGTCATCGTTGACAGTCACTTCCTTGACGCCTTCCGCCTTTGCCTCTTCATTGATTTCCGCCATACCCTCTTCATCAAAAAATGATGCCGGCAGCGTAAGTTCGATATCTTTCTCCTCTTTCTTGACCGTCTCCTCTTTTTTGTCTTCCTTCTTTTCTTCCTTCTTGCTGTTTCCGCCGCATGCGGTCAGTGAAAATACCATCAATGCAGCCATACAGATTAATAAGACTTTCCTTTTCATAATCTTCCTCCTCATACTTTACTCTCTTTCACCGCCGGAATTTTGTCCGGCGTACAGATACCAGTTTTGCAGATGACAGCTGAATTGTCAACTCCTAACCTTATAGTCAACTTCTAATCTTGCGGTTGCCTTATTCCCCGATAATCTTTATGAGAACCCGTTTGTCTCGCTTACCGTCAAACTCAAAGTAGAATATCTGCTCCCATGTCCCGAAGTCAAGCCTTCCTTCCGTGACGGCGACAACCGTCTCCCGTCCCATGATGGTACGCTTCAGATGTGCGTCCGCATTGTCCTCATAGCCATTATGCCTGTACTGGCTGTAAGGCTTTTCCGGCGCAAGCCCTTCCAGCCACTTCTCATAGTCCTGATGAAGCCCGCTCTCATCATCATTGATAAACACGCTCGCCGTGATATTCATCGCATTGACGAGCACCATCCCTTCTTTGATTCCGCTCTCATTGACTGCATCCTGTACATCGCGCGTAATATTCACGAGCCCCCTTCTTGACGGAAGGTGAAAATGCAGCTCTTTCCTGTATGATTTCATATGACATCCTCCTGTTATCATTCTACTGTTCCATCATATAAATTCTGCGTTGAATTGTCAAATACGCAAAAAACGTAATAAAAGGAGTAATTTCGACAGAAAGTTTGAATTAGAGAACCAAACCTGTTATGATATACGCATATTCTAATACTTACAGGAGGTACTAAAGATGAGCGAAGAGATAAAATCCGAAGAACTCACCGGGAAAGAGACAGCTGAAAAAATCGAAAGTGCCGTAGATATAGCTGCAGACAATACCGGCAGCAATGAGGAGAGTTTTAAGGAAAGCACGGAAGACAGTACCGGCAGCTCTGAAAAAATGAACACCGCAGACGACACCGGCAGTGCTGAAAAACCGAACATCACAGAGGGCACCGGCAACGCTTCTGAGAAACCGGATACAGAGACCGGCAAACCGACTATGGAATATGAAGAAGCCTATCAGAGCATATACAAAGATATCCTGGAGCATCTGCGCAGCTTCTCCCCTTCTGACGAAATCGCATACCGTATCACAGAAGAACATATCACAGAATATCTGGAGGGCAGCCGTGAAGAGAAGCATCAGGAATATAAAGAACGCCGTGACAAGCGCCTGCTGTCGGCTCTGAAACTGATAGCAATCCTCGTCTGCATCATCATGATCGTATGGTTCCTCAAGGACAGCCAGGCGATACTCGTCAATATCCTCTATATCATCGGCGGACTGATTGCACTGTGGATCTGGAAATACCCGCACAACAAGGATGAATAGGCAGGTTTACCTTAAAAATAACAGGAGAAGCACATGCCGGTGAAGGCATATGCTTCTCCTGTTTTCTCTTGACAGTTAGTACCATCAGCCAGCGCGGGCGCAGTCTTCCGACAGATGCCTGCTGGCTGCAAAAGCCTTTACCGAAAGAAGCCGGCCAATTCAAGCACGATGCCTGAAAGAATGCCTACTACCGTCAGCACGGCCAATATCTTCATATTCTCTCTTCTGTGCCGGTTCACCTTGAACAGGACTACGAGACCTACTCCTGCTCCGGTACACAGTCCCGCGATTACCGAAGCAAATGATATGGCACCGTTCAGATACAGCTGCGTGAGTATGACCGATGCCGCACAGTTTGGAATCAGACCGATGACAGCTGCAATGACCGGCTGGAAAATCGTATTGCCAAGCAGTATCTTTGAAAGTTCATCTATCCCAAACACTTCTATGCAGAAATTCAGAAGTCCGGTAAAGATAAACAGGTATATAAATATCTTCACCGTATGGTTCAGCGCCGGTCTTAGGATACCGCCTTCTTCTTCGCATCCGCAGCGGCCGCACAGCTCCCCGCTTTTTTTCTGCACTGCGATGCGCCGTGATAGAAATGCGTCCGTCACATAGCCTGCAATCACGGCGATTATCACCTTCGTGAGAAGTAGAAACAATACATCTTTCCCCCTCCCGGGATTACCAAGGATAATGAGAACTGCTTCATCTGACGTTGCGATGAAGACAGACAGCAGCGTTCCGACTGAGATTATCCCGCCTGCATAGAGGTTCGATGCGAGGACAGAAAATCCACACTGAGGGACGCAGCCGGCTGCCGCTCCGACTACCGGACCTGCTTTTCCCACCCCAGCAAGGAGCTTGGCTGTAAAATCGCTGGAATAATACTCCAGCGCCTCTATCAGGATAAAGGCGGCGAACAAAAAGGGCAGCATCTTCAGGCAGTCCAAGGCCGTATCTAATAATACATCTTTTAATAACATCATCTTATATTCCACTCCCGCATCCAAGTTAAGTATTCATTTTATATTCTTTCCAACTATTTTGCAAGGGCAGAAATTCGACTTTCTGTCAACAGTTGCCCGTATATACATAATCCAAGTGCTTAGAAGCCGCCTCCGCAAGCCTGTATACCGTATGTACATCGGTGGGACTGTCGTCCGCCATACGGAAGGCAGGAAAGAACCGGGTCACATGCAGAGGTATCTTCCGGTCTATGCCTGCCACCCACCGTGCCAGCCGTCCCATCTCCCCGGCAGAATCATTTTGACCGGGTACGATGAGGGTCGTAAGCTCTACGTGGCATCCCCCCACGGCATGTCGTATGAAACGCTTTACTGTCTCAAGGTCACCCCCGATCATCAGATAATACCCTTCTGTAAATCCCTTCAAGTCTATATTCATCGCATCGACAAAAGGAAGCACTTCCATGAGCACTTCCTCCTTGACAGACCCGTTCGTCACCACCACATTCTTCAAACCGGCTTTTCTCACAAGAGCAGCAGTATCCCGGATGTATTCATAACCTACCAGCGGTTCGTTATACGTATAAGCGATGCCGATATTACCTTCCGTCTCAAGTTCCTGCGCCCTGCCTGCTAATTCTTCCGGCGAAATAAAAACCTTCCGTTTTGTTCCGGCATCCGCCATGGAAATATCATGGTTCTGGCAGAAAGGGCAGTTCAGGTTGCAGCCGAAGCTCCCCACAGACAATATCTTCGTCCCCGGGCAGAACCTCCTGAGCGGCTTCTTCTCTACCGGATCCAGTGCAAGCGCCGTAACCTGTCCATAGTTCGCACATACGATCGTCCCGCCTTTATTGGCTCTGGCCCTGCACCGCCCCGTCTGTCCTTCTTCCAGAGCGCAGTGGTGCATGCATACGCGGCATTCCTTTTTCATAATCATCCTCCGTGTCTGACCACCTCAAACCGTTCCAGCTTCACACGTTCACTGCCGCCTATACCTGCTTTTTGCCTGGCGATATCTATCTGCTCTTCCACCGCGTCAATCCCTTCCAGATTCGGAAGCAGCAGTCCGCGCCTCCAGCCATTGCTCACGATGACGCCATAACGCTTTACATCCAGCATTTCAGGCCCCGCGACCTCTTCTGCCTTCCCCAGTACGTCCACGCTGTATGTAAGGTCCGTCAGCTCTTCCTCTGTTACCGGTTGAAAGCGTGGGTCACGGACACCTGCACTTATAGCATTCTCAATAACCTCTTCCGCCAGGGAAGGCTGCACTCCCTGTATCGTTCCGATGCACCCCCGCAGCACGCCTCTCTTTTTGAGCGATACGAATACACCGGCCTTCTGGTCCGTCATCTCATCCGGGAGTCCGGCGGGCACCTCTATCTTCTCTCCGGTGCGGATATATGTCTCAAGGGCATGCTTCGCAAGAGACACATAGGCATCCTGCCTGCCGGTCACATGATACGTGCACACGCCGTATCCGACACCGAAAGGCCCCTCATAAGACAGCCGGGAGGCTTCCACCGCATCTCCTTCCAGAGCGCCGGCCATCACTGTAAATGAGCGGTGTCCGCATTCCCCTGCCTTCCAAAGCAGCTCTTCCGGCATCTCCAGAAGCCGGCCAAAGTCAGCCCTGCCCATAATATCCATTATCTTCCTGTCATACTCCGGCCCCTCTTTCCGGTAGCCATACGGCCCTTCCTCCCTGAGGTAGTGAGACAAGTCGCCGCTCGCTATGAATACGATCGTTCTGCCAAGCCGTTCTGCCACCTGCCGTATGTATGCACCGAGCCTGTAATGGTCTGCAAGCGGCAGCCCGGACAAGCCGATGCGGACAAGTCGGTAGCCGCCGTATCGTTCATTTACAAAATACAGCGGTACCATCGTCCCATGGTCCAGCTCCCTCTGCCGCTCTCCTTCCGTCCCCGCCGGGAATCCTTCCCTCCCGGCCAGCTCTGCCAGCTCGTCTGTGAACTCCGTGTCATACGGCACCTCAATTTTCACCTGTGCCGCACCAAACTGTCCGAAGTCTCCCGCCGCCTCTGTTCCCGGCGATATGTGGAAATAGTCCTGGTACATTACTGCATGGGGGGACGCCACGACTATCGTATCCGGGCGGATGGATGCAATCTCTTCCGCCACCTTGCGGTAAGCCGCGGCCGTACCGGCTATGCCCTGCTCTTGTCCCCGTCCCACCTCCGGTACGATGAGCGGCGGATGGGGCACCATATACGCTGCTGCTACAGACATATTGCCACCTCCTGTCATTTTCTCCGCAGTTTTCCACTGCGTCGGTACCTCTACTCTTCTACCATTATCTTGATAATCTCTTCGTTCGTCTCCCGCATGCCTTCTTTTCCGAGACGGCCGACATTCTTTATCGTAGCCTCCACGCCTTTGGTCACTATGCCGTCCCCGCCATAGAACTGCTGCCCGTTCGTATACATATAGTATCCGAGTATGCCGGCATCCACAGAAGAGGCAATCTTAGCCGCACACGATGCCTTGGCTCCGTCACAGACGATGCCGGACACGATTGCAAGTGCATTCACCACCGTGTGAATCACTTCCTCATAACCACCGCTGCACAGATAGGCAATCCCGGCCCCCGCGGCGGCTCCGGCGCTGACAGCCCCACAATAGGCGGACAGGCGCCCGATTCCGGTCTTCTGATGGATGGCAACAAGGTTGGAAAGGGCAAGCGCACGGTACATCTTGTCTTCCCCCGCCTCCAGTTCCTTCGCATATTCAACGACAGGGATGGAGCAAGTGATTCCCTGGTTGCCGCTGCCCGAGTTGATTACGACCGGAAGCTCACATCCGTTCATACGGGCATCCGAACCGGCCGCGGCCTTCGCCTTCGCCCTCGTCTTGATGTCGCTGCCGTACGTGCTCAGAAGCACGCTGCCTATGTTGGCACCGTAATCCCCTTTCAGACCTTCTTCCGATATAGCGGTATTATATGTTATCTGCTGGTCCAGCACTTCCCGGACATCTTCTATGTCAAGCGACTGGATAAAGTCCCAGATGTCCTCCATGTTCAGTATGCTCCTGTCCGTCAGCCCTTCCTCTTTTTCACCTTCCACAGGGATATCCAGAAGCTTCTCCCCGTTCTTTTCGATGAGAACTATATTCGTGTGGTAGTTCGCGATACGGACTTTGGCATAGTCATTCCCTCTGTAGACCGTAATGATGATGTCGAAGGTAATTCCATTGTCCACATGGACTACCTTCACCTCCGTACTCTCCAGGAAGGTGCGCATCATGCGAATCTCTTCCTCCGACACTTCAGATATGACTTCCAGCTCCCTTTCCGCCTTGCCGCCTATAATCCCTGCCGCCGCTGCCGCAGGAATCCCTTTCAGGTGGTTCGTATTCGGCACTATCACACTCTTTACATTCTTGATTATGCTCCCGCTCGCCTCGACAAGCACTTTGTCCGGCACTTCCCCAAGTACCTCTCTCGCCCTGGCTGCGGCGTATGCAAGCGCAATCGGTTCCGTGCACCCCATAGCCGGAACAAGCTCCTCCTTCAATATCTGTACATACGATTCGTAGATCTTATCCTCTCTTTTCATACCTCATCCTCCGTTTCTGTATCAGTATCCTGCTGCCACTACATCTCTCCGTTTTTAAACCTCATGATCATCTCGTTCGTCAGACTCAATCCGGTGGCTGTCACGGGGATGTCCTCCCGCTCGAACCACTCTGCCAAAGCCAGCTCATCCTTATCGAGCGTTATGGCCTCATCCCCATCCAGCTCAGCGTAAAAACCCAAAAGAAGCGTGTCCGAAAAAGACCACGGCTGGCTTTTATAATATGTAATGTTCTTCACCTTAAGCCCCACTTCCTCCATGACCTCACGCCGCACCGTGTCTTCTATCGTCTCCCCTATCTCGGCAAAGCCGGCCAGCAGCGCATATTTCTTGAACTCCCGGTTCGCATACTTAGACATCAGCAGCCGGTTCCCGTGCATCAGGCCGATGATAACCGCCGGCATGATCTTCGGATATTCCATATTGCCGCATGACGGGCACTTTAGCATACGCTCCTTTCCATCGTGTTCTGTTCTGCTGCCGCATCTCCCGCAGAACCTGTGATTACTGTACCAACGGTACAACTGGGCTCCGGTAATCCCCGCAAATGCAAAATGCCGCGGTATCGCGGTGCGGAATATCTCCGTATCCTCCATCGTAAGATTCCCTGATTCGTAGAAGCCGATTCCTTCCCCCAGGTAAAAGCGCTGCCCATCTATCGAAAACAGGTACGTATAGTCCTCATACAGCCCTTCCGTATAAGGTTCCATCTCCTGGAAGGTGGGGAAGGCTATCTCGCCTTGACCGTCCTTCCTTACAAGCACTTTCCTTCCACTGTAGCACAATAGATAGCTCGCCCCATCCGGCGCCTCTGGCTTGTACGCATTGGAGAACCGGCACGGCTCAATGTCCTGTATCATAATCCTTGCTCTCCTTCTAAATAATATTTCCTAATCCATTATACCTTAACCTCCATGGAATGTTCAATACGTATCTCCTGTATCACAAAAGGGGCCAGACCCCCATGCACAGGAATCCGGCCCTCCGTGTATTCATTTAAGCTATCCGATGCCTTCAAACAGAGCGACAAGCATATCGACCGCCTTGCCAAGCCCAAGACGGCTCACATTTAGGACAAGCTGATAGGAAGACGCTTTCCCCCAGTCCTCACCCGTGTTCGTCTCGTAATAGTATTTTCTCTCCCGGTCTATCTTCTTAATCTTTTCTGCCGCCTTGCGCTCCGGTATCTCCTGCAGCTGTGACACTCTATTGACCCGGTCTTCCTTATCCGCACAGATAAACACGCTGATACAGTTCGGACAGTCCTGAAGGACATAGTCCGCGCACCGGCCTACGATTACGCAGGGGCTTCTCTTTGCCAGCCTGCGGATGATTTCGGACTGCGCCTTATAAACCCGCTCGCTGAGCGGCCGCATATAGTCTTCAGCGTTCATATAAGCCACATAATCCCCAGGCCCCGTGATATAAGATGCCAGAAAGCTGCTGAGCGCAGTCTCATCTACCTCCCTTGCGGCCTCCTCGCTGATATCCAGTTCCTTAGCCGCCATCTCCACCAGATTATGGTCATAAAGCGGTATATCCAGCCTCTTGGCCAGACGCATGCCTATCTCACGTCCCCCGCTTCCACATTGACGCCCGATTGTAATGATAACATTATCCGTCATACTGCCCACTCCTTCCCTTCCGCCTATAACAATACATATCCGTCCAGTTCTCTTATCTATATTATACCTCTTCGGGGAAAGATTTCCAATAGCGGATTACTGCTCAAGCACCCTTATCCTGTCGATGATAAACTGCTCCACGTCCTCCTTCTTCATCCGGAGGGCGACTGCCAGTTCCCCATACAGGTTGTCTTCCGCCAGGTGCAGGAAGCGCTCGTCACCCGCTGTAACTTTTTTCCCCTGCGCAATCCGGGTCTGCCTGCGGTGATAAATCGTCTTGATAATCTTTACCCATTCGCGGCAATCATACGTATAGAGCGCCTCCTTAAAGGAAAGCTCTCTCTTCTTTTCATCCTGAATCCACAGTGCGTCGATATCCTTTATATCGTCTACCAGTTCCTTGGCATGCTCTCTCGATATGACAGGACGCATGATGATCTTGTCATTATCCACAGGCACATAGGTCCTGCTGTTGCTGTCATATACAGGCACGAGCGTATAATAAAGCCTCTTTTTTACAGCACCGCTGATATCAATCGGCCCTACAGCCTCCACAGTGCACACGCCATATTTTCCACAGATGATGTGGTCTCCTATCTGGAACATCCTATCACTCCAATCACTCAGATAACACCAGGCTTACAAAAATGCCAGAAGAACATGCAGCTTCTTCTGGCATTTCCTTTTCATTGTTCACTTTTATTTTACTACCTTGCGCCCGAATTTTCTAACTATTTTTTCCAGGTATTCTTTTTTTCAGTAAAATACACAATTTGCAGGCCTTCGCCTTTTGTTACATTTCACCAAACTGTCACATCACGAGCAGCGCAGCCCGGGACACGAGAAAGCAGAACAGCATCCCGGTCACCGTCGGGATAAGAAAAGCTGCCGCCATCCATTTGACTCCCCCCGTCTCTTTCCGAATCGTAAGAAGGGTTGTAGAACATGGCCAGTGCATGAGGGAAAAGAGCATCGTGCAGACAGCCGTGACCCACGTCCAGCCATTGTCTACAAAGAGCTGGTGCATCTGCGTCAGGCTATCCAGCTCCAGAATGCTTCCCTGGGCCGTATACGCCATGATGATAATTGGTATTACAATCTCATTAGCCGGAAATCCAAGTATGAATGCCATAAGGATTACCCCATCGAGTCCGAGAAGCCTGGCAAATGGATCGAGAAAGCCACAGCAGTGTGTCAGCAGGCTCACACCGCCTGCATCCACATTAGCCAGCACCCATATGACGAGCCCGGCCGGCGCCGCCACGACAACCGCCCGGCCAAGGACGAACAGCGTCCTGTCGAAGATAGAGCGGACGATTACCTTCCCGATCTGCGGACGTCTGTACGGAGGCAGCTCTAATGTAAAGGAGGACGGGACTCCTTTCAGCATCGTCTTGGATAAAACTCCCGAGACAAGAAAGGTCATCAACACGCCAAGCACGATTACGGCAGTCAGCATAAGCGCCGCCAGAAGCGTTGCCCCCGGCCCTCCTCCTGTCCCGATGAAGAACATCGTTATCAGTGCTATCAATGTCGGAAACCTTCCGTTGCACGGCACGAAATTGTTCGTGAGCATCGCAATCAGCCGTTCCCTTGGCGAGTCGATGATGCGGCAGCCGACGATGCCCGCCGCATTGCATCCGAATCCCATGCACATGGTCAGAGCCTGCTTGCCGCAGGCACGGCATCTTTTAAACGGTTTGTCAAGATTGTATGCCACCCTCGGCAGATATCCTGCATCCTCCAGCAAAGTGAACAGAGGAAAAAAGATGGCCATCGGCGGCAGCATGACTGAAACGACCCACGCCAGAACCCGGTACACGCCTTGTATGAGCATTCCGGTTATCCATCCTGGAACCTGCATATGTACACACAGCTCCATCAGCCTATCCTGTATCCAGAACAGCCCCTGGGAAAGAAGCTGCGAAGGATAATTGGCGCCGGTTATGGTCAGCCAGAGGACGAATGCCAGAAGTGCAATCATGACAGGATATCCTGTTCTCCGGCTGGTCAGGATGGTATCCAGCTTTTTGTCCATGCCACGGTAGCCTCTTCCCCCGCATTGTACCGCCGCCTTGCCGATAGCCTCTGCCTGCCTGACGATAGCCGATACGATCTTATCTTTCAGCACGTTCCTGTCAATCCCCTTCTCGTTCAGCAGGGCATATGCTTCCTTCAGGGCTGCATCTGTAGCGTCATCTTTCATGATATCTGTTCCGAACGCCTCCTCCAGCTCTTTCAGAAGCGATTCGTCACCTTCCAGCAGCTTCAGGGCCAGCCACTTTGCCGATGGGCCTTTCCGCCCGCAGCTTTTTATCATGTCTGCGGCGGCCGGCATGAGGAGAGCCGCCGCCTGCTCTACCTCCTCCGGATAGCTGATTACGACCGGAGTGCGGTTCCCGCCTTTCCCGTCTGCCACATCATCCATCACGGCAAGAAGGGAATCCAGGCTCCTCCTCTCCCGCGCCACCGCTCCCACGACCGGGACGCCCAGCCTGTTTTCCAGTTCCTCAAGATCGACCCGGATGTGCTTTCTTTTTGCTTCATCCAGAAGATTGACACAGACGATGACTTGATCGCATATCTCGATTGTCTGCAGCACAAGGTTCAGGTTCCGCTCCAGACATGTGGCATCACAGACGACGACCACTTCATCGGCGCCCCCGAAGCAGATGAAGTTCCGTGCGACCTCTTCTTCCGCCGAATGGGCCATGAGCGAATATGTGCCGGGAATATCCACCAGTACATAAGAATGCCGGCTCGTACTGCATATGCCCTGGGCATTGGCCACCGTCTTGCCCGGCCAGTTTCCGGTATGCTGGTTCAGGCCCGTAAGACCGTTGAACACCGTACTCTTCCCCACATTCGGATTACCGGCCAGGGCAACCACCTTTGCGTCCTGGGACGGCTTTCTGATAATCAGCTCTTTGTCCGCCGCCCCTTTCCCTGTCGAATTAACCGTAAGTCCCATCTATGTCATCACCTCTGTTCATGGATTCTTATACGAGTGCTGTCTTCCGATCGGATAGCTATCACCGCTCCCCGTATCAGATAAGCGGACGGATCCCCTCCCGGACTGCGTCCGACACATTCTACGAGGGTCCCTTCCACCAGTCCGATGTCCAGAAGGCGCCTCCGGATACTTCCATCTGACAGGAGCTCTTTTACAACTGCGGTCTGACCTGGTTCTATTTCATTCAGACATGCTTCCCTGTTCATAAAATTCACCACCATCTCATACAATTTAGTCTAAGGAAACTTTCTTTCCTACTACCAGAATATCGAAAAACTTATATTTGGTTACAAATTTTATGATTGGGGATGTAAGATGGAAGATAATTTCTATACGCAGAAAGGGTATGAGCTGAACTGCCATGAAGACTTGACGGCATCCATGGAAGATTATCTGGAGATGATATGCCGGATGCTGCTGGAAAAGGATGTCGTCCGGATACAGGAGCTCTCCTCTTGGCTGCACGTAAAGCCGTCCTCCGCCTCCAAGATGGTCGGGACGCTGAAGGAGAAAGGATACATCCAGTTTGAGAAATATGGATATCTGACCGCTACCGCCAAAGGCCGGGAGGCCGGCAATTATCTGCTTTACCGCCACGAAGTGCTGCACCGCTTCCTCTGCCTTTTGAACGGCACGGAAAATGAACTGGAGCAGGTAGAGAAAATTGAGCATTATATCGATAAAAAGACGATAGAAAATCTGGCACAGCTTATCGAACGTCTTACACAATTCTAAAAGTCCCGAAACCAGTTTCACGAATAACCGGTCCCGGGACTTTCTGCACTTTTAACCGTCCGATCTGAGGGACGCTTTTACGTCAGCACTTCCTGCCACTCCTGCTCTTTAAAGCCGGCGGCGACAAAGTCCTCGCCGATGAGCAGCGGACGCTTTACGAGCATCCCGTCTGTAGACAGGATTTCATACTGTTCTTTCTCGCTCATCTCAGGAAGCCTGTCTTTTAATCCGAGCTCTTTATATTTCATCCCGCTCGTGTTGAAAAGACGCTTCAGCGGAAGCTTGCTTCTTTTGTGCCATTCTTCCAGCTCCGCAGCAGTAGGATGTTCCTCGATGATATGCCTCGCTTCAAATGCTATGCCATTGTCCTCCAGCCATTTCCTGGCCCGTTTACACGTCGTTCACTTCGGATATTCTAAAAATAGTACGCTCATAGTCTTATCTCCTTTATCGTCTTGTCTTTTCATTGAAACAGCGGCGTGGAAAAGTAGCGCTCTGCCGTATCGGCCAGCACGGTCACCACGGTCTTCCCTCTCCCAAGCTTCTTTGCCATGCGGACAGCCGCAGCCACGTTCGTCCCACTGCTGATCCCGCACATGAGCCCTTCTTTCCTGGCCAGTTCCTTCGCAGCAGCGAGGGCTTCCTCATCGGTCACTATGACGATGTCATCATAGATTTTCTGATTAAGGATTTTTGGGATAACGCCGTCGCCGATGCCCATCTGAAGATGGGTCCCTACCTCTCTTCCAGACAGTATCGCCGCATGTTCCGGCTCTATGGCCCATATCTCTATGTCAGGATTCACTGCCTTGAGTGCTTCACCGATGCCGGTAATCGTACCACCGGTGCCTATTCCCGAGCAGAAGCCGTGAATCGGCTTTCCGGCCTGCCTCAGGATCTCCTGCCCCGTCTGTTCCCTGTGGGCCGTGCTGTTGGCCTCATTTTCAAACTGCTGCGGGACATACACGTTGGGATCTTCCTCGGCCATCTGCAGCGCCGTCCGCAGACATTCGTCGATGCAGTCTCCTATGTTGCCCGCGTCATGGACCAGCCTGACTTCCGCACCGTAATTGCGCACCAGCTTCCTTCTCTCCTCGCTGACGGAATCAGGCATGATGATAACCGTCCGATATCCCTTGACAGCCCCGATCAGCGCCAGTCCGATTCCCTGGTTCCCGCTTGTAGGCTCGACGATAATCGTATCCTTATGGATCAGTCCCCTTTTTTCCGCTGTCTCAATCATATTAAGCGCAGTCCTCGTCTTGACGGAACCACCTATATTCACTGCCTCAAATTTTACGAGAATCTCCGCATCTTCCGGGCCGGTCATCCGATTCAGCCGGATGAGCGGAGTATTGCCGACTGCCTCTAACACGTTGTCATATATCATCTCTTTTGTCCTCTCTTCGTATACTTCTTATATATACACTATAGACTAAAACAGATTATGTTACAAGAGGAAGCCTTTCCGGCCAGCGCATGCACTCTGACATGACGCAGATTCCGGCGGCACCCGCGGCGCGCATCTTCTCAATACATGCTAAGTTGCCCTGCATCCCTCCGATGGCATATACCGGTATATCCACCGCAGCACATACTTCCCTGAGAAAGCCGATGCCCCGGGGTACGGCTCCCGGCTTGCAGGCCGTGGCAAAGATATGGCCTGCCGTCACATAGGACGCTCCAAGGCGTTCTGCCTCAACCGCCTCCGGGACCGAATGGACAGACACGCCCATATAGCGGAACTGCCCTGCAATATCCCGGCCGCTCCTCAGCACCGGAAGGGGCAGATGGATAGCAGCAGATTTCTGAACGGATGCCACGCCGGCGAATGTATGCGGGATACAGAAGACATGGTGGGCGTCACAGATTTCCCTCACTTGTGAAAGCAGCTGTGCATATTCTTCTTCCGTCAGGTCTTTCTCACGCAGAAGCACGGCCCGTGGACGTCTCGAGCAGATCAGCTCTATCTGCTCGAGGAACGGACGACCGCACAGATGCCGGTCTGTCACGGCTATCACCCGGCTGTAGATATCCTCCGTATTATCAGTCATAGCTTTCGCCTCCTCTACACATAGATATGATCACTCATCACAGGCTGCAGCCCCAGGCCGAGAAGATCCTCATACACTTCTCTCACAGAACGCCCGTCGGATATCTCGAACTGGCCGTCCCCTTTCTCTTCTATATCGTCTACATGCTCCCCGATTGCCGTACTCACTCCTGCAGATATCTTCGTAGCCGCGATATTGACAAGGTTATCTCTTACCCGGGCACATTCCCTCGTAGACACGGTGATACCGGCAAAAGGCAGGAACAGCCGGTAGGCCGCCACGACCTGAAGAAGCTGAGGCTCGTGGACGTCCATCGGATTGATCTTCTCGTTATGGATGATCGGACGAAGGCGGGGGCAGGAGAATGCAATCTCGGCATGCGGATATTTCCTCTGAAGCAGATACGCGTGCATCCCCGTGGCGAACGCATCCCTGCGGAAGTCATCCAGCCCGAGAAGTGCGGCGAACCCTACTCCTCTCATCCCCCCTTTCAGCGCGCGCTCCTGCGCATTCAGCCGGTAGGGGAAGATACGCTTATGTCCGGCCAGATGAAGGCTCTCATACTTATCGGAGTTATACGTCTCCTGAAAGACCGTGACATAATCGGCCCCGCATCTGTGAAGATATGCATATTCATCCGAATTCATCGGATACACTTCCAGTCCTATTACTTTGAAATATTTTCCCGCAATCTCACATGCCCGCCCGATATATTCCACATCCGACCGGCTCCGGCTCTCGCCGGTGAGGATCAGCACTTCCTGGAGCCCTGTCCCGGCAACTGCCCTCATCTCTTTTTCAATCTCTTCCTCGCTTAGCATGGCACGCTTAATCTTATTATGGCAGTTGAAGCCGCAGTAGATACAGAAGTTCTCACAATAATTCGCGATATAGACCGGAGTGAACATCTGGACGCCGTTGCCAAAATATCTTCTCGTCTCTGCCCTCGCACACTGCGCCATCTCTTCCAGATGCGGAAGTGCCGCTGGCGATAAAAGCGCGGCAAAATCTGCAGGCGTACGGCTCTCATGTGCCAGCGCGTAGGATACGTCCTTGCTCGTATATGCAGTGTAGTCGTAAGACTCCATGGACCGTATCACCTGCGCCTGCACTTCAGATTCCAGCGCTTCCATGCCCGGAAGATATGCCATGTGGTCTGTCCTGTTCTTCTTCTGCCATTCCTTGATATCGTCGCTTAAAATACTTTCATTGATACAAGTCTTGTCATCCACCATGTATGCCTCCTTCTAATCCTTCAGGAATCCGGTAAGCGGTGAGGAGGCGCTGGCCCCCTTGTCCATGACCCGGCCCATCCCTGCCACATATGCCGTCCGGCCCGCCTCGATCGCGCTGCGAAATGCTCCCGCCATGGCAGGAATGTCCCCGGCGGTGGCGATGGCCGTATTCGCCATGACAGCCGCCGCTCCCATCTCCATCGCCTCGCACGCCTGGGATGGCTTTCCGATGCCAGCGTCTATGATGATCGGCAGATCCATCTCGTCGATGAGGATGCGGATGAACTCTTTTGTGCAGATCCCCTTGTTGGAGCCGATCGGTGCTCCAAGCGGCATGATGCACGCGGCGCCTGCATTGGCCATATCCCGCGCCGCATTTAAGTCCGGGTACATATATGGCATGACGACAAACCCTTCCCTGGCCAGCATCTCCGTTGCCTTCACCGTCTCATAATTGTCCGGCAGCAGATATTTGGAATCATGGATCACTTCCACCTTCACAAAATCCCCACAACCCAGCTCTCTTGACAGACGAGCGATACGCACGGCCTCTTCTGCGTTCCTGGCACCGGAAGTATTCGGAAGCAATGTGACATGCTCCGGTATGTAATCCAGAATATTAGCCATGCCGCCCTCATTGGCCCGCCGCACCGCCAGCGTTATAATCTGTGCGCCAGCATGTTTCACCGCGGCCTTGATAAGGTCAAGGGAATATTTGCCCGAGCCGAGGATAAATCGGGACGTAAATTCATGTCCACCCAGTGTAAATGTATCTTGCGCTTTCTGTTCCATAATAATTTCCTCCTAATCTGTATGTCCGTCTATGATATATTGCGTGATGAGATTCGCCTGATGGGCCGCACACAAGGCGACCCGCGGCGCCATCAGCCCGCTCCCGTGTTCCGGTTCGCTCACGCTGTCCCCGCACACGTAGAAATGCCCTGCCACCCTGCGCGTACGTATCGTGTCGTTCCTTCCATATCCCGCCATGCCGGAGGCCGCCACGAGCAGCTTATCCGGATAGTGCTCCCGTATGCCGTTGACGAGCATGGCCTTCGCCTCCGGATGGTCGAACGCCTCGCACACGATGTCATCGTGCCCGAACAGTCCGGCCACGTTCCCCTCTGTCACCTTGACGCATTCTGCCGTGATATGCAGATATGGGTTGATCTCCCGCAGCTCTTCCGTAAGGGCGTCGGTCTTGTACATGCCGATATGGCGGATAAAATACTGCTGCCGGTTCAGATTGGTAATGTCCACCTTGTCATAATCCAGAAGATGCAGATGCCCCACCCCTGTCCTGGCCAGGGCAACGGCTACATTAGAACCGAGGCCGCCCAGCCCTGCTATCGCGACACGGGCGCCTGCAAGCTTCTCCTGGACCCCGGCAGTATGGCGCTCGATGAGCGCCCGCTGTATCATTGCTTCCGTAATCATTGCTAACCTCCTCCTACGAAGCTTACGACTTCTATCGTATCCTTGTCTTCAAGTACGGTATCCGTATACTCCCTGCGCGGGACGATATGGCCGTTTTTCTCTACCGCTACCCGGGATTCCTCATATGTAAGCTCCCGAAGCAGAAGCGCCACTGTCATATGGGGAACATATTCCACGTCTTTTCCGTTTACCTTCAGCATCCTGCCACCTCCTTCCTGATATAGCAAAAAAGAGTTCATGAAAGAAATACACCCGCGGTGGTGCACCCCTTCATGAACTCTCGTCCACTCTCGATGGTTTGAAATGGAAAACGGGAAATGCCTGAGCATTTCCCGTAATAATCTTACGATACGTTCCTACGTTGGCATTATCCAAATCAGGTCTATGGGTCGAAGTCCTCAACTTCCTCTCAGCCTATCCAATAAGCTCCCCTATTCAATTCACACTTCATAATATAATGCATAACGGGCCGCCTGTCAATCCCCTGCCGCCTCGCCGATACGCTCTCCCATCTTCACTCGCGTCTCAAATCCCTTTACCGTATTGGAGATAAGCGTTGCATCCGGCTTGACCGCCCCCTTCTGGAACAGCAGTATGACCGTGGAACCTCCGAACTCGAACCGTCCTTTTTCCTGCCCCCTTCTTACCTCGCAGGCATCCTCATAATTCGTGATACGGCCTACCATAAGAGCGCCTACTTCCATCATGAGGACCGTCTTAAAATGGCGGCTTTTCAGAAGGGAGTACTCCCTCGTATTCTCCTTATATATAGGCAGGACATCATTCGCCGCAGGGTTGACCGTGTGAAAGACGCCGGGAATCCTGACGTTTCCCGACTTCGTTCCGTCATCTATGTAACAATATCTGTGATAATCATCCACCGTAAGCCGGAAGATACATGCATATCCTCCCTCGTAACGCTTCGCGAGCTTTTCCGAACGCAGGAGGGATTCCACCGTATACAGCGTATCCTTGATACGGAACCGGGTCCTCCCGTCATCTCCCTCAAGGATTGGATAGATGCTCAGCTTGCCGTCGCAAGGGCTGACAAGGGTCCGCCCATCCCCCTCCATGGGGCGGCATTCCGGCTTGAGCTGTCTTGTGAAAAAATCATTGTAGGAGGAGAACTTCTGCTTCCGGCAGCAAGACATATCGATATCGTTATGCCTGACGAACGGCGGGATCAGGCATCTCGACCAGCTTCTGTCCAGCAGCCAGCCTCCGGCCCTTGAGACATATGGCCGTATGAGCAGCCTTATCAGGCCTCTTCCTATCGGATGCGTGTACATCCACCGCAGCAGCCTGTCCTGGCCGGAATCTTCTGTTGTCGCTTTCCCATCTCTGTCTATGTATTTCATAACCCTGACTCTACCACCTTCTGCAGAACCATGGCCAGCCTGCGTGGAAATTGATACGGTAATTCGTGAAGATAATCATAATCAGCACCGCAGCCCCTACCACAGCCACAAGAACCGCAAGGGTAGCATTACTTGGCTTCTTAAGCTTAAACTTTCCTACAAACAGTATGCCGACGATCAGCAGCGCAAGGTGAAGGCAGACCCGGAATGCCCAGTCGGGTACGAAAAACTGAATCATGAACACGAGCGGCAGCACGATGGCCATGGATGTAATCGGAAGGCCCTGGTAAAACTTTTCCCCGCTCTCTGTCATCTGGGCATTCTTGGCCTCCATGACATTGAAATATGCCAGACGGATAACTGAATTCACACAATACAGGATGATAACAGCAATGCCGAGCGGCCCTCTCACACCGAGCAGATAACAGATCAACGCGGGAAAAGCGCCAAAACAGACGACATCGCAGAGCGAATCGATCTGTATGCCGAACGCCTTCTCATCATCCGTACGGTCTTTCTTCGTACGGGCAATCTTCCCGTCAAACATATCGCACAACCCTGAGATGGCAAGACATAAGATAGCGGTCTTGAACCTTCCGTGGATTGCCTGTGTCATTCCGAATACGGAAGATGCAAGACTGACATAAGTCAGCACCACCGTATAGTTATAGTATCCAATCATTTTACTCTCTCTTTCCTTTACTTATAATTTATCTGTCGCTTTCTGCCCGATGGTCAGATGTGTAAACAAGGTCATCCCCGCACTGAACAGAAGCTGTACATAATATGCGATTCCTCTGCTCAGCACCATGCCCGGCAGAAGCAGCCCCGCCGTAAAGATGCTCTTGAATATCACGAGGAACAGATTCTCGCTGATACCCATCCCGCCCGGCAGCGGCAGCATATCGACAGATACCGACACGACTGCCTGAAGCATCACTACGTCATAGATATGCGCGCCGTGCAGGCCGAATGCCTTATAGACGAACCATGTCACGAAGAACAGGGCAAAACGCTGTAAAAATGTGATAATCAGTACATTTACAATGACCTTTCCGTGGGTGCGCAGATACAGTGCCGTGGCATTGTACTGGTCCATGGAGGAGGCGAGCCTGCGCGTCCGCTCCGGCTTATGCTTCAGAATGTGAATCCGTTCCAGTATCTTCAGGCACTTCATCATGATCCACTTTGCCAGCGCGGGATGGAATGCCAGGATGGACATCGCAATGCAGCAGAATACATTTAAGGAGACGCCCAGGTAAAATACCGGCACGATTCCACCAAGGTAACGGTGCACGAACCCTCTCTGAAAAATCGCCACGAACAGACCGATTACTACAAGAACCGACTTATAAGTTATTGTAACAATCATGAGCACCAATGTCGAGACCGGAATGGGAATATTCTTCTTCCTCATGTAATATATCTGCATCGGCTGCCCTCCGCTTGCAGACGGAGTGATGGCACTGAAGAAAAATCCCACGCAGGAATACTGGAAGCACGTCCATTTCTTCGTGCGGATCTTAAGCGTTCCGAACATATAATATATGATGATCGACTCTCCCCAGATGAAGATGACGACACCTGCGATTCCAGGGAGCAGATACCATGGATTGACACGGATAATCGCTCTCATGACAGCATGCAGATCTTCTCCTTTAAACACGCTGTAGAGCGTCAGCGCAAATACGACGATCAGAAATATCATATTTGCAATCTTCTTATTCTTGCTTCCCACAGCTACCCCTCTCTCTCCCTAATCTCTTCTGTCTGTAAAAGCACTTCCCATACAGCCAGTCAAATACCTTCTTCGGATACAGGTATATCTGCGTATGGAATGCAATCCAGTATGTAGCCTCCGCCACCACGATTCCGCTTACCGCATCGGCGATATAATGCTGTTTCGTCACCTGTGTGGATATACAGACGAGGACAGCAAAAAGGCAGGAGAAAATCTGATATGCTTTCGGAATATTCTTCTGTCCCCTGATGCCCACAAAACAGAACCAGCTGACGAGGCAGTGGAAAGATGGCAGGAGCCTCGTGGGCTGGTCCACTTCGTATATCATCTGAAGCAGCGTTATCCATAATCCGTCACCTGTCAGCACCGGACGCACGTTTGTCGTCGGAAGCACGATAAATATTACCGCACAGACGATTCGTGACATCATATCCGCTGTCACGAACCGGAAGCAATGCTCTTCGCCTTGCCTTACAATCATTATATAGTTAACAATCCAGAACAGATAGCATCCAAGATACACTGCTACAAACCACGGTATGACCGGCACAGCCCTGTCTATCGGAAGTGTCAGGTCATAATGCTTCCATGACCTTGTCAGTACCTCCGTCCCGTTGTATGCCAGGAAATTAACCGTCAGGCAGGCAAGCAGAGGAAATATGGCGTATTTCGGTAATATGGGCGGTTTGGCCCTGCTTCTGTCTCTCATGATGACTTCTCCTTTGTCACAGCCTACAGAATATTATAGCAGACTTATGAAAAAATGCACCCTTTATTAGTAGTTCTTTAGGAATTCCTAATATTTCCTTTCATATTTCTTTTGAAACAGCTTTGATTTCTTATATCCATAAAACACTTTCCAATTTCAGTTAATCCTCGCACGTTGGTATATGCAGAATCCCTAACTGACGGACATTCCTTAAGATATAAACTTATATAATCGTTTACCCTTAAAAGAGTTCTCATAATCTTTTACAATCAACTTACCGCGAGGGGTACAACCTTGCTTGTGCAGTCTATGGTGTCTATTCTGATAAATTTCAATCCACGTTCCCGCGAGGGGAACGACGACTTCTTTCATGGTCTCCTTCTCATTTCGTCTATATTTCAATCCACGTTCCTGCGAGGGGAACGACAAAATTTATCTCCGAATTTAAAGTCATCGGTTCTATTTCAATCCACGTTCCCGCGAGGGGAACGCCCCAGCGAGGACGCTAAAACAGTGGGAATATGGCGATTTCAATCCACGTTCCCGCGAGGGGAACGACTGCTTCTTACTCTGCTTTTGTTGATGCTTTCGATATTTCAATCCACGTTCCCGCGAGGGGAACGACGGACTACGGTCATTGAGGACGCATTGAAGGAGACATTTCAATCCACGTTCCCGCGAGGGGAACGACAGCAATCATATACAAATTCCAGCTGATACATAATATGGATACCAACTATTTTTCACAACAGTTTATATTATTCCTTTTTTTCAATACATAGCCTATAACAAACTGGCATTTTTGTGCACTATTTCTGGTGCGAGTCTCCCAGACATTCTGTGTGCAACTTCTATTCGCACTACAGAATCAGAGTCTGATCCACGGCTAACCCTCTGTCCACTCCGATATGTTCAACTTTAGTCTTATAATTGTTTCCCAGATAGTAGAACCTCAGGCTGTCTACCTCTTCATCAATAATGTCTGTCAAGATAGATTTAAGCAGCACGCTCTGCGCATTATCCAGAATACACTCGAATACCGAATTTTGTACTCTTGTTCCATAATTCACGCACTGCTTTGCAACCTTCCGGAGTCTGCTTCTCCCAGCTGCTGTTTCAGTATTTACATCATAAGTTATTAAAACAAGCATTTCAGATCACCTCACTTCCACAGAAATGGAGGATAAGCATCTAAGTCGCCTCTTAAATACCTTGACAATAGCATTGCCTGTACATATGGCACCATTCCCCATTCGACCTTTTCTTTTAGAAATGGGTGTGTCAGGGTTTCCCTCTTTTTATTTTGCCATTCTGTAAGTATCCTTTTCCGAGCTTCACCTTTCATAAGGACAGCATTGTTTTCTTTCGTCACGAAATCTTTTCCATTATCTGTCTTCTTATTAATCAGAGAAAGTACAAACCGGTCTGACAATACAAATCTGAGCTCGAACGCTCGCCGGTATCTGGAAGTCCTGCGTGATGCCCTGCGATGCAGTATGCCAGTGCAGTATAGAATCCACCCTTCTCATGACATGCTTTTGCTCCTGCGGTTGCGTGGTCTACTCTTACTTCGCTGCCCCGTATTCTTTGCTGGAACTTCTGAGAATACTTTCCAATATCATGTAACTTTCCGCAGCAGTATCCCCAGTCTCCGAATCCGAAGGCATCTGAAAACTGTCGGGCCAGCTCTGCCGTACCTTCGAGATGCTCCATTACTGTCTGTATGTGCTCTTTGTCTTCACTGATGTGAGCGATATATTCCATGTGTTCACCTCGCTTATCTAAAATTGTTGTATTTTACTCAAACATATCATAATTTCTGCTTTGTTTCATCATATCGTACTTTATTAGTTTGAAAATTTCTGCCGATTGGCAATGAGGAGATGGCAAACAAAAAACGTATCGCCAGAAAGCTGGCGATACGTTTTTTAAATTGATCTTATTAATTATGCATTCTTTGCTGTGATTGCAGCCTGTGCAGCAGCAAGACGTGCAATCGGCACACGGAATGGTGAGCAGGATACATAGTTGAGACCTAACTTGTTGCAGAATTCTACAGAAGACGGGTCTCCGCCGTGCTCGCCGCAGATACCTACGTGGAGGTTGGCGTTGGCTGGCTTGCCTTTTGTGATAGCCATCTCCATGAGCTGTCCTACGCCTGTCTGGTCAAGCTTTGCAAACGGATCGTTCTCGAAAATCTTAGCATCATAGTAAGCATCGAGGAACTTGCCTGCATCATCACGTGAGAAGCCAAATGTCATCTGTGTCAGGTCGTTTGTACCGAAGCAGAAGAAGTCGGCTTCTTTCGCAATCTCATCTGCTGTGAGGCAAGCTCTAGGAATCTCGATCATCGTACCTACTTCGTACTTGATGTCGCTTCCTGCTGCCGCGATTTCAGCGTCTGCCGTCTCTACGACAATCTTCTTCACATATTTGAACTCTTTGATGTCACCAACAAGCGGAATCATGATTTCCGGGCATACGTTCCAGTCAGCGTGTGCTTTCTGTACGTTGATTGCAGCACGGATGACTGCTCTTGTCTGCATCTTCGCGATTTCAGGATAAGTTACAGCGAGGCGGCATCCACGGTGTCCCATCATCGGGTTGAACTCGTGAAGGGAATCGATGATCGTCTTAATCTGCTCTACTGTCTTGCCCTGTGCATCGGCAAGCTTCTTGATGTCGTCTTCATCTGTTGGAACGAACTCGTGAAGCGGTGGGTCGAGGAAACGGATGGTAACCGGGTTGCCTTCCAGCGCTTCATATAATTTCTCGAAGTCTCCCTGCTGTTCCGGAAGGATCTTCTCAAGTGCCGCTTCTCTTTCTTCTACCGTCTCAGAGCAGATCATCTCACGGAATGCATCGATTCTGTTTCCTTCAAAGAACATATGCTCTGTACGGCACAGGCCGATACCTTCCGCACCGAGCTCACGTGCTTTCTTAGCGTCTCCAGGAGTGTCTGCATTCGTACGAACCTTCATCGTCCTGTACTTGTCGGCCCATCCCATGATTCTGCCGAACGTACCTGCGATAGTAGCATCCACCGTAGGAATGAGTCCGTCATAGATGTTGCCGGTGGAACCGTCGAGTGAGATTGCATCTCCTTCGTGGAACTCTTTTCCGCCTAATGTGAACTTCTTATTTGCCTCGTCCATAACGATGTCGCCGCATCCGGATACACAGCATGTACCCATTCCACGTGCAACAACGGCAGCGTGTGATGTCATACCGCCACGTACTGTCAGGATACCCTGAGCAGCTTTCATGCCTTCGATGTCTTCCGGAGAAGTCTCAAGGCGGACAAGGATAACCTTCTCTCCTCTTGCAGCCCAGTTTTTCGCATCATCAGCTGTAAACACGGCCTTGCCGCATGCAGCTCCCGGTGATGCTCCGAGTGCTTTTCCGATTGGAGTCGCAGCTTTGATTGCGGCAGCATCAAACTGAGGATGAAGTAATGTATCTAAGTTTCTCGGGTCAATCATGGCAACGGCTTTTTCTTCTGTAATCATGCCCTCGTCAACAAGGTCGCATGCAATCTGAAGTGCAGCCTGGGCTGTCCGCTTACCGTTACGTGTCTGCAGCATGTAGAGCTTCTTGTCTTCGATGGTGAACTCCATATCCTGCATGTCTCTGTAGTGGTCTTCCAGCTTATCGCAGATTGCTACGAACTGGTCGTACACTTCCGGCATAACTTCATGTAGCTGGGAAATCTTCTGAGGTGTGCGGACACCTGCGACAACATCTTCACCCTGTGCGTTCATAAGGAACTCGCCCATGAGCTTCTTCTCACCTGTAGCCGGGTCACGTGTAAATGCAACACCTGTTCCTGATGTATCGCCCATGTTGCCGAATGCCATCATCTGTACGTTGACAGCTGTTCCCCATGAATATGGGATGTCATTGTCACGACGGTATACGTTGGCTCTTGGGTTGTCCCATGAACGGAATACAGCTTTGATAGCTCCCATCAGCTGCTCCTTCGGGTCTGTCGGGAAGTCCTGTCCGATCTTTTCTTTGTATTCAGCCTTGAACTGTCCGGCAAGGTCCTTGAGGTCTTCGGCTGTGAGATCCACATCTTCCGTAACGCCTTTTTCTTCTTTCATCTTGTCGATAAGCTCTTCAAAATACTTCTTACCAACTTCCATAACTACGTCAGAGTACATCTGGATGAATCTTCTGTAGCAGTCCCATGCCCAGCGCGGGTTTCCTGATTTATTAGCCAATACTTCAACGACTTCTTCGTTGAGGCCGAGGTTGAGGATCGTGTCCATCATGCCCGGCATAGAAGCTCTTGCTCCTGAACGTACGGATACGAGGAGCGGATTCTCTTTATCGCCAAATTTCTTTCCAGTAATCTCTTCCATCTTCGTGATGGATTCCATGATCTGTGCCATGATTTCATCGTTGATCTTTTTTCCGTCCTCATAGTACTGGGTACAAGCTTCTGTCGTAATCGTGAAGCCCTGTGGTACCGGAAGACCCAAATTTGTCATTTCAGCAAGGTTGGCACCTTTTCCACCCAGAAGGTTTCTCATGGTTGCGTTACCTTCTGTAAACATATAAACCCATTTTGCCATTTGTCATGACCTCCTAAACTAATTTTACTTTCTAAGTCGCACATAATATTGTACTGTTTTTGACAGTGTTCGTCAACCCCTTAACACCCAAGAAATCAAAAAACAAGGGCTTTCTGCGGCATTTTCATCATTTGCTGGAAACTGCCTTTCTCCCATTACTTTTTGTTGCAGCATGGCATGAAATTGTGTATAATAAAAAGGCATTTCTGCATAAAATGCATAAAGATTGCGGACAGGCCATGGCCTGAACTATTTATCCTAAGAATTGAGAGGAAGCAGACATGAATGTAGGAATATTAAAGGATATCAAAGCCGGTGAGAACCGTGTAATCGCCACTCCCGTTGAGGTTGCGGGCCTGATTGCCGACGGGCATCCTGTATATGTGCAGAAGAACGCCGGTCAGAAAGCAGGATTCCCTGATGAAGCATATGCGGCCGCTGGCGCCGTCATGGCAGATACCGCGGAAGAAATCTACAGCACTTGCGGATTTATTGCCAAAGTAAAAGAGTTCGAGCCGACTGAATATGACCTTCTTAAGGAGGACCAGATCGTGTTCACCTGTATACATCCGGCAGCGCACCCGGAAGAGGTGCAGGCTCTTCTGGACAAAAAAGTCATCGCCTTTACTGCTGAGGACTCGCACAGATACGGCTCACCGAACTGTGAAGCCGCAGGAAAGCAGGGTGCTCTTATGGGACTGGAATCCATGCTCACGATCAACGGAGGCAAAGGCAAGTTCGTCAGCGGACTCGGCGGCGCCCCAGGCATGAAAGTGCTTATCCTGGGCGGCGGAACGGTAGGGCAGGCGGCCCTCTCTGTGCTGCATGCGCTTGGTGCGTGGGTAACTGTAGCAGACATCAGCATCGGCACGCTGCGGAGCCTGCAGAATGAATACAGGCAGAGCATCGACACGATGATTTCAAGCCGGGAGAATGTCAAAGCTCTTCTGCCATCTGTAGATATGGTATTGAACTGTGTGAAATGGCCGAAAGGAAATACGGAATATCTCGTCACGCGCGAGATGGTACGCTCGATGGAGCCTGGCTCTGTCATCGTCGATATCAGCAACGACGAGCAGGGAGCACTCGAGACATTTCACGAGACGACACATGAAAATCCACGTTATGTCGAAGAAGGGGTCGTGCACTACTGCGTCAGCAATATTCCCGGTGCGATAGCAAATTCTACTTCTGTAGCCTATGCCGCATCTGTGCTGCCACATTTCCGCAGCATACTGAGCAACGGCGTGGCAGAGGCTTGTGCAAGGGACGGTTACCTCAGGAGAAGCCTGACGGCCTATAAAGGCCATCTGACCCATGAGGAGACAAGCGCGCTGCAGAACCGTCCGTGGGTACGCCCGGAAGATATACTGGGCATATCCGGCAGAGAGCTTGATCCGGCGCCTCCTGCGACAGTAAGCCGTTCACATAATTTTATCACGCTGTAAAAGATATCACGTTTTATTACTTATCAGATTTTGTTGGTTAACACGTTTTATTGGTTATAAGGTTTTATTGGTTATCAGAAAAGAAGGAACGAAAGAGAAGGGGGATTTTATTCTTTATGGAAACAATGGGATTTATATCAATCATACCGGCGATACTGGCCATCGTATTGTCGTTCGTAACGAGGAACACCGTCATATCGCTTGCAATCGCCTGCATCACAGGGACGCTGCTGGCGGGGCAGGGCGTGTTCGGCTTCCCGACGCTTTTAAAGGAAAGCCTCGGGACGACGAGCTTTTCATGGGTCATGCTTCTGAATACTTTCATAGGGATTCTTGTCGCTTATTTCCAGAAGACCGGGGCAATCCAGGGATTTTCCCAGAAAGTGCATGACCGTAACCTGAGCCGCAGAGGCGCGCAGCTTATGGCCTGGGTGCTCGGCATCTTCATTTACTTCAGCGACTCTTTCAGCCCGCTATTTGTCGGTTCTGTCATGCGGAGCATTACGGATAAGGCGAAAGTGTCCCGGGAAAAGCTGGCGTACATAGCAGATTCCACTTCCGCACCTGTCAGCGTACTCATGCCGATTACCGGATGGGCCGCTTATCTCATGGGCCTTGCAGTCGGTGTCGGGTGTATTGTTGATGAAAAAGACGCATCCTCGCTGTTTTTAAAAGCAATACCGTTTAATTTCTATCCTATCTTCGCAGTCCTTTTTGTCGGTGTAATCGCATCGGGAATCATCAAAGATTTCGGGCCGATGAAAAAGGCTGAGAAACGTGCGGTGGAGGAAGGGAAAGTGATACGCGACGGCGCAACGCCGCTCATCGGAAAAGAGCTGACGGAGATGCAGGCATATCCGGGGCTTAAGCCGAGGGTGTTCCTGAACTTCATCTTTCCTGTACTTATGATTATCAGCATCGCTATCGGTACCTATATCGCTTTCAGTTCTGCCAAGACGATGGAAGCGTTCTTGATGGTAGTCATCTTCATGACCGTCAGCATGATGATCCAGGGCATCCCGTTCAAAGAGGTGATGAGCACCCTCACGGATGGTATCAAAGGTGCGCTGCCCGCAGTTATGCTGCTGGCTCTCGCATATTCCGTCAATGCGCTCAGCTCACAGATGGGTACCGCCAACTATATCATATCCTTGACCGAGGAACTTCTGACGCCGCACATGCTGCCTGCCATCATCTTCCTTGTATCAGCAGTCATGGCTTTTGCGACTGGTTCCTCCTGGGGTACGTTCGCAATCTGTATGCCGATAGCACTGCCGCTGGCTTTCAGTTTTACAAATGATACGCTCACACTTCTCGTAATCGCCAGCTTTGCGGCTGTTGCAGGCGGTGGCGTGTTCGGCGACCACTGCTCGCCGCTGTCCGATACGACTGTACTATCGTCAACCGGCGCAGCTGCCGACCATATCGACCACGTCAAGACGCAGCTGCCTTACGCGCTCGTGTGCGGCGGGCTTGCACTCATCGCCTATCTCGTCGTCGGGTTCGTGTTTGTATAAGATGGATGGATGGGGACGTGATCTTTTTCAAAAAGGTTACGTCCCAAACTAAACTTTATGGTGTACCAATATGAATTATGTCCTGTACCTTTTTGTCAGGTTTTCAAATTATATACAAAAATGCCCAGGTTGCATCCTTCCAACCCGGGCATTTTTTACATTTCTTCTATGAATGCTTTATAACCTTTATAAGCTTCGTATACATCTGCCTTACTTGTAATCTCCCACGGTGCGTGCATGCACAGCACAGCAACACCGCTGTCTATCACTTCCATTCCGTAATTTGCCATTATATACGCAATCGTACCGCCGCCTCCGGCATCGACTTTTCCAAGCTCTGCAAACTGGTATGATACATTTTTGGTGTCCATAGTTCTGCGGATTTGAGCGAGATATTCCGCATTTGCATCATTAGAGCCGCTTTTTCCACGGCTTCCGGTAAATTTGTTGAATACAAGACCTTTTCCAAAGAATGCGGAACTTCTCTTTTCAAATGTTTCTGCAAACATTGGGTCATATGCGGCACTTACATCAGATGAAAGCATCTTCGAATTCTGAAGAGCACGCCTAACCCTCAAGTCTGAAGCGTCACCAGCAAGTGCCACAAGCTCAGCAAGAACATTTTCAAAAAATCTGGAATGCATGCCTGTTGCTCCTACACTTCCGATTTCTTCCTTATCTACAAGGATGCAGCAAGCTGTTTTTTCTACCTTTTCAACATCCAGCAGCGCAAACAAAGACGTAAACGCACATACTCTATCATCCTGTCCATAAGCCATTATCATGCTACGGTCTATGCCACAGTCTCTTGCATTTCCTGCAGGGACAATTTCCAGTTCCGCGGATACAAAGTCCTCCTCTGATATGCCATAGGATGCTTCCAGTATATGCAGCACATTTGCCTTAACCGCCTCTTTTTCTTCCTTGTCCAGGCTGTCGTCATTCTTGACAGGTCGGCTTGCAAAGAGAAGATCTAGTTTTTCACCCTCAATTACTGCATTAGCCTTTTTCTCCATTTGCTTGGAAGCAAGGTGCACTAGAAGATCTGTCACCGCAAATACAGGGTCTTCTTCTTTATCGCCTATATGAATTTCCACAAGAGAACCATCCTTCTTCGCCACAACACCATGAAGTGCCAGTGGAAGCGTCACCCATTGATACTTTTTGATTCCCCCATAATAATGGGTATCCAGATAGGATAATTCTTCATTTTCATATAATGGATTCTGCTTTACATCAATTCTTGGAGAATCGATATGGGCCCCCAGAATATTCATCCCGTGTTCTAGCGGCCTGCTTCCTATATGAAATGCTACCACGCTCTTCCCCATACAAACTGCATAGACTTTATCGCCTGCCTTTAAGGCAGCCCCCTCTTCTATCATGCTGTCCAGACTCTTATATCCCCGTTCCTCCAGCATACGGACTGTCACCTTAACACATTCCCGTTCAGTTTTACCTTCATCAAGACAAGTTTTATAGGAATTATTAATTTGTTCCACTGCCATTAGTTCATCCTGACTATATGTCTTCCACGTATTATTTCTTTCCATCATTATCACACTCCTTTACCTTACATAGTATAACACAAGTTAAAAGGGGACGTAACCATTTTCAAAAGCGTTACGTCCCAAATTGAACTTTGTGGTGTACCTAAATGGTATATACCCTGTACCTTTAAAACATTCTTAGAATTTGCATTATTCTAGATTATATACATTATTACATCTTATGTTCAATAAAGCGTCTCACTTGCATACAAATATTATGAACCTGCTTGTCGGATATGTTCAGGACTGCTTTCAACTGTTTAATATATTCTTTTCGTAACTCTTTCTGCTCCAAAACTTGTCCCAGCAGTTCTAAGTTATTTTTTTCAAATATACTCTTTAATATTAATAATGCGATTTCTATCCGCTGTTCTTGTTTTTCATCTGGTATATCACCGAATACTTCATATCTTCGATGCTGATGAAAATCTTTAAATTCAGAAACACTTGAAAACCTTTCTTTGTAAACAAAAAGTGCCTTTTCATGAATTACAACTGGTATATTACCACAATATTCATTCATGCTGCTGTAGATATAGCGCAAAGGAGTCTTAACCATATTAGCCTTTACCGGATTCATATGTATGTAACGGATACAATTCCAAAAATATGAATCTGCCTCAATACATTCACTTGTGAATCTATTTTGAAATACATGTCCGTTTCTTTGATGCTTATAGTTGTAATAGGATGCATATTCAGCTAGTATTCTAGCCATAAATAGAGATAATTCCTGAATTTCTGCCCGGATTATAAAATGGGCATGATTGGACATAATGCAAAATGCATATATTTCCACATGATACTTATTAAGATGTTTTATGATAATCTTTTTGAAATAACCTTTTTCACGACGTTGATTATAAATCCGTTCTTTATTTATTCCTCTGACTACAACGTGATAAAAACCGGTACTGCTTTCCTGTCTTTTCTTTGTAGGCAACGTACCCCTCCCTTCGTTAGGTACAGGGCATATTCCATTTAGGTACACCACAAAATTCAATTTGGGACGTAACCTTTTTCAAAAAGATCACGTCCCCATATTAAGCGTATTACTTTAATCCCATCTCGCTTCTTACTTCTTTGAAACATTTTACGATAAAGTCTATATCTTCTTTTGTATGGCTTGCGCATACTTGTGTACGGATTCTTGCTTTTCCCTTCGGTACTACCGGGAATGAGAATGCCACCACATAGACGCCCTTGTCCATCATACGCTTTGCAAATTCTGCCGCTGTCTTCTCATCATACAGCATTACAGGCACGCATGGATGTGTTCCTGGAATGATGTCAAAACCATTGTCTACCAGCTCTTTGCGGTAGTAGGACGTCACTTCTTCCAGATGGTCGCGGAGCTCTGTACTCTCATCAAGCATATCGAACAGTTCGATGCTGGCGCCTGCGATAGCCGGAGCCAGTGAGTTGGAGAACAGGTACGGGCGGCTTCTCTGGCGCAGCAGATCGATTATCTCTTTACGGCCTGACGTATATCCGCCGGAAGCTCCGCCGAGGGCTTTTCCAAGTGTTCCTGTAATGATGTCGACACGCCCCTGCACACCGCAATGTTCCGGAGTTCCACGGCCCGTCTTGCCTACGAATCCAACCGCGTGGCTGTCATCGACCATCACCAGTGCATTGTACTTGTCTGCCAGGTCACATACGCCCTTCAAGTTGCAGATGATGCCGTCCATAGAGAACACGCCGTCCGTTGCGATCAGCTTCACCCGCGCGCCGGCTTCATCCGCCTCTTTTAATCTGGCCTCCAGGTCCTCCATGTCATTGTTCTTGTAGCGGAAGCGCTTTGCCTTGCACAGGCGCACGCCATCGATGATCGAAGCATGGTTCAGCTCGTCGCTGATAACCGCATCGTCAGCCGTAAGCAGCGTCTCAAACAGGCCTCCGTTCGCGTCGAAGCAGGATGAATACAGTATCGTGTCATCCGTACCGAGGAAATCTGATATCTTCTTCTCCAGCTTCTTATGTATATCCTGCGTGCCACAGATGAAACGGACAGATGCAACTCCATATCCTTTATCGTCATATGTCTTCTTCGCCGCTTCTATGAGGCGCGGGCTGTTTCCCAGTCCGAGGTAGTTGTTCGCACACATGCAGAGAAGCTCTCTGCCGTCTTCCATCGTTACTCTCGATCCCTGCGGGGAGACAAAAGGCGCCTCTCCCTTAAAAAGTCCCGCCTCCTTTATTCCTTCTACTTCTTTTGTGTAGATGCTTAAAATGTCGTCTTTACGTGCCATTGGTATCAGTCCTTTCTTTATAAAAAAAATTTAATCATTCACATGTGCCCAGTCTAAGATTACCTTACCTGACTGTCCGGAAATCATCGCTTCAAATCCCTTTTCATAATCTTTGATATCAAAGTGATGCGTAATGATATCAGAGATATCCAGTCCTGCCTGAAGCATGGTAGACATCTTATACCATGTATCCCATACTTTTCTTCCGTAGATGCCACGGAGATTCAGGCCGTTGAATATGACCGTCTCAAGGTCTACGACAGCGTCTGTCCTCTGGAGCCCAAGCAGCGCAATCTTTCCACCGTGCTTCATGTTATGAATCATATCGGAAAGCCCCGGCTGGCTGCCTGACATTTCAAGCCCTACGTCAAATCCTTCTGTCATGCCGATTTCCTTCATTACATCCGCAAGCTTTTCCTCTTTCAAGTTGACAACCCTTGTCGCGCCAAGCTTCTTAGCAAGTTCCAGGCGGTATGGATTCAGATCAGTAACAACAACATGTCTTGCTCCTGAGAATTTGACGATCGCAGCTGCCATGATGCCGATCGGGCCTGCCCCTGTTATCAGGACATCTTCTCCGAGCACATCATAAGAAAGAGCCGTGTGGGTAGCATTTCCAAATGGATCGAATATTGCATACATCTCTTCCGGAATCGCCGGGTTGCACGGCCATACGTTGGATGACGGAATTACAAGATACTCTGCGAAAGCACCGTTCCGGTTGACTCCGACTCCTTTGGCATCTTTGCAGTTCTCCTTGTGGCCTTCCAGGCAGTTACGGCACTGTCCACATGTAATATGGCCTTCGCCCGATACCAGGTCCCCGATGTGGAAGCCCTGGACGCCGTCTCCTATCTCCACAACTTCTCCGACATATTCATGTCCTGCCGTAAGCCCTACAGGAATCGTGTGCTGTGCCCAGTCATTCCATTGGTAAATATGTACATCTGTTCCACAGATCGCTGTCTTGTGAATCTTAATCTTAACATCGTTTGGACCTACTTCCGGAACCGGAACCCTCTTCATCCACAGACCTTCCTCCGGCTTTTCTTTCACGAGCGCCCACATCATACCGTCATTTTTGATATCTCCCATGTTTCTATCCTCCCAATCTTATTACCGCCATCCCCAGGCGGTTATTTTCGAGTTAATTATATCATTCATTTTATCCATATACAATGATGTATTCCAAGTTTTTTTATACTATTTACTTCATTTTTTGCACAATTGGAAAATCAGCTATGTTATTATTTACAAATCGCTTTTGTTAAACTATAATTTATATAGCATTATTCACAACTTTGTGAGATAATAGTCTCACGTTGGGGAAAACGAAACTAAAAGAAAGAGAGGAAAGCAGATATATATTACCATACGTAATATGTCAATATCTGCGAAATGAGAAACATGAAAAACATTATCAACAAATGGAACAGTGTCAGTCTTGTACTCAGAATCATCTGCGGATTGATTCTCGGTATCATTCTCGGTCTGACGGTCCCTCAGGCTTCCGGAATATCTATTCTGGGCCAATTATTCGTAGGAGCGCTGAAAGGCGTTGCGCCAATCCTGGTATTCTTCCTCGTTATGAGTGCTTTATGCCGCATGGGAAAGGGCCAGAAGACAAACATGAAATTCATTGTCGTCCTGTACCTTCTCGGCAACCTTTTATCCGCGCTTGTAGCCGTACTGGCAAGCTACGTTGCTCCTATCACATTGACGCTTACCGAAGCGGCCGAAAGTGATGTCGCGCCACCAAGCGGTGTTATTGAAGTATTGACCAACCTGCTTATGAACGTTGTGGCAAACCCGGTAGACTCCATCGTTAACGCGAACTACATCGGCATTCTTGCATGGGCTGTCATCTTCGGTATCGCCCTCAAGAAAGCAAGCGAAGGTACAAAGACAGCGCTGGACAACATTTCCGAGGCTGTTGCACAGGCTGTTAAATGGATTATCAGCTGTGCGCCGTTTGGTATTATGGGCCTTATCTTTGCAACAATCTCCACAGAGGGATTGGGCGCCCTGCTTACATATGGAAGGCTGATCGTGGTACTGGTAGGTTCTATGGCATTTGTAGCATTGGTCATGAATCCAATAATCGTGTTCCTTTGCACAAAGACGAATCCGTTCCCACTCGTATTCAAATGCCTGTCAAGAAGCTTTATCACCGCGTTCTTTACAAGGAGCTCCGCCGCTAATATTCCTGTAAATATGGAACTTTGCGAAGATATGGGGCTGGATGAAGATACCTATTCTATCTCCATTCCACTTGGAGCAACCGTTAACATGGCCGGAGCCGCTATCACCATTTCAACAATGGCATTGGCTGCCGCACATACGATGGGAATCTCCGTTGACTTCCCGACCGCTTTCATCCTCTGCGTATTATCCGCACTGAGTGCTGCAGGTGCATCCGGTGTTGCGGGCGGTTCTCTTCTTCTGATTCCTATGGCATGTAGCTTATTTGGCATCTCCAATGATGTTGCAATGCAGGTCGTAGGTGTCGGTTTCATCGTAGGCGTTATCCAGGATTCCTGTGAGACAGGACTGAACTCTTCAACCGATGTGCTCTATACCGCATGTGCTGAGTTGAGAGACAGAAGAAAGCACCCGGAAAATTACACGACGGATGTCAATATCCACGCTAAAAAGAGAAAAGCAGAAGCATAAAAGCAGAATTACATAAGAATATTATCAAAAGCGACCGGCAAACATTCGTTGTATGCCGGTCGCTTTCTGTATTCCGCTCTTCTTTCTATTACCGCCCTTTAGCCGAGATATGCGATGGCTTCTTCTCTTGTCAGCCACACATGGATCCCTCCGCCTGAATCCACGAACCTGTCGGGATTAAAATTCTCGGCATACACCATCTTTCCCGTGCGGTATATGAAGTTCTCGTCCACATAGGAATGCGCTTCATCATAGGTTTCCTTATAGTCTGCACTTTTAATGGACAGCACTTTTGCCTTGTCACACTTCACTTCATTTGTCGTCCCGGATATCCTTCTGGCGTCCGCCGGTACAAGGAGCCTGACAATCCTTCGGCCATAGCATACCTTCCACGCGATGAACGGGTCTCTTTCGGGACAGTACAGATGGAAGAACTTCGTCTTTTCATCCGTCTTAAGCCCCGCCATATCTGCCCTCTCCAGGGCTGACGCAAACATGTCCGCCCCGCTTATGTCCGCGCCGGACAGATCACACCCGCGCAGATCCGCGGAGTGCAGATACGCGCCGGACAGATTCGTACCCCTAAGCGTAGAACCGCCGAAGAACGCATTGTCCGCCTTTATATAAGCCATATTTGCCCCGTCCAGGTTCACACCGCGGAAATCGCTCTTATTAAAGTTGATATTATGTAGATCCCAGCCCGATAAGTCGAGGCCGTCCAGCAATGACTCGTGCAGGTCAAGCTGCTCTCCCGGCCTGCGGTCCCTAATTATTACTTCAAGCTCGCCCTGTGTCATCTTCCGAAGCATTCTCTCACCCTCCGCCAATCATTGTCATTCAGGATACATAAAGCCCCCTTCCGCCTCATTCACTGCCGGCAAAAGGGGACTGATTTACAGCATCATCATCTCATCTCTACTATTCAGACATCTCTACCATTCAAACTTTTCCGCAAAATAAGCTTCCAGATCTTCAATCTTGACCCTCTCCTGCTCCATCGTATCCCTGTCGCGCACGGTGACCGCTCCGTCTTCCTCAGAATCAAAGTCATATGTCACGCAGAACGGAGTTCCGATCTCGTCCTGACGGCGGTAACGCTTGCCTATGTTCCCGCGGTCGTCAAACTCGCAGTTATACTTCTTGCTCAGCAGCGCGTACACTTTCTCCGCACCTTCATTTAACTTTTTAGACAGAGGAAGGATGCCGATCTTGACCGGGGCAAGTGCCGGATGGAAATGAAGCACCGTCCTCACATCTCCGCCTTCCAGCTCCTCCTCATCGTATGCGCTGCACAGGAACGCAAGCACCATACGGTCCGCGCCCAGCGAAGGCTCGATGACATACGGGATATATTTTTCCTTCTTCTCATCGTCAAAATAGCTCATGTCCTGCTTAGACACGTTCTGGTGCTGCGTGAGGTCATAGTTGGTACGGTCAGCCACGCCCCACAGTTCTCCCCATCCGAACGGGAAGAGGTATTCGATGTCCGTGGTCGCATTGCTGTAATGGCTCAGCTCTTCCGGCGAATGATCGCGGTAACGCACTTCATCGTCTTTCAGCCCCAGCGTCTCAAGCCAGTTCAGGCAGAACTTCTTCCAATAGTTGAACCACTCGAGGTCTGTACCCGGCTCGCAGAAGAACTCCAGCTCCATCTGCTCAAACTCCCGTGTACGGAAGGTAAAGTTGCCCGGCGTAATCTCATTACGGAATGATTTGCCGACCTGGCAGATGCCAAATGGAATCTTCTTTCTCGATGTACGCTGTACATTCTTAAAGTTTACAAAGATTCCCTGGGCGGTCTCCGGACGAAGATATACGACACTCTTGGCATCTTCCGTAACGCCCTGGAATGTCTTGAACATAAGGTTGAATTCCCGAATCTCCGTAAAATTGTGCTTTCCGCAGGTCGGACATGGAACCTCATGCTCCTTGATATAGGCTTCCATCTGCTCATGGCTCCAGCCGTCGATGCTGTCGCCGATGTCAAGTCCGTTGGCATGTGCGAAATCTTCTATCATCTTATCTGCACGGAAACGTTCGTGGCATTCCTTACAGTCCATCAGAGGATCGCTGAATCCCCCGAGATGTCCGCTGGCTACCCATGTCTGCGGATTCATCAGGATCGCACAGTCCACGCCTACATTGTATGGAGACTCCTGCACGAACTTCTGCCACCATGCCCTTTTTACATTATTCTTTAATTCTACACCGAGATTACCATAGTCCCATGTATTAGCAAGCCCGCCGTAAATCTCAGACCCCGGGTATACGAATCCTCTTGATTTCGCCAACGCTACAATCTTATCCATCGTTTTTTCTACCATATCCTCATCCTCGCCTTCTATAGTTTCATAATTGTTAATTATTATACAGTTATCAACCGGGGTTTTCAAGCCCTATCGTACAATTGTTTCCAGTATTTCCAGGGATTTGAAGCGTTTTTCCACATAAGTGTCCAAATATGCGCCCACAACCTTGCCGAGCTCCTCCAGCACATCCTCTTTTACCGCAAAAGTATATAGCTTTTCAATCGGAGAGCTGATGATATACTGCATCGCATACAAAGTAGACGCAAGCAGCCGGACCCCGTCCCCGGCCGTCCTCTGGCATTCGCTGCACACAAGGCCCCCTTTTGATACGCAAAACAGCGCGGGACGTTCTCTGTCCCCGCAGCGGACACATTCAAAAACCTGAGGCGCTTCCCCGTTGACCGCTATTGCCTTCAACTCAAATATGTACCGGATAAGGCGGTTGTCAAGATGCGGATTCGTCAGCGCACGCAGCGTCTGGTATAAGAGCTTCAGCAGCAGCGTCTCGTCATTGTATTCCCTGGCATAGTAGCCCGCAAAATCCAAAAAATAAAAGCCGTAGTAAGCGCCCTCTACATCCATCCTCAATTCCGAAAAATAATTGGAAACAGAGGCTGACACAAGCGTATATGATGTCCGCCCCTCGTACACCGTGAATTCGCCGAAGGTAAACGGGCTGGTCACGCCTACAAGCGCGCTGTGGGGCCTTCTCGCCCCACGTGCGAATGCAGATATCTTTCCCCGCTCCTTCGTCAGAATTACAACCCGCCTGTCGTATTCACCTATAGGAGATGCATGAAGCACCATGCCTGTCACCGTAATCTGATTCACTGATTCTTCCACCTGTCTGTCTTACATCGTGCGTGCCGTCTGCCGAAGCGGCGTCCGTTTCGCAGCGGTCCATCACCTGTCGGCAGATATCCATTCCTTTATAATATAGATAATCTGTCACTGTTCCTGTTCTGGTAAATCTGTCCCAGTACCTGTCTTCCATGGAATCACCTCATCTTCCGTTTTATAAGATTAGGTTCTCCCATGGCAGTACCTTTTTATTCGTTGTCCCTGTATCCAAAATTTTTCATCAGGAACTCACTGTCACGCCAGTCTTTTTTAACTTTTACCCAGAGCTTAAGGTTTACCTGGCATCCAAGCATTTTTTCTATCTCGAACCTGGCCGTGCTTCCAATCTTTTTCAACATATTTCCTTGCTTGCCAATAATTATCCCCTTGTGGGAATCACGTTCGCATATTATAGTGGCATCTATATGCATTACTTTCTTATTCTTTTTCATGCTGTCGACAGCCACCGCAATTCCGTGGGGTATCTCTTCATTCAGGCTGTGCAGCGCCTTCTCACGGATAAGCTCTGCCACGATCTGCCGTTCCGGCTGGTCGGTAACCGTGTCCTCGTCATAGAATTGTGGCCCGTAAGGCAGATACTTCATGACGACCGACATAAGCTCATCCGTATTATCACCGTTTCTGGCCGATACCGGGACGATTTCTGCAAAATCATAGATATCCTTATACGCTGTTATGGCCTCCGCAATCTCCTCCCTCTTCACCATATCCACCTTATTGATGACGAGAATGACAGGCGTGCTTACCTTCCCGAGCCGCTCCGCGATGTGCTTTTCCCCGGCGCCGATGAACGTGGACGGCTCGACGAGCCACAGCACGACATCCACCTCATTCAGCGTCTTCTCCGCTACATTTACCATATATTCGCCCAGCTTGTTCTTGGCCTTATGGATTCCCGGCGTATCTACGAATACGATCTGCCCATCATCCAGCGTCAATACGGTCTGTATTCGGTTCCGGGTCGTCTGCGGCTTATTGGAGGTGATGGCTATCTTCTGCCCGATAAGATAGTTCATAAGTGTCGACTTCCCTACATTCGGGCGGCCGATCAACGTGACGAACCCCGACTTAAAATCCTTTTTCATACGTTCTCCTTCTCAATCTGGTACGTAACCAAACTTAATTTTCTTACGTCCCCTGTTAAAAACTTGTCACAGTCCGGAACAGTTCTTTGTTCTCCTCTATCATCTCTTCGCTGCCGATGACGCAGAGCTGCCCTGCCTTGAGCACCGCCTCCACGACGCGGTACAGGCTCTGGATATCACCCTGCGTAGCATCCAATATCTGGCTGCGTTCTTCCCGTATCATGTCCGCGCTGACCTTGTTCATATACAGGCTCATGGAACGGTCGCCCTTTGCAGCCGGCGTCATGGGCTGGTCTATGTTGCTCATTGTCCCAATGATATACTTCGTCATATCCCGCTCGCTCACTGTAAAGTTCTTCAGATAATCCACGACCCCTTCATATACATCCAGCGTCCGTTTCAGGTTCGGATCACGGTACGATACGAAGTAGCCCTCCCCGATGCGGTTAAAATTGCTCATACAGCCATATGCGCCGCCCTTGACACGTATATTCTGCCAAAGGTATTCATAGCTTAAGATCACTTTCAATATCTGCAGGGCACCGGTATAAGACGCGCCATTGTCGATAAAATTGCCCGTGCGGGCCACATACTGTACTTTAGAAGCAGTCTTGAACCCTTCGTTTTTCTTTTCGCAGTGTATGACACACGGCGTCTCATCCGGCGTCACTTTAAAGAGCCTTGCCTTCAGGCCAGCCACCAGGCCGTCCAATCCTTCGAGCCCTTCTCTTGACGCAGTATAGCTGAGCATCATATTGTCCGGCCGGAACAGCTGCTTCACGAGATGCTGCAAATGCTGGACAAGCGCTTCTTTCTGCTCCTCAAAGTGCTCCTCGATGTCCGCGATCTTCTCATAAAAGGCGATGCCGTTCGTCATATCCTTGAACCTCGCCGACGGAGAGGAATATGACATCGCCCTGAGCGCCGCTGTCAGATGTCCGGCAGACTGGAACCGCATGAGCAGCCGGGATTTGGCCATCCCGAGAATCTCCTTCAGCCGCTTCGTGTCATCCAGCTTCGATGCGGTCAGGATCTCCCCCATCATGTCAAATGCAACCGGCAGCTTGTTGTACAGCGCTTTTGCTTTTATCTCCAGCGTAGCCCTGAACGCTTTGCTGCGCACGTCGGTGACGTCGGAATACAGCTCGAGCGTCGTACCGATGCCTCCCGTATGCATGTTGATCTCGTTGAACAGTTCGCCATACCCATAATTCTCCGTATCGATTATTCCGAGAGCAGTCTGCAGGATTCCGACATACGGCACCTCCTCTTCGGGGATTCCCGACAGATCAAACAAGATATCCACATATCCGATACCGTTCGTCTCTATGTCATGGAAGACGGCTGGAGCACCTGCAAAAGACATCTCTTCATTTAATATCGGCTCGATATCACGGGAAATGTCTTCCCGCTTCAGGACCGGGATACGGTTCAGATCTTCTTCGCTGTCCTCTTCCGACTGGTATGCCTCAAGCCCTCTCGTCCGCTCTACAAGCTCCTTCACTTCTTCCTCGCTCAAGCTGTCCTTATACTCCTGAAGCTTTCTCTCCAGCTCCTGATCCATCCTGGCCGTACGTCCCTTTTCAGGCTCTACGATAACGACAGCCCCGTGCGTGTTGTCAAGCAGATGCCTCTGGATCAGGTCTTCATAATATCTGGTTCCAACCTGGCTCTTAAGGAACTCAAATGTCTCCAGCGCCTCGATATGGAGAAAGGGCTTCTCTTCGTCATAGAGCCAGCTGTCCATCATCTGCAGCCCGTACATGAGCCCCTTCGGATAATTGCCGAAATCGGCCTCCCGGTAGCGGAACTCATGATAATTGATTCCCGCCTCAAGAGCCTTCTTATCCATGCCCTTCTCCACTATGCCGGCAAGTACGTCCTCAATCACGCCGATGAACGCCTCCTTCTGCTCTACATTGGCATTCTTCGCTATGACAGAAAAAATCGGCTGATAGATGCCGTTGTCATAGGAACCCATGATATCCTTGCCTATCCCCGCATCGGTCAGCTCCTTTTTAAGCGGCGCACCCGGCGCCGAGAGCAATGCGTAGTCCAGTATCTGGAATGCCAGATAGAGCTCCTTGTCAAGGCTCGTTCCTATCACTTTATTGTAGGACAGGTACGTATTGTCCTCTTCCGGCTCATCGCTCGCTATGGAATATGGAATCGTCACTTCCTTCATCTCTTCAAACGGCTGCTGCAGCTTGATCTCCGAGTCTACATCGTCTGCTTTAAAATCACTTAGGTATTCCTTATCCAGCCACTGGAGCTTCTCTTCCATATCCATATTTCCGTACAGATAGATGTAGCTGTTGGACGGATGGTAATACTTCCTGTGGAAATCAAGATACTGTTCATACGTAAGGTCCGGTATCGCCTCCGGATCACCACCCGATTCATTAGCATATGAAGTATCCGGGAACAGCGTGTTGAGCACGACTCTGTCCAGCACCCCTTCCGGTGACGAAAATGCCCCCTTCATCTCATTGTATACGACACCGTTATATTCCAGTTTTGCTTCTGCATCGTCCAGCTTATAGCTCCACCCTTCCTGCCGGAATATTTCTTCGTGTTCATATATATTCGGATATAGTACCGCGTCCATATAGACGTGCATCAGGTTCTGGAAATCCTTGTCATTGCAGCTTGCCACCGGGTATACGGTCTTATCCGGATAAGTCATCGCGTTGAGGAATGTATTCAGGGAACCTTTTACCAGTTCCACGAAGGGGTCTTTGGCCGGAAAGTTCTTAGAACCGCACAGTACGGAATGTTCCATGATATGTGGCACCCCGGTGCTGTCTGACGGCGGCGTGCGGAAACCGATGGAAAATACTTTGTTCTCATCCTCATTCTCCACGAGCAGAAGCCTCGCTCCGCTTTTCTTATGCTTCATCAGATAACCGTACGACTTGATCCCCTCTAGCTTCTCTTCCTGTATCAGATCATATGCATGTAAGTCTTTTACACTCATAACTTCCAATCTTCTCCTTTCTTCATTCAGGCTGTCCCTCCGCAGGCGGAGGCATATCATTAGTATAGACCAATATGCAGCCTGCTACACTGTGCATTATACCAGTTTTTCCCTGAACTTGAAAGGGGCTGTCGGCTAATACCGATTTGACAGCGTCTGTCTTCCCCCTGATTCCGGGCCTCCGCTTATATTATATGATGTACGGAGGCGTAAGCCGTGACACGGGCATGATAATCGGAGAGACCATAGTTCCTCTGGCTACCAGAATGGTTACAGTAAACGTATCGTCCGTGTAGTCGATTTTCATGTCCCCGCCATATTTCTCCACAATACGTTCTACGTTTTCAAGACCAATCCCGTGGAGGGAGGAATCATTTTTACTGGTCTTATAATGTCCGGATTCTTCTACGACGGCATTTACCTTGGAGTTTACAAGTTCATAACTAAAATAATTATTTTTGCACCGTGCCTTCAATGTGAGGAAACGCATAGAATAGTCCGGTATCTTACAGCAGGCTTCAATAGCATTATCCAGAGTGTTGGCTAATAGAGAGCACAAATCGATATTATCAATCGGAGGCGTTTCCTCAAGGCCGATCTGGAAGTCACAGTGTATACTGTTATCCATGGCAGTCTGTTCTTTGGCGCTTAACACGGCATTGACAGTACTGCTTTTACAGTATACTTTTGCAGAGGTTATGAATTCCCTGTCCAGCTCATTCAGATACTGGTCTGCATCTTCATAGTCTTTGTTCTGAAGAAATGTACAGATGATATTCAGGTGGTTCTTCATATCATGGCGGAGGCTTCGTATCGTCTGCTGGCTGGACTCTATTTCTTTATAATAGGCCTGCTGGTACTGATAGGTCTTAAGTTCCATCTCTGTACGCATTGTCTTTGCCAGATAGGTGCACAGATAAAAGCACCCCATATTCGTAATCAGGCTCGCGATACATGCGGGATATGCGGCGTGGGAAGTGGCATAGGTCGACTTATAAATGACAGTAATGATCCCGATAAACGAGGACAGGGATATAAGGTCAATCAATATCCACATCCGTCTGCTCAGGTCATGGACAGCATGGGGAACATATAACTTTATAAAATAGTAGACTGCATACCATACCGGGATGCGGAAAAACATGGTAACTGTATGGAGGATAGTCTGGGCAGCCTCGGTCATCTGGCGCTGGCAGATATGCAGCCAGATAAGGTAACCTACATCCTCCAGGATGTAGGAAATGGATGCTATGACCGGAAATACCAGGATAGTGGCGGAGAGTTTCAAAAAGAGGCTGCTTTTGTGGAAGACAAGCATCAGTATAAATAAAGCCAGGAAAGAACCCATCGTACCGGTGACTTCTCCGGGAAATATGGCAATGTTGGTAGTATATGCAATCAATACCACCTCGAGAAATTCCAGCACAAGACTCTTTCTGCGCAGCGGTAGAAATTTCTTAAGTATGAAAAAAAGCAAGGTCCCATAGGTAACAGAAATCCCCAGATTTATAATGTACACAATTGTATTCAGCATGATATGTTCTCCTAATGCAGCATGTATTTCGCAAAAGCAATGGAAAGATCAGGCTTGCAGGAACGGCTCACCGGAAGTGACTCCCCATCTACAAGGATACTGTTACCTTTTAACTCTGCAAGATATTTTAAATTAATCAGATAACGGCTGTGAATACGGATGAAGCTGTCAGGCAGCTGTGATTCCAGTTCACTTAGCTTTTCATAGAAGGAATAGCGCTTCTCTGAGGTGACTGCATGGATAATCCGCTTGTCACTGGTAAAGTATTTTACAGATGAAAGCGGGACACGGATACGTTTGCCCTGCTGCTCAATGACGTAATATTTCTCCATGGAGATATCCTGGGCTTCCAGTGCCATGTGCAGGACAGCTGTTATCTTCTCGCGTTCATACGGCTTCATAATATAATTTAAAGCGCGTACTTCATAGCCCTGGAAGACAAAGTCCGGATGTGAAGTGACGAATACAATCTCCCCGCAGCTCTTCCTTGAACGGAGCTGCTTTGCTGTGGAAATGCCGTCAAGGGCCTTCATCTCAATATCAAGAAATATAATCTGGTAATCTGCATTATCTAAGGAATCAAGCAGCTCTTCCCCACAGGTGAATTCAAAAATCTGATAATCCATTCCGCATAAATCCAGTTCTGTACTTATTATTTTTCGTAAATCACTGCGAAAGACCCTCTCGTCGTCGCAGACTGCAAGCTTAAGCATTAATGATCAACCTCCGGTACTTTAGAGTTATCATACCATAACCGTGAACCAAACGGGCAGAGCCTCGAAAAACCTACGGTTTTCCTCGGTCGCTTCGCTCGCCGGATTGCCGGAAATGCAATTGTCTAAGCAAGCTTAGCATTAACATTTCCGGTAACCCGGCTCTGCCCTGTACGCACATTATACCATAAGCCCGGGATATAGAAAAGAAGTTGCTCAGCAATTCAAAGGACTATTTCCAAATACCGAATTTTACAAAAGAGCGGTAAAACTTGACATTCTGGAGGGTCGAATTACGAGCCTGTTTCCCATAAAATAAGTATCAGAAAAGGAAGAGGAATCAGGAGGAATATATGATGTTAAAAGTAGAGCACCTTTATAAAAGCTATCAGACAGGGAAGAACAGATATGAAGTGCTAAAGGACGTATCATTTGAGGTACAGGAAGGAGAATTCGTAGCAGTCATGGGACCTTCCGGTTCCGGCAAGACAACTCTGTTAAACTGTATTTCCTGTTTTATACCATTTGAAGAAGGAACAGTAAGGCTTAAGGATTCTAACCTTGCCAAGTTGACGGAAAAGCAGATTGCTAAAGTGCGCAATAATAAGCTTGGATTCGTATTTCAGGATTTTATGCTGCTGGACGGGCTGACTGTTTTTGAAAATGTATGTGTCCCAAAATCCATCCGGAAAGAGCCTTTTGAGAAAATGGAAAAGAAGGCAGAGAATCTGCTTCACATGTTCGGGATCAGAGAAATCGCAGATAAGTATCCGGCAGAGATATCAGGAGGACAGAAGCAGAGAACAGCGGTTGCCAGAGCATTGATGAATGATCCGCTGTTAATCCTTGCGGATGAACCCACAGGGAATCTGGACAGCCGCTCCAGTGAAGCGGTAATCGGTGCGTTCTTGGATGCGCAGAAAAAACTGAATGCCACTACGTTCATGGTAACCCATGACAGCTTTTCCGCAAGCTATTGTGACAGGGTGATCGTGATGAGAGACGGGTCGATCTACACAGAACTTGTGAAAAAAGGGAACAGGCGGGAGTTCATGGAAGAGCTTTTGACCGTATTAAGAGACTTGAACGGGGGTGAATAAAGATGACGCTTAGTACTTTATGGAGCAGGCTTAGAAAAAAGAACAAGGGAGATTACCGGCAGTTCCGGTTCTGTATGACATTCGCGGTCCTTCTTGTGTCATCACTTCTTATGATGGTGTGCAGCCCTCTGATACAGGATTCGCTGCCGGCAGGTGGTGACAGCGGGAAACAGATCTACCTTATATGCGGTGTGGCGCTCTCCGGCTGTATTATATTCGCAGCATATGCGGCACGGCTGTTCCTCAGATATAAAAGCCGCGAGATAGGGATATTTATGGCTCTTGGCGCAGAGAGGAAAGTCCTGGCCAAAGCCCTTAGCCTGGAGCTGGCCAAGATTATCGGCGCGTGTGCGGCAGCAGGTATCGTAATTGGCTCAGTGATTGCTTTTCTTGTAGGAAAACTGATGGAGATGATGACAGCCAGCGTCAGCGATTCCGCATTCGCATTCACTGTTTCAGGATTTTTGGCTTCTGTGCTGTATGCGGCAGTGCTTTTTATCATGGTTCAGTTTCTGGCCTGGAGAGCTATGAAACGTACGAATATCCTGGAGGTCATTAATGAACAGCGTAAACAGGAACCAATGAAAAAAGCAGTATCCAGATCTTACTTCATAAGCGGAATCATCCTGACTGCCGTGGGCTTTTTCGGGGCTGTGATCCTGGAACAGATTACAGTATATGCTTTAGGGATGTGGTTAGGGGGATGGACCAATGCCTTCTACCTCTTAATATTGCTGGGAGTGTACCGGATGCTCGTGTATGCGGTATCCAGCCGCCAGAAAGGAAGGAATCCACAGAAATATTATAATAACCTTATCAACTATGGAATGATCAAATTCCAGGGAGCATCTGTCGTGAAGAATATGCTGGTTATAACACTGCTGATTTTCGCCGGGCTGTATGCAATTTCTTATATTCCGGCCAATATGACAACAGACACGGTGCTTGAGGACGACTTTTCCTACCGCTATCTGAATGATGCAGATGAACCTTCAAAGGAAGAACTTGATTCACTGGCGGATCAAAATGGCATAACAATAGGCGATTACCGGGAAGGGGAATTTATAAGGGTAACAGGCAGCGGAACAGACAGGGACATGTCTGATGATAATAAACTGATGGAAATTTATTATGATGAGTATGCGGAATATGACTGTACCAGTGTTTCTGAATATGAAAAGCTGACAGGAACGAAGCTTGATATACCAGAAGGCTCCTATTACCAGATCGAGGGCAAGAATGCATACGAGAACATCTGGTACAAATTCGGGGACATGGATAAATTATACTGTCAGAGTGAAGGACAGTTCCTGCCGATGAAATACTTAGGAAATACGACTTACCATTCACTTATCATAACGACCAGCGTTGGAATGAATATCGGAAGCCGTTTTATACTGAACGATGAAGACTATTTAAGGCTTAAAAGCGGGCTTCCGGAAGAAAAGCAGGAGACACAGGTTCTGTTCAACACGGAGGGAAACCTTAAAAGTATGGCAGCATTTGCCGGAGAATTTTATGAATTATTTGTAAATGGGATGTCTGAAGATATGAATGTTATGAGCTATTATAATGCATTGGAAGGAGAACGAAAGGGAAGTGATTACGCAGATATGGAGGATGATGCCACTGTAGATGCGAAGAATCCTCTAAGAGAAACAGACTGGCAGTATGCTCCTGTTATGGAACCTCTTTTAAGACAGCAGAGAACCATGCTTCTGGCTAACAGGCTCCTTCTGTTCGGTTATGTATTTCTGATATGTTTCGCATCTGTGGGGATTATCGGATATACTAGAAGCCAGGGAATGGGAATTGCCAATGCACAGGCATTTGAAGATATTAAGAAACTAGGGGCAGACAGGCATTACAGAAGAGAGCTGATGAAAAGCCAGATTAAGAAAATCTTTGTCCTGCCGACAATACTCGGAGTGGTACTTCTGCTCATATATGAGGCTATCACTCTTACTACGAATGATAAGAACTTATCTGTAACAGATATGAAGATTCTGGCTATGCTGGCAGGAGCCGGAATTATAGCAGCACTGTATCAATACGTCATATACAGGGCATCTTTAAAAAAAGTAGGAAGCTACTTAAAATTAAATTCCTTGAGTTATGAAAAGAAAAAAATATAATATCTGTTACGAATGTGCTGATGAGTTCATTATCATACCGCAGGAAAGAGTCATGTGCTTTCTGGACGATAAAGGCGGCGCAGAAAGAATCTTTATTCCCAAGAAAGAGCTGTGTCCTGACGGGTATGTTGAATATCTGGAGAGGGTGCTGAATACGAACCGGCACCTTCACCAGTTCTCTTATAAATATGCCGGGGAATCTCCGATTGGCGAGCTGGGGATTCTGATAATCATGCAAAGGCAGCTTGCCGGCATGAAGATGAATGGCGAATACTGCTTTGAAGAAGTCAGAATCGTACACTATGGCGGAAAAGTGACCGGGTTCCGGCTATTGATAAATGCGAAAGAAAAAGGTATTATTTAAAGGGTGGTGAATATAAGGAATATTCTCAGCAGATACCCCTGTAGCGGTTCAAGGCTTTGAAAAAGCCTGAATTCTATAGGGGTATCTTCTTGTTTCATTAACCAAAAAATGCATCATACAGATTCAGAATCAGTGCGGCTGCCGCCGATACGCCAAGGACAGCCGCGATAACGCCCGCAACGATACGCCTGTTCCTATAAAATGGCGGGGCGGGGATATCCTCCTCTTCTGCCATCTTCCCCGCATCCTCTGTATCTATCTCGGCTTCGATGCCGTCCACCAGTTCCCGGGCCCGGTCTACATCGGCTTCATCTACATACAAGTCTTTTCCAAAGACAGAAAAACCCATGTAAATACTCAAGTAGCCGCCGCTTTCCTTGTCACGTATCCAGCACTTTATACCGTTCCCTTCCAGGACGCCTGCTATCATCTGGGCGTGGACTTCATTTTCTACAGATATAAGCCTTGCTGGACGCATGGCTGTCATGTCTGCGCCATGTCCGGCCTCCGGCTTCTGTTGCATCTCCCGCATACTTGCCTCCCCGCGACTGCTATACTTTATCGATGTTGATCACTCTGATTACAAACAATACAATGAGCATCAGCACGACTCCCACCGGAAGCGCAATCCAGGCAGACTGGACGAACCCTGCCACAATATAGGTGACAAAGGACACGGCTGCCACCGTAACCGCATAAGGAAGCTGCGTCGTCACATGGTTCACATGATTGCACTGCGCCCCGGCCGACGCCATGATGGTCGTGTCGGAGATAGGTGAACAGTGGTCTCCACATACTGCACCCGCCATACATGCCGAGATAGAGATGATCATCATATTTTCATTGCTTCCGGCAAATACGGCCACGACGATCGGTATAAGAATTCCAAACGTTCCCCAAGAAGTCCCTGTGGCAAATGCCAGGAAGCAGCCTACGAGAAAGATGATGGCCGGCAGAAGCGTCACGAACCCTTTGGCGCTCGATTTCATCATCGCTTCCACATAAGCGGCGGCACCCAGGCTGTCTGTCATCGCTTTCAGAGACCATGCCAGCGTCAGGATGAGGATTGCCGGAACCATGGCCTTAAATCCGTCCGGAATGCAGGACATGCATTCGCCAAACTTCATAACACGCCTCGCCACATAGAAAATAATCGTGATGGCAAATGCAAAGAAGCTGCCGAGCACAAGGCCCACCGAAGCATCACTCTGTGAAAATGCCGTGACAAAGTCCTCGCCCGAGAAGAATCCTCCTGTATAAATCATTCCGATTACACAGCAGACGATAAGAAGCAGTATCGGAAACACAAGATCTATGACCTTGCCCCTGCTGTCTTCCCCTGATTCCGGCTCTGCATTGGCATAAGGCCGGTCCGGAGTCGTATACAAGTCTCCCTTTGCCGCATTCTTTTCATGCAGCCGCATAGGGCCGTAATCTACTTTCATGAACACAAGCCCCAGCATCATGACGATAGTGAGCAGTGCATAGAAATTATATGGGATAGCCCTTATGAATATAGAGAGTCCATCTTCACCTTCCACAAATCCGGTCACGGCCGCTGCCCATGACGATATCGGTGCTATGATACAGACCGGGGCGGCAGTGGCGTCAATCAGATAAGACAGCTTTGCCCGCGATACGTTGTGCTTGTCCGTTACCGGACGCATCACGCTTCCTACGGTCAGGCAGTTAAAATAATCATCGATAAATATGAGCACGCCGAGCACGATTGTCGCAAGCTGCGCTCCTACCCTCGATTTGATATGTTCCGAAGCCCATCGCCCAAATGCAGCCGACCCGCCTGCTTTATTCATAAGGCATACCATGACGCCCAAAATGACGAGGAACACCAGGATACCCACGTTATAGCTGTCTGACAGCACACCGATTATGCCGTCCTGGAATACATGTGTTATCGTCTTTTCAAACGTAAAGTTGGAGTAGAATATGCCGCCCATCAAAATGCCTATAAACAACGAGCTGTATACCTCCTTCGTAATCAGCGCGAGCACGATAGCCACAACAGGCGGTACCAGCGCCCAAAAAGAGGCATACATGTCAGGTACGTACTCCGCCGCATCTTCTGCTGCGAATACAGTCAGAGAACTGCACGCCAGCATTAGCAGAAGAACCAGTGTCCCCCATACAACTTTCCTACTTCTTTTGTTCATCTTTCTTCCTCTCTCTTCCCTTTTTCCCTGGATTCCTGCAATATGGAAAACAGCCGCCGATTCAGAACAGGGTTTCTCCATACCACAAAAACGCCATGAATAACGCCCTTCGGAGGCGCATCCATGGCATAATATACACGATACATATTATATGTACTTATCATACACTGATAGCGCTCCACTGATGTGACAGTCCGCAGCATCTTCTGCATGCGTCCCAGAATGTGCACGCGGGATATGCACACCCTTCGGCGGTCTCCCCTTCCGCCCAGTACAGTCTCCCGGACTATCGTGCTGGACTACTGATGAAAACCGCGCCTCTATCAAGTTCATTATTCATATAGTACATTTGTATCATTTTTACCGGTATTTGTCAATAAATGATATATTTTTGGCACATTTTCTGCTTATCAGCCATATAGGGAGATGCTTTCTTAAAATTTGTCTATAACGCCAAATAAGAGGAGGAAAGGCTGGCCTCTCCTCCTCTTAATGTACCTCCGGGCTATATGCCCGGGGCAATCTGTCTCTTATTCTCCACCGTAAAGCGTTACGAGCTTCTTCAGATAATCATATCTTTCCTTGGCTTCTGCTTCATTCTTCGCGAACAGCTTTTCAGCCTTCTCAGGATTAGCCCTCTTCAGAGCGCTGTAACGTACCTCTCCATCAAGGAATGCCTGATAATCGCCGGTAGGCTCCTTGCTGTCCAGAGCAAACTTAGCTCCTTCTGCAGCAGGATTGAACCGGAAGTTGTTCCAGTATCCACACTGTACAGCCAGCGCTTCTTCTGTCTGAGCCTTGCTCATGCCCATCTTGATGCCATGGTTGATACATGGTGCATATGCGATGATAAGTGATGGTCCTGGATATGCTTCTGCTTCCGCAATCGCCTTGACCGTCTGGTTGAAGTCAGCACCCATGGCAATCTGTGCCACGTATACGTAACCATAGCTCATCGCGATACCTGCAAGGTCTTTCTTCTTCGTCTCTTTTCCGCCTGCTGCAAACTGTGCTGTCGCACCTGTCTTTGTAGCCTTGGAAGACTGTCCGCCTGTATTGGAGTAAACTTCCGTATCAAATACCATGATGTTGATGTCCTCGCCGCTTGCAAGCACGTGGTCGACACCGCCAAATCCAATATCATACGCCCATCCGTCACCGCCGAATATCCACTGGGACTTCTTAGCGAGGAAGTCTTTGTTCTTCACGATGTCATTGCATGTCTCACAGCCGCATCCTTCTAATGCAGCCACAAGCTTATCAGAAGCATCTCCGTTCGTCGCTCCGCTGTTAAACGTATCCAGATATTCCTGGCACGCAGCTTTTACTTCTGCTGATGCCTCGTCTGAAGCCACTAAGGATTCCACTTCTTCTTTCAGCCTCTTTCTGATAACCTTCTGAGCGAGCAGCATGCCGTATCCGAACTCTGCATTGTCTTCAAACAAGGAGTTGGACCATGCAGGACCCTGTCCCTTGTCGTTCACCGTATATGGCGTGGACGGTGAGGAGTTGCCCCAGATAGAAGAACATCCTGTAGCATTGGCGATGTACATCCTGTCACCGAACAGCTGCGTTATCAGCTTCGCATATGGCGTCTCTCCACATCCCGCACAAGCGCCTGAGAACTCAAGGAGCGGCTGTTTGAACTGGCTGCCCTTTACCGTCTCTGGTTTGAACTTGGCAACAACTTCTGGCTTAACCGGAATCGCTCTTCCAAAGTCAAATCTTTCCTGGCATGTGTCTACATTCGTTTCCATGTTCTCCATAACGAGTGCCTTTTCGCCCTTCTTGCCCGGGCATACGTTAGCACAGGAGCCACATCCCGTACAGTCATAGCCGGATACCGTAATCGCAAATTTCATGCCAGGCATGCCGACCATATCGATTGCCTTCGTTCCTTCCGGAGCTTTGGCAAGCTCGTCTTCCGTCAATGCAACCGGACGGATGACCGCGTGCGGACACACGTAAGCACAGCGGTTACACTGGATACAGTTTTCCTCTTTCCAGATTGGTATATCTACTGCAATACCACGTTTCTCGTATGCAGAAGAACCAGATGGCGTAGAGCCGTCAACATAATCGCTGAATGCTGATACAGGCAGGGAGTTGCCTTCCTGAGAGTTGACTTTGCACTGTATGTTCTTAACAAAGGAAACTACATCTTCTCTTCCACCCTTGACTTCCGGTGTAAACAGCCCTTCATCTTCCGAGCTCTTCCAGCTGTCAGGAACCTGAACCTCTACTACCTGCTTCGCGCCTGCATCGATAGCGTCATAGTTCATCTGTACGATCTTATCGCCTTTTCTTCCGTAGGTAGCTTTTGCAGCCTTCTTCATAAGGTCGATAGCTTCTTCTTCCGGAATGATGGAGGCAAGTTTGAAGAATGCAGACTGGAGAACCGTATTGATACGTCCGCCAAGTCCGATCTCTTTACCAATCTTGATACCGTCAATCGTGTAGAACTTGATATTGTGGTCAGCGATATATGCCTTTACCTGGCCTGGAAGATGCTTCTCAAGCCCTTCCATATCCCACGGGCAGTTCAGCAGGAATGTTCCGCCGTCCACAAGCTCCTGTACCATGTTGTATTTATCAACATAAGAAGGGTTATGGCAGGCTACGAAGTTTGCCTGACGAATCAGATACGTAGACTTGATAGCCTTCTTGCCGAAACGCAGGTGTGACATCGTAACACCGCCGGACTTCTTGGAGTCATAGTCAAAATAAGCCTGCGCATACATGTCCGTATTGTCACCGATAATCTTGATAGAGTTCTTATTAGCACCAACAGTACCGTCAGCGCCAAGTCCCCAGAACTTGCAGTTGATCGTACCTTCCGGAGTCGTAACAAGAGGAGCTCCTGTTTCCAGAGAGAGTCCTGTCACATCGTCTACGATGCCGATTGTAAACTTCGCCTTCTCCGTATTGTTGAATACAGCGACAATCTGAGCCGGCGTCGTGTCTTTCGATCCCAGTCCGTAACGTCCTGACAGTATAGGAACTGCATCGAATTTAGTTCCTTTTAATGCAGCCACTACATCCAGGTATAATGGTTCGCCGAACGCACCTGGCTCCTTCGTCCTGTCAAGTACGGAGATGGTCTTGACCGTATCCGGTATTGCATCTATCAATGCCTGAGCACAGAACGGTCTGTAAAGCCGTACTTTGACAACGCCGACCTTTTCGCCTGCTGCCAGCATATAATCTACGGTCTCTTCAATCGTCTCACATGCTGAGCCCATAGCGATGATAACCTTTTCCGCATCTGCCGCACCATAATAGTTGAAGAGCTTATAGTCTGTTCCGATCTTCTCGTTAACTTTGTCCATGTATTCCTGTACGATAGCCGGCATAGCATCGTAGTACGGGTTACATGCCTCTCTTGCCTGGAAGAAGATATCCGGATTCTGGGCGGAACCTCTCTGGCAAGGATGGTTTGGATTCAAAGCATGGTTTCTGAATGCATCGATTGCATCCATATCGACCAGTTCTTTGAGGTCTTCATAATCCCATGTCTCGATCTTCTGGATCTCATGAGACGTACGGAATCCGTCAAAGAAGTTGATAAACGGAATCTTCCCTTTCAGTGCCGCACAGTGGGCAACCGGTGTCAGGTCCATGACTTCCTGCACGCTGGACTCGCACAGCATGGCCGCACCCGTCTGGCGACAGGCATAGACATCTGAATGGTCTCCGAAAATAGATAATGCATGGCTTGCAATCGCACGGGCGGATACGTTGAATACGCCAGGAAGCTGCTCACCCGCTACTTTATATAAGTTAGGAATCATCAACAATAATCCCTGAGATGCCGTAAATGTCGTCGTCATAGCACCTGCTGCCAGTGAACCGTGTACTGCTCCGGCTGCGCCCGCCTCTGACTGCATCTCTGTTACTTGGACAGTTTGTCCAAATATGTTCTTCCTGCCCTCTGTAGCCCACTCATCCACGTGTTCCGGCATAACAGATGATGGTGTGATCGGGTAGATAGCCGCTACTTCAGTATACGCATATGACGCATGCGCCGCGGCCTGGTTACCGTCCATGGTCTTCATTTTTCTTGCCATTTTTGTTGTTCCTCCTTAAAATATATTACATATTATTATAACTTGACGTATACATTCATTATATCCTTAGTACATTTAAAAGTCTAGTGATTATTGGCTTTATTTTGTTCCTTTTTCCGTACACTGGAGCGCTGCGCGGGGCCCTTGGGAATGGATAAATTCTTGACAATTACATGTTGCTAGGCTATACTAAAAAAGAGGATTGGATTGGGTAAGGATGCTCTCACAGCAGTTGTGAGCGCATCCTTTTTTAATTCAACACTTCTCAAATAAAATAGAGATTGGAGTGTTGTTATGAGTAGTAATGAGGCTGGTACTGGCAACAGTACGAACGACCAGGCGCAATGGGGTTCGCGCTTTGGTTACATAATGGTCGCGGCCGGGGCCGCAATCGGGCTCGGTAATATCTGGCGTTTCCCATACCTTGCCTACGGAGGGGGCGGCGGCGTATTCATCGTAGTCTATATTCTTATGGCTTTGATTATGGGTTATCCTCTAATCAAGGCGGAAAGCGCCATCGGCCGTTACGCGAGGGCCAATGTGGCGACGTCTTTCGGCGCTGTCAAGAAAAAGTACAGGTTTATCGGCTGGATAGCCATGCTCTGTACGGCTTTGATTGACATGTATTATGTTATTGTCGGCGGATGGGTGCTGAAATATGCAGTCGCCTATATCACCGGTGCAGATTTCGGAACTGACACGCAGGTATTTTTTAACAGCTTTACGTCAAAAGCTGCCGAACCTTTAATCTATACGGCAATCGTAATGATAGTCGTAGCGATTCTGCTGTTCTTCGGTATTACGAACCTGGTGGAGAAGATTACTAAGTTCATGATGCCTGCATTGTTTATCCTTTTACTCATATGTGGCATCTGGGCTGTCTTTTCTACCCCTAATGCCGCTGAAGGACTGAAGTATTACATCGTACCGGATTTCAGCAAGATGAGCGTCAAAGTATTTGCAGATGCCGCGACGCAGGTACTGTTCTCTATCGGAATCGGCTGGGGTATCTTTGTCACCCTCGGCGCCAGTCTTCCAAAGTCAAATAATATCAAAAAAGATTCCATATGGATAGCAGTCTGTGACACTGTCGTAGCGCTGACGGCAGGTTTTGTAATCATTCCTTCCGCATTTGGAGCAGGCGTAGATGTGTCAAGCGGTCCTTCCTTAATCTTCGTGGTAATGACCCAGATATTCTCAAAGCTTCCTGGCGGACGGTTTATCGGCATCTTCTTTTTTATCGCACTGCTGTTTGCCGCACTTTCCACGCTGTTCACCATCATCGAGATTCCGAACAAATGGCTGGAAGAGACAGCACACATATCGCACCGGAAATCTACGACCATCACTTCGCTTGTCATCTTCGCCGGCGGTATCATCGTGTCACTTGGCTTTGGCGTATTAAGCGGAGTACAGCTCCCGTTTATCGATTTGAACGGAGTATCTTATTATAATATTTACAACTGGCTTGATACGTTCACAGCGTATATCCTGCTTCCACTCGGCTGTCTCCTCACCTGCTTCTATGTCGCTAAGGTGTGGGGCTTCAAAGATTTTGAAAAAGAACTTACCGTCAACGGAAGAGACGGCGGCTTCTCACAATTTCAGAAGCTGTTGTACGCAGTTATCGTTCCAGTGCTGATGCTTGTCGTAATACTTAACTGCTTTGGATTTATCAAGTAACTGTGGGTTTAGTGAAGTGGCTGCGGACTGGGAGCCGGGTGGCATCTGCTCCGATGCGTACGAGGCTCTGACTATTTCACGTATCCCTAACCCTGCGGAATGTGCGCCGACAGCGGCTTACATCCCGCAGGATAAGGGCTACGGAAAGGATTCTCCGCCTCTCCCGCTTATACCTGCGCATCTCCCACTCGGCTCCCCGCCCGCTATCTACTTTACTTAACAAGGGCGAGGACGGCTATGTGGCGTTACTGGCCAGCGAATGAACGCTGGCTGCGTGAGGTGGCTGATAAAAAATAACAAGTTTAATATGTGCAGTGATAGAAGAAATCTGTGCACGCCGTTGCTGAAAGAAGAGCCGGAACCAGGCAGGGGATGTCATCAAGACATCCCCGTACCTGATTCCGGCTCTTCTTATATTAGGATTTCTTTTCGTCAAGGGTTAGCTTGCTAAGCCCTCTATCACTATACTTACACAAACAAAGCACTTCCAGCGACCAATAGTGTTACACAGCCACCCTCGCCCGTGCCAGTAAAGTAGATAGCCGCTGGGGAGGTAGGGGACAGATGCGAAGGTGTAAGCGGAAGGGACGGAGAATCCTCACCAGATTCCTTGGCTTGTGGGGTGAGAGCCGCTATCGGCGAACACCCCACAGGCTTAGGAATCTGTGTGATAGTCGCAGTTCCCGGACGCATCGCAGCAGATGCCCCATACCTCCCCATCGGCGTCCACTTCACTAAACCCCCATTTATACAGGCAGACTATCCCGTACGCACAGCGCCCCGTATCCCACCTGTGGGTTGGGGTATACGTCAAATCCGGGCAGCGGCCTTGCTCCCCTTCTCAGATATGCCTTCACCTTCTCCCCATAGAGGTATGGGTCATTTCCTCTTACAACGCCCCATTCCATCAATAGCGCGGCACTTCCCGCCACAAATGGCGTAGCAAAAGATGTGCCCGTAAATGATGCATACCCGCCTCCGACTGTTACGGTGGTCACATTTACACCCGGAGCTACCAGGTCAGGCTTAATGAATCTGCGTTCCCCTCTATAGCCCCGCCCTGAGAATCCAGCATATGTAAAGTTCAGGGAGTTGTATGCGCCAACTGCTATCGCTCTGCTCGCAGTAGATGGTATGGTCATCGTCGTGTTGTCTGTCGGAAAAGAAAATCCAGTTCCCCGGTTCAGCACGTTTTCGCTTGGCAGCCACATCTCATATAAGCCCGATACCACTCTTGACGGGGACAGTACGATCCTCCATATGCCGCTGGATATATAGCTCTCTGTCGGAAGCATGTCAATGAATATCTCCTGGGAAATGCTGTACGGGCTCGGCTCACCATAGTATAGAAGAATCTCTGTCTGCCCGGCTGTAAACCTCTGGGGGCCGAGGATCTCCTGAAACGGCCCTACCCGGATGCCTGAAGGTGATATGAGCGATATATCTGCCACATCCGTGTATGCCTTCCATATCTGTACGTTCAGGGCGGGCTGGTTCTCCTGTACCGCCAGCTCGACCACTGTGTCCTGCCCTTCAACCAGTATGCCGGAAGTATGCCCTGCACTCGCCGCCTCATTGCCGGTACCGATACTGATGCTGCTTTTCCACAGATTTGATATATCATCGATAAAACGCTCCAGCAGCGATGTGCCGTCATGGGCACCGTATGTATTTCCAAAGCTGATATTGACAGCCACCGGCATCTGGAACTCCAATGCTTTTTTGATGACATAATCAATACCCTGCATGAGCTCCGTCGTTCGGGGGAAGCCGTCCTTTCTCGGACTGGCCAGCTTGACAACGAGCAGTTCGCTCTGCGTCGCCACCCCTCTGTACTGCCTCCCTCTGCTGCCCCGCCCGTTGCCTGCTGCTATTCCTGCTACGGCCGTCCCGTGTCCGGAAGTGTCCCGGCTCGGCACGGCAGCTCTCATCTCTGCTTCGGAACCGGCGTTCAGCGCTTCATTTATCTGTTCTGCACTGTATTCTACCCCAATGGCATATCCTTCCGGGGGCAGCCCATTTTCACCCGGTACCACCGATTGATCCCACAAAGCCCTGATTCTCGTCGTTCCGTCTTCATTTCTGAAGTCTGCATTGGCATAATCGATACCAGAATCAATGACTGCCACAAGTGTGCCTTGTCCATACAGGGAAAAACGGGTCCCCTGCACTTCATCAATACAGGATACCCGTCTTCCATTGGCAACTTGAAAGAATAACCGTTTAGGCTTTTCTATATACTCTACTTGTACGACACTGGCGAGCGCTTCGATAAGGGACTCCCGTATCGTTATTACCGCGTACTCATTCTGCAGTTCTACCACCTGGTCTGCAAGTTCTCTTACTGCCCCAAGGTCACCGGAGTATTTGATGATCAGGTCCCACTGCCTGTCTACGGGGTTATACCCAACGTCCAGTTCCAGCGACCTCTCTCTCTCCTCTTCTGTAGCATCTAACGCAAGATTTAACAGATTATCTGCTTTCTGACTTGTCATACGCTACCTCTGCCTTTGATATTGTTATTTCATAAATTCACACTCCAGATAAGGAGCCAGCTCAACCGGGATGAAATATCCCTTTTCATATCTGCACGTAGGGCATACTTCCGGCACACGTTTTCCGCGGTAGATGTGTCCACAGTTCAGGCACATCCATGCCCCCTCGCCTTCACGTTCATAGTAAGTGTTGTTCTCCAGCATCTCGGCGAGCTTGCCGAAGCGTTTCCCATGAATCGCCTCTATATCTGCAATCTGGTAGAATGCAGAAGCCGCCTCGTGGAAGCCTTCCTCTTTTGCAGCATCTCCGAATACCTGATACACATCCTCATACTCCTGCATCTCATTGTGCTGCGCTGACCGCAGAAGATCCGCCAGGCTGTCTGAGTGGTCTATCGGGAATCCTCCGCAGATATCAATGGTCTCCCCTGACAGGCTCTTAAGTAAGCTGTAGTATCTCTCTGCATGTGCGCGTTCCTGGTCTGCCGTAAATAAAAATATCTCGCTGATAGAATACATCCCCTGTTCACGGGCTGTCTTCGCTGCAATCGTATAACGGTTGCGTGCCTGGCTCTCACCTGCAAATGCCTTCATCAGATTCTCTTTCGTCTTGCTTGTTCCAAATTCAATAGCCATGTCACATACTCCTTTTCACTTTTATTACTAGTATGTACCATGGCTGGTAAATTATTCTTTTTTTAATTAAATCCTATTATTCTTCTGGCCACACTGTAGACAAGGGAGGATATCTTCCTGCCGGACTTGCCCGGGAGGTTGATCGTCTGCCCGAGTATGCCATACCTTATCTTCATATAAGTCTTAACATCCTTCTTCTTAAGATACTTCCACAGTTCCTTTTTCTTCTCCAGATTTTCTTCTTTCTTAGAGCGGATTAGAAGTATGGAAGAGACGGTCATCATTATCGCCAGATAGTTGATCATATACTGGCGGAGCTTCTTGCTCGTAACATTTTTCAACTGGTACATCTCTATCATGGATTTCGTCACAAATATCTGCTGGTCTACCCGGGCGATCATATTCTTTTCATTGACCGACTGGTCTTCCCGCCCGATAAAATAGCGGTAGAAATCCACATCCAGATAATATATCTTCCGCACGTGTGGGAGCGGATAGTATACATAGATATTGTCCACATAAAACGTATGCTTCGGAAGTCTCATCTGCGACAGCTGAAGCATCGCTGTACGATATATGACAGAATGCATCAGTATATACTGGTCGAGGCGGAAATGCCCGATATCATCCCATCGGAATATCTCATCTTTGGGCAGGACATTCCTGTAATGGACACATCGCTTATGGGCCACGCCGACCTTCTCATAGACGTAATTTGAGACGAGCATGTCCACTTCCTGATCGTCCTCTTCCAGGTCCCTGAGCAGCTTCAGTATCTTGTGAAGCGCCTCCTCATCTACCCAGTCATCGCTGTCCACCACTTTAAAATACTTTCCCTGTGCATTGCCAAGGCCCGAATTCACCGCATCTCCATGTCCGCCGTTTTCTTTATCCACAACTTTTATAATCGTCGGATATTTTTCCGCATATTCATGTGCAATCTCAGATGTGCGGTCTTTGGAGCCGTCGTTCACGATTATAATCTCTACATCCTCACCGCCAGGGAGAATGCTTTCAACCGCATGTTCCATATACGCTTCAGAATTATAGCATGGTATGGCAAATGAAATATATTTCATCTTGTCTGCTTCCTTTCTTCATCAACTGTTTATTAGTATAATGCATTCTTCCTCTTTTTCCAACCTGATATTCGCAAAAAATTATACTACAGATTGTAAAATCTTTCATTTTCCGATATAGTAATTACAAAGAATTGGAGGAAAAAATATGAAGAAAAACATCATTGTAGGACAATCAGGCGGACCTACCGCCGTAATCAACGGAAGCCTGTACGGTGTCGTAGCCGAAGGAGTGAAGCAGACGGAAAGCGTGGGACAGGTCCTCGGCATGATTAATGGAATCGAAGGATTCCTCCAGGGCCGGTATATGGATATCGGGGCGCTGGACGCGACGAATGAGCTGGAGCTTGTAAAGACGACACCGGGGGCATATCTTGGCTCATGCCGCTACAAGCTGCCTGAAGATCTGGCAGACCCTGTGTATCCCGAGCTGTTCAGGAAATTTGAAGAGAAGGGCATCGGATACTTCTTCTATATTGGAGGTAATGACTCCATGGACACTGTAAGCAAGCTTTCACGCTATGCCGCAGGAATCGGCAGCGATATCCGTTTCATCGGCGTGCCGAAGACCATCGATAACGACCTTGTCGAGACGGATCATACTCCGGGATATGGAAGTGCCGCCAAGTATGTCGCGACTACAGTCCGTGAGATTGCAACAGATGCCACAGTATATGACAACAAGCAATCTGTCACCATCGTGGAAATCATGGGCCGCCACGCAGGGTGGCTTACAGCTGCCAGCATACTGGCTCGGAAGTTTGAGGGGGACAACCCGGTTCTCATCTATCTTCCGGAAGTTGCATTCGACCAGGATGCCTTTGTAGAGAAAGTGAAAGAAGCGCTTAAGACCACCCCCAACCTCGTCGTGTGCATCTCTGAAGGCATCAATGACGGCAAAGGCACCTTCATCTGCGAATATGCAAGCGATGTCGGCACAGACACCTTCGGCCACAAGATGCTGACCGGATCAGGAAAGTATCTGGAGAATCTTGTAAAAGAAAGAATTGGGGTCAAAGTACGTTCCGTAGAGCTTAACGTATGCCAGCGCTGCTCCTGTGCCCATCTATCAAGGGTGGATCTGGACGAGGCCGTGAATGCCGGCATCTACGCGGTACAGGTAGCACTCGGAGGCGAGACCGGCAAGATGATAACATTCATCCGTAACAAAAGCGTGCCATATGAACTTTCCTATGGAACGGCAGATGTCAATATCATCTGCAATAAAGAAAAACCCGTTCCAGATGAATGGATCATCAGCGAAGGCTCTGATATCAGCAGCAAATTCATCGATTACGCAAGACCTCTCACGCAAGGGTACGTAGAACTTCCGACAAAGAACGGAATACCATTGTTCGCTTATCGGAAATAAAGCAAATGGGGGTTTAGTGAAGTGGGCGCCGATGGAGACGTAGGGGGCATCTGCTCCGATGCGTCCGGGAACTGCGACTATCACACAGATTCCTAAGCCTGTGGGGTGTTCGCCGATAGCGGCTCTCATCCCACAGGCCAAGGAATCTGGTGAGGATTCTCCGTCCCTTCCGCTTACACCTGCGCATCTGCCCCCTACCTCCCCATCGGCTGTCTACTTTACTGGCACGGGCGAGGGTGGCTGTGCAACACTATTGGCTGATGGAAGGGATTTGATTGTGTCAGCATAGTGATAAAGGGTTAAGCAGGTTGATAACCTTAGTAAAAGTAATCGTAATGAAGAAGAGCCGGATTCAGGTACGGGGATGTTTATGAGATGACATCCCTGCCTGATTCCGGCTCTTCTTGCAGCAACTAATTTGTTCTCTATGCTACACTTATTGAGCTTGTTATAGTCCACCAGCCAGCTTACGCAGCCAGCGGCCATCCGCTGGCCAGTAACGCCACACAGCCGCCCTCGCCCTTGTCAAGTGAAGTAGATAGCGGGTGGGGAGCCGGGTGGGAGATGCGCAGGTGTAAGCGGAAGAGGCGGAGAATCCGCCCCGGATTCCTTTGTTTGCGGCAGAGGAGCTGCTATCAGCGACTCTGCCGCAAAGTTAGGATGCCGTGGGCTAGTCGGAGCCTCGTACGCATCGGAGCAGATGCCACCCGGCTCCCCACCCGCGGCCACTTCACTTAAACCACCCACTCGTATCTGCCTGTCTCATCTACGTGATAGAAGTCTGCATAGCTGATGCTGAAGAGGTCTTTTTGCATGCCGCTCATATCTATCTTGTTCTTTATGAGGTACTGCCATGTACCTGCGTTAGAGATATCTCCCTGAAGCAGTATGCCTTCTATCTTTCCTTGGCGAAGGATGGCTCTCTTATACTGCCTGCGGTCTTCTCTTACCTGAACCTGGTCGCCTTCTTCCTCTCTTATTCTTCCGACGCACAGTGTCACGAGTCCAAAGAAGTTGATGGTATTTTTGGCAGCAAATGTATCTGTGTACATTTCCGGGATACCGCACATATTCTTGCCTGCCACCCGGCCCTGGTCTGTGGCGTTGGGCCATATTCCGGAGAGGCCGGTAATGTCTCCTGCAGCATATACGCCCGGTACGTTCGTCTGCATATGCGTGTCTACCGTCACCCCCCGCTCGCAGGCGATGCCGCTTCCTTCCAGGTAAGCTAAAGAGGGCCTGACCCCTGCCGCCACGATAACCAGGTCGCACGGAATCTCTTCACCGTTATCCAGCGTGACTTTGTGAATCTTACCATCGTGCCCGCATACTGCTTCGCTGGCCTTTCTTCCTAAGATGAAGCGTACTCCGGCTCTTTCAAAAAGCTTCTGGTAGGCTTCTGCCGCATGGGCATCAAGCTGCACGGGCAGTATCTGGGATGCCATCTCGACTATCGTTATCTTCTTTCCCTTTTCAAGCAGGCCGTAAGCCGCATCCAGACCGACAAGACCTGACCCGATGACCAGAACCTGCTCTGCGTGTCCGGCCTCCTTTACAATGGCCTGGGCATCGCTGAGATTCCTGAGGCCGAATACATTGTACGCCTTTCTCAATTCACCGACCGGCGGTATAAAGCTGTCGGCCCCATTTGCCAGAAGAAGCCTGTCATAGCCCACCTTCTCGCCCGTCTCCAGCACGATTTCCTTCTCTTCCGGACAGACTGCACATACCTTTACACCTTTCATCCAGTTGATATCGAACGTATCCCAGAAATTATCTTCTGTAAAGTCAAGCTGCACTTCGTCACGCTCTCCTGCTATATATTTGTGCAGCATACATCTGGAATGTATGTACGTGTCTGCAGAGATTACAGATATCCTGGCAGAACCGTCTTCCTTCCTGATTGTTCTGGCGGCTTCCAGCCCTGCTGTCCCCGCACCGATAATCACGTATCTCATTCTTGCACCTCCTCTACGAATATGGCTTTCTTCGGGCAGGAGGACACGCAGGACGGCTCTCCTCCGGCATTCACGCAGAAGTCACATTTGATTACCTTGCTCTTCGTCACTCTGTCGGGCTTAAGCACTCCAAACGGGCAGTTCATGACACACATAAAGCAGGAACCGCACCTGTTCTCATCGTAAAACACATGCCCGCTCTCAGGGTCCTTTTTAAGCGCTCCGCTCATACATGACTTTACGCACTCCGGCTCGGTACAATGGCGGCAGAACAGTGGTCTGTAATTGCCCTGCTGATCCTTCAGGATGAAATTTCTCGACTCGTTCTCAGGATCTGCCAGGTCAAGGTCATATATCGTTCCTTCCGTTTTTCTGTGAGCCTGCATACAGGCCGCGGAGCAGTTCTTACAGCCATCACATTTTTTATAATCAATCATGATACGTTTCATAATCACCGCCCCCTTCTATATGTGCAAACCGAGTCGTTTTTCCATTACGATCTTCTCTAAGATATCTGCGGATTCTTTCGCGTCTCCATTGATTATCACCTGTCCCCCTGTCAGCTGCTTCATATCTTCTGTCAGCACCTGTACTGCCGTCCTGCTGCCCGTCACGAACGGTGGAAGGCCAAGATGGAGGGGAAGGCCGAGAGCCAGGCCGTAGCATCCGTCTGCCAGTGCCTGCTCTTCCAGCCACTGGGCCGCGGAAAGCACAAGCGGAAGTTCAGGCAGGTCTACCCCAAGCTCTTCTGCGAGCTCAGTTGCCACGATCTCCAGGCGACCGATGGCAAGGCACGGACCGAAATTCAGGACCGGAGGTATCCCAAGCTTTTCACAGACAGCCCTAAGCTTCGGACCGGCAAGTTGTGCCGCTTCCGGCGTCATCAGGCCGCAATTCTCAATTCCTCCTGAAGAACATCCTGCCGTCAGGACAATGATATCTTTTGCAATCAGCTCTTTCACTAGATCTACAGTCAATACATCATGTCCCCCTGCCGTAAGGTTGGAACATCCCACAACGCCTGCGACGCCTTTGATGTCTCCAGAGACGATCAGGTCGATGAGGGGCTTCCAGCTGCCCCCGAGGAAATTCTTAAGCGACACTTCACTGACTCCGGTCAGCGTGTTTTCATAGCCGTGATCTCTCATAAGGTTCAACGGAACGCTGCCCCTGCGTGCCATATATGCATCCAGCACTTCGCTGATAATCTCATCCGTCACGGCCGGGCGGTTTTCAAAATCGAATTCCTTCAGTTCCGCATTTGCCTTCTTCGCAACATTGTCGATACAGATCTGCTTAATCTTCAGTTCGTCGCAAATCGGCTCAATGCCCGGCAATGTACAGTTGAACTCAGATATGACGGCATCGATCCCGCCTGTAGCCAGAATCGCCTCGCTCGTATAATTATTCCCTGCGTGGCCGTCAAAAATCTCCGTGTAATGCGCTCCCCGAAGCTGCAGATCTTGCCCCACGCATGTACAGCCGACAAGCTTAAATCCTTTTGCACCGGCCCTTCTTGCCTTTTCCACGACATCCGCGTCGGTCAGCCGGTCCTGAAGAAACGTAAACATCGAGTGCTGGTGCCCTGTTATCATGATATTGATATAATCCGGATCAATCACCCTCAAGCCTACAGGTGCAAATCTGATTTCCGGCTCTCCAAGCACGATGTCATTGAGCAGGTTCGTAAGCACCAGGCCGTAGATTCCGGTCGAAATGCCAAGTTTCAGGCAGTCAAGCAGCATGTTGACCGGATCCGAGTTCAAGTTCGTCGAGCACTTGACCACGCCATGGAACACCTCGGATTTCGCGCCGCCCGGCAGTATGCCCAGCTCCTTCCACCTGGCATAGCGGGGTCCATAGGCCATCTTCTCTGTAAGCCTCATCTTCTCATATTCCGGCAGATACAGATCTTCCAGCACCGCTTCCGCTACGGCTTCTGCTCTTTTGTATACATCAGCCTCTTCTATTCCAAAGATGGATGCCAGCCGGTCCAGTGTAGCAATCCCCTTGATGTCCCCTTTCGTCTTGGCAACATTCTTTACATTGAGCGCTGTATTCTCTACGATATGTATGTAACAGCCGGAACCTGAAGCGACCGCCCTCAGAAGATTTCTCGTCACGATCGTATCTGCATCCGCACCACAGATTCCCCTCGGAGCTTCCGGCGAGATACGGCACGGGCCATTGGCACACAGCCTGCAGCAGACGCCCTGCAGCCCAAATGCACACTTCGTACTCTGATTTTCCACGCGGTGGTGTGAAGTCTCGACAGGAAGCCCTGCGATATACCCTTCCAGCGGCTTATCCGCACTTTTACACGTGTTACAGCCAAAACATTGATTCATAGTCTTACCTCCTCGATACTTGATTAATTTAGTCCACTTTAATTTTATAAAAATTCTCCCCCGTCTCGGAGGGATTATTTTTTTCTATATTTAAAACAGGTCCGAAAGCGTACGGGCCTTTAATTCTCTCACTAGGACCCTTTGTATCTCAGCCAGTTCCACATGCACCTTGCACGTACTTCCTCCCGTGTTCCTGCTGCAGGACTTTCTGAGGCACGGCATAATTACCGGTTCTTCGTCCACAGCAGTTACCACGTCATATAACGTGAGCTCCGAGAGGTCTCTTCCCACTCTGCACCCGCCGGAAGCGCCCCGCTCGACATCCACGATTCCTGCCTTCTGGAGCTTGCGCACTATCTTATATGCAAATGCTTCCGGAATCTCTTCTTCCTGGCATATATCCTTCATCGTGTGCTTCTCTCCGTCCTTCATCGCACGGAGCATACGAATGGCATAATCATTTTCTCTTGTCAAAAGCATATGTCCACCTCTTTGTTAAAATATTAGCATACTGGATATTTTTTGTCAACTTTTATCATCCATATTCTGGCACATATTACAAGTCACAAAATGACCGGGGAGGGGCTTTTGGCTGCTCCCATCCCCGAATATCAACAAGATGCTATATCCTGGCCGTTCCACTTTTTACTGCGGCGTCTGCCACCGCTTTTGCCACCGCATCTTTTACCCTTGCGTCAAAAGCTGCCGGTATGATATAGTCTGCATCCAGTTCCTCATCGCTCACAAGTCCGGCCAGCGCATATGCAGCCGCCACCTTCATCTCGTCATTGATATCCGATGCCCTGACATCCAGCGCACCCCTGAATATGCCTGGAAATGCCAGCACATTGTTGACCTGGTTTGGAAAATCGCTGCGGCCTGTGGAAACTACCGCTGCACCGCCGGCCTTCGCATCTTCCGGGAATATCTCCGGAACCGGATTCGCACAGGCGAATACGATGGCATCCTCCGCCATGGTACCGACCATTTCTTTTGTCAGCGTCCCAGGTGCGGAAACGCCGATGAATACATCCGCACCTCTGATAACCTCTTCCAGCGTCCCCTTTACGCAATTGCCGTTCGTAATCTCAGCCATCTCCTGCTTGATCGGGTTCAGTCCCTCTCTGCCTTTGTAAATTGCGCCCATACGGTCCGTCATGATCACGTTCTTCACACCAATGCTGATAAGCAGCCGGATGATGGCAATACCTGCCGCACCTGCCCCGCTTGTCACGATCTTGACCTCTTCCATCTTCTTACCAACAAGCTTCAGCGCATTGATCAGCCCTGCAAGCGTAATGACCGCGGTACCGTGCTGGTCATCATGGAAGATCGGGATGTCGCAGCGTTCCTTAAGCTTCTTCTCGATCTCAAAACAGCGTGGAGCGCTGATATCTTCCAGGTTGACGCCGCCAAAACTACCTGCCAGCAGAGCGATGGTATTGACGATGTCATCCACGTCCTTGCTCCTGACACACAGCGGAATGGCATCCACATCCCCGAATGCCTTAAACAGCACACATTTGCCTTCCATCACAGGCATGCCTGCTTCCGGTCCGATATCCCCAAGGCCAAGCACCGCCGTCCCATCTGTCACGACCGCCACCGTGTTCCACCGGCGGGTAAGGTCATAGCTCTTGTCGATATCTTCCTTGATTTCAAGGCACGGCTGTGCCACGCCTGGCGTATAAGCCAGGGAAAGGGCCTCTTTATTATCCACTGCCGCTCTTGCCGTCACCTCTATCTTGCCTTTCCACTCATAATGCAGCTTTAACGATTCTTTTGCATAGTCCATGACATTTCCTCCATCATCTGATACTGTTATGTATATTATTTTTCATATGTATATTATAGGATAGCGTTAAAAAAATAGCAACTGAATGATTACACCAGATATATTGGCCTTCCTGAACAGAAATAGCAACGCCTCTCCTCTGCCATCTATACAATCGTTCATAGTTTATTCATTTATCATTCAAGAAACTTTCACTTCTTTAACATTGTTTCTTCATACGTGTACCTTATACTAAGATTATCAAATGAAGAACAAAGACGTTTGATATCGAACACACCAACTGTCTAGTAGTAAAATACTATTTTGAATAAACTTTTTCATAATACATGCCAGGGACCGGCTGCCGGTTTCCTGGCATCCTCCCTTTTATGCAGTCTTTACCTATCAGACATTCTTATGACCTGCAAGAACCGCCGTACATGTTTACGGCGGTTCTTTTCTTATGTACTGGCTTATTTTTTCCTCTTCCGGTAAAGCACAGCGCCTGCTGCTACGGTACCCGCCGCGGCAATAGACAGAATCAGGACGAACCCGCTCTTAAAAGTGCCGCCATCCGGCTTTCCTTCTGTCTCTTTGGCAGCTTTGCTTTCCGGTACAAATCTTTTCCTGACAGGCTTGATAATCTTCTCAAATATGGTCTCCTTCTTCACAATAACAAATCCCAGGTCGGCTTCCGATTGGTTTCCTGCCTTATCACGTGCCTTGACTTTCACGATATGTTCCCCGTATTCCTGTACCGTATACTGGTACACTTTACTGCGCGCGTTTAACGTCTGCTTTTCTCCGTCTATCCATATCTCTTCAATCATATCATTTTTATTATCTAGCAGTACTTTAAATGTGCACGTTTCTTCATATTCTCCGCCTTCCTTTATATCGGCAAATACAATTTCCGGCGGTGTCCGGTCTATCATAAACCGCGCGCGGGCCTCGGCTTTATTGCCCGCCGCATCCACGGCCTTAACCAAAAACGTGTGTACACCTTCTGTCTTTACGTTCTTTCCCGGTGGGTACATCTTACCGTCCAGCCTGATTTCATACGCGTACGTAGTAAAGTCTTTTATGGTTTCCTCCAGCGTATGGCTCCACTGGAACTCTCTCACAAACTGGCCATCCAGTTCATCTACGAACCGTATCACTGGATTCTTTTTATCAACGATGACCTGTGCGGATCGGCTTCTGACAAAGCCCGCCCCATCCGAAGCCGTCAGCTCCATCTTATATATGCCGTCCTCGCTTAACTGCTGACGCATGATGCGGGCCGCCCCCTCGCTCGTCCATTCATTTTCCGTCAGCTCTTCCACGTCTCCTTCCGGACCCTCTCTCATATTCCTTACCGTGGCTGAACCTAATATGTTGTCATCCTCCGCACGGTAGCATACCTCCGCCGGGCGGCTCGTAATCATGTAATTATCAATACCCTGTATCGCTATATCCGGGGGTGCATTATCAATATACATCCTCCGGGACACTTCCTTTTCATTTCCTGCTTTATCGACCACATGCACCGTAACGGAAACCCCATTCCCCTGTACGGATTTCTGGCTGATAAGAAAGGCGGCCTGTGCATTTGGCGTCGTGCCGATCAGCTGCTTTCCTGCATATGCTGATATCTGTTCTATCTGGCTGCCCTTTTCTCCATCGCTGCACTTTACGCTGAGCATAGCTTCCCTCTGATACCACGCATCCAGTCCCAAAGGTGCCCAGAGCTGAATATCAGGGGCTGCTGTGTCAACCAGCAATTGTTTGCTGTATTCAGAATCTTCCACCTTGCCTCCATCCTCGTCTTCCATCCAGACAGATATACTGTTCCCGCCTTCCTTGAACTGTTCTGGACCGATACATGCCCTGTCACCGTTTTTCGCAAGCTCTCCCTTCACAGTCCCTCCGTTTCCGTCCACAAAACTGAATTTGGTAACTCCGTATTCACTGACATGAATAATCTCTATTTTTGGCAATGTCACATAATATCCACTCTTTCCATCGGGGGCAGGGCATTTGAACTCGTACTTTTCTATAGGCTTTTCGGGCTCTTCCGGTTCCTCTGGCTCCACAGGCCCTTCCGGCTCCTCTGGCTCTTCCGGTCCCTCTGGCTCTTCCGGTCCCTCTCCTCCTTCTACATCTGCGTTATTCTCCGTGTTTATTCTGCCTCCTGTCTGTGATTTGCCTCCATCCTTATCAGCTATGTCTTTTGCCAGGCTTTTTGATTCCTTTACTGTACCTGTGACTGATACTGCCAGCATTATTATGATGATTACTGTTATCTCTCTTATCTTCCTACCCATACTTCTTCCCCTTCCACCTGGATGTCATATTCTCTCTGTAACTTCTTAAACTCTTCCATATCTGCCAGCTCCGGCATCTCTGTGATAGATGCCTTTATCGTCTCTGCACATACGTTGCGGTCTACCGATGCATCTCTGCACTGCATACGTATATACAATAGCCGGAGCCTGGAGGAATCCGGCAGCTCTTCCATACCTCTTCTGCAGCATTCCCATGCCTTTTCCATCTCACCGCCTGCTTCCCGCAAAAGTGTCATCTTAGCAAACAGCTCCTCCCGGTTTCCGGTATCCTCCTCATACTCAAGCATTCTCTCATACATGGATACGGCCTCTGGCTTTTTCTGCATTTCCTCAAAGGATACCGCCATAAGCTCCATAATCTCCTTGTCTGTCTCTTCCCGTCCTCCTACGCCATCAGAGAGGCTTAAGTACACATCCCCCAAGCGGACGATATCTGCGTCTGCCTCTTTTGTATCGAGCAGCGAATATCCCTTTATGAGTCCGTGGGCACACTCCCGTTCCCTTCCTTCCGGGATATCATCTTCTGCGCGTTTTAACGCCGCCGCCAGTGCTGACATATTGGTATCATCCGTATCCTTCTCCAAACGTCTGGCAATCATGGCATAACAGTCTGCACCGTATCGGCCTACCTCTTCCAGATATCCTGCTGCCTTTGCATATTCAGCCAGCTCCAGAAGACAGACCATACCCATGTCAAACTTCAGGAGGTCATCGGCGCTGTCGTCTTTCCCTTTCATTTCCGACTTATCGGCCGGCATTTGACGAACGACATCTTCTCTCTGTTCACTGCTTTTCTTTGCACTGCCAAAAGGTATGCCCCGTATAAGGATGCCGGCCGCTGCGATTATGACAATGGCTGCCGTAATCAGCACTTTTTTCTGCTTCTTATAATGTAATGGCTTTGTTCTGCATATTGGAAAATGTTTCTGAATATCTTCGATACTTCGATACGTGTGTTTAGACTGCCTGGACAGGCATCTTGATATGATTTTTCTTAATCTTCGTGCTTCCCTTTTCGTCAGGGCAGGGGCAGGATCTGTGACCGACAGCATATACTGCCATGTCCGGCCCAATCCGTATATATCAAGTCCAATGCTAGCTTTACGATATATATTTTCTTCCGGCGGAAGGAAATTATCCCGTACAGCCTTCCTCTGCATCTTTCTGATAAGCATCTCGCTGGATTGCGCGCCTGCATCGAGCAGGTACAGCTTCTCCTCGCCGCTTATGATAATACTGTACGGATTGACATACTGATAGCAAGGCCGGCCTCTCAGCCTGTGAAACAGCTGCAGCTGCCTCATAATCTCATACATCCACGAAAATAGCTGTTCCTTGGGAATATTGGGATGGTACTTCAGCCACTGGATCAAACTCCTTCCCTGCACAAATTCTGAACTGACATAGCAGGATTGGTTATGTTCTATCAGGCGAAGCACATCGAAGCCCACTGATGACATAGAATCACCTCTTTTATTCTACTATTGCTACGGTTGGAAATCATCCGGGAACACCCGGGGGAATAAAAAGAACTTTAAAATACTGAGATATTATAGAGTAATACATATGATAACCGATTCTGTACAAAAACACAAGCCCCTTTTCCATTTTTCTCCAAAGCTTCACGAGAACAGAAAAGTAATTAGGGGTTAAGTAATGTAGACGCCGATGGGGAAGCAGGGGGCAGATGCTGCGATGCGTCCGGGAACTGCGACTATCACACAGATTCCTAAGTCCCTTCCGCTTATACCTTCGCATCTGTCCCATACCTCCCCCTCGGCTATCTACTTTACTGGCATGGGCGGGGGCGGCTGTGTAACACTATTGGCTGATGAAAGGGATTTGGTTATGTCAGCATAGTGATAAAGGGCTAAGCAAGCTAAGCCCTTTGCCGAAGAGATATCCTAATATAAGAAGAGCCGGAATCAGGTACGGGGATGTCATATTTGATGACATCCTCTGCCTGATTCCGGCTCTTCTTGCAGCAACGACGTGTACGCCTCGCTGCAAATGCTTAACAACGAACATATTCGCCAGCCTGATTCATATGGACTAGCAAAACTCCTATCATTCATCTGCTCTTTGTGTTATTCACATTAGGCTTGCGATATTTTATCATTCAACTGACGCAGCCAGTGTTCATCCGCTGGCCTGTAACGCCGCACGGCCATCCTCGCCCTTGTTAAGTGAAGTAGATAGCGGGCGGGGAGCCGGGTGGGAGATGCGCAGGTGTAAGCGGAAGAGGCGGAGAATCCGTCCCGGAATCCTTGGTTTGCGGGAGAGGAGCTGCTATCAGCGACTCTTCCGCAAAGTTAGGAGACCGTGGGCTAGTCTGAGCCTCGGACGCATCGGAGCAGATGCCACCCGGCTCCCTGACCGTAGCCACTTCAGTTAACCCGCAAGGCATAATTGCTCTTCTTATCTTCTTACCAGCTCTATCGGACGGTACAGGTGTCTCGGGATACCATCTACCATAACCGGTGACACATCGCCCTGGATGAGCGGCCTTACGTAAGAGATGAACTCATTTGTAACATACGTGCCTTCCTTGTTCACCCACTCCCTCGGTACAAGCTTCTCATCATTTGCAATCTTATGTACATCTTTTACTTCTGTTCCGCACTGATATGGATCGTCAGACAGCCTCTGGAGTACGACCATCTTCCCGGAGTCCCCTTCATCGGCTGCTTTGACGGCCGCGCCGCCTACCTGGTAGGCTTCGAGTATATCAACACGGGACGCCGCGTGCGATGCTGAGCGCTGCAATGTGCTGAGTTCTATAGCCCGCGTCTTGCAGCCAAGCTCTCCGGCAATATAGTTCGCAAGAAAAGCTGCGGTTCCAGACAACTGTTTGTGTCCGAATGCATCTACGAAATCTACGCTGTTGCCAAGCTCACATACATATTTACCCTCTTCTGTACGGATACCTTCTGATATAGCAACCACGACGGACGGCTTCTTTCCGAGCAGCTTCTGCACCTTCTCCCCAAACTTCCTGATGTCAAACGGCAGTTCCGGCAGATAGATGAGATCAGGCCCTTCGCAGTCTTCTCCCTTGGACAATGCCGCCGCGCCTGTGAGCCATCCGGCATTACGTCCCATGATTTCCACTATCGTAACAAGACCTTTGTTATACTCCAGGCAGAAGCTGTCCCGGATAATCTCTTTCATCGATGTACCGATGTACTTTGCCGCACTCCCATATCCCGGGGTGTGGTCTGTCAGCGCCAGGTCATTATCTATCGTCTTAGGGCAGCCGACGAATCTGGTCGGATGCCCCGTGATGATTGCATAATCTGATAATTTTTTTATCGTATCCATAGAGTCATTTCCGCCGATATAGATAAATGCTTCTATCTCTAATTTGTCAAGAATGGAAAATATCTTTTCATATACTTCCCTGTCCTCATGGATTTCCGGCAGCTTAAATCTGCAGGAACCCAAAAATGCGGCCGGTGTCCTTTTCAGCAGCTCTGCATCCAGTTCTGTCTTGATGTGGTCCGCAAGATCGATATAACGTTCTTCCAGCAGTCCCTGTATACCATGAAGCATACCGAATACTTTCTTGGCTCCGCGGTCCTTTGCCGTGCGGTATACGCCCGCAAGGCTTGAATTAATGGCCGCAGTCGGCCCCCCTGATTGTCCTACGATAACATTTTTTTCCATAACTGATTCCCTTCCTTTACTCTGTTCTGACGTCGATAAGACTATTTTAGTATATTTTTATATAATTGTCTATAAAAATGAAGTTTTCTTGGGCACATTAACAGTCGCCACTATGTCAATTCCCGTTTCTGCTATGTTGTGTACGACCACGTCTCCTATATTCACCGGAGCTTTTGCCGCCACCCCTTTCAACAGCCTTGCGCACTCCATCAGCTTGCCTTTTGGAATTTCCTTCCGCGTCTTTACCGACACACGTGGAAGTTCTCCTCCAATCACATCCACCGTAGACGTCAGCATACGTGTCGGATTCTGCACCTCCGTCTGGGCATACGCATAACCGCGCATACATGAATTGCCCACAACGTCCAGAATCTCCCCATCTTCTGCCTGAACTTTCAGGGCGCAGCCGTTAGGGCAGACGATGCAGGTCATCTCTATTGTCTCCATGCTCTGATTCTCCTTTTACAAATTCTGCGGCATATCTACCGGCTTCTGCCGCCTCCCGGGATACGTTATCCACAAGATCATGGACATGCAGGACATTGCCGCATGCAAATACGCCCGGCACCGTCGTCTCCAGCCGCCCGTCCACTTTCGGGCCATTTGTCCGTCCATCTATGGCTGCACCGAGTCCTCTTGTCAGCTCATTTTCGGGAATCAGCCCTACCGACAGAAGCAGAGCGTCACAACTGTACTCTTCCTCTGTTCCCGGTATGGGCCTTTTCTCCTCATCTACTTTCGCAAGCGTCACAGCTTCGATATGTTCTTTCCCTTTGATATCTATGACCGTATGGCTCAGTTTCAAGGGAATATTATAATCTTCCAGACACTGCACGATATTCCGCTTTAGTCCGCCGGATTCCGGCATAATCTCTGCTACTGCCTTCACCCTGGCTCCCTCCAGAGTCATTCTCCTTGCCATAATCAGACCGATGTCTCCGGACCCCAGAATGACAATCTCCTCCCCCGGCATTAATCCTTCCATATTCACCAGCCGCTGTGCGGTTCCGGCCGTGTATATTCCAGCAGGCCGGTATCCGGGAACATTGAGGGCGCCCCGGGGACGCTCTCTGCATCCCATGGCAAGTATAACCGCACGTGCGCAGAGATGCCTCATCCCATCACGGCTGTTCATTACCGTTACTATCTTCGTTCCGTCATCCTTGTATTCTATATCCATCACCATCGTATGAAGCCGGTATTCAATCTTTGCTGCATTGATTCTTTCAACATAGCGGTACGCATACTCCGGTCCGGTCAGCTCCTCCTTAAACGTATGGAGCCCAAATCCATTGTGTATGCACTGGTTCAGTATACCTCCAAGCTCACGGTCCCTCTCTAGTATAAGTATACTTCCAATCCCCTGCTCTCTTGCAGACAGAGCGGCCGCAAGTCCTGCCGGACCCCCGCCGATTATCACGATGTCATACTCCTGCATGTCACGCCCTCCTATAATCTTTCCTTATCTCTGCCTGTAAGCATGGTGGATTTTCCCCCGGACTTCGTTATATCAAGCAGGCCCACTCCAAGCTCGCGCGCCAGTATCTCCATCACTTTCGGAGCACAGAATCCGCCCTGGCACCGCCCCATTCCGGCTCTTGTGCGCCGCTTGACGCCATCCATCGTCCTTGCCCCGAGGGGCCTTCTGACTGCATCCAGAATCTCTCCTTCTGTTATCATCTCACAGCGGCAGACGATATTGCCATAAGCCGGGTCTCTTTGCATGAGTTCATTCCTGTCTTCGTCCGACAGCGTATCTGGCTTAAGGATTCCCCGCCGCCTGGTGATAAAGTCCTCCTTCTTGCGGAGGGCGAGCCGGTCTGCCGTCATCGCTGCCACCATCTCGCCGATGGCGGGACAGCTCGTCAGGCCGGGGGATTCGATGCCTGCACAGTCAAAAAACCGCTCCGCAGATTCTCTGATTATGAAGTCTCCCCCTCGTTCATGAGCCCGTAATCCCGAAAAAGAGGTGATGACCTGCCCGAGCGGTACATCCCGGACCGTCAGGCTACTTTTTTTCCGCACTTCCTCCAACCCGTCCAAGGTAGTCTTTGTCGCCTCCTTGTCTTGAATGTCCTGTGCGGTCGGCCCTGCAATCAGGTTTCCGTGCACCGTAGGAGTGACAAGCACTCCCTTGCCATATGTACCAGGCACGGTAAATATGGTCCGCCTTACATGCGCGCCTGCCTGCTTATCCATCAGCATATATTCACCTCTTCGCGGTGTAATGTGAATCTTTTCGCTGCAAACCATATTGTGGAACACATCCGCATACACTCCCGCAGCATTAATGACGGCCTTCGTTTCATAGGTACAGCCTCCCGCGACAACCTCATACCCGCCTGCACTTCTCCTGATTTCCGTCACCTCTGCCTGGAACCTGAAGTCAACGCCATTTGCACACGCATTTTCTGCCATGGCAATATTCAGTTCAAAAGGGCATATGATGCCGCCGGTGGGAGCATACAGCGCCGCGACTGCCGCCTCTGTAATATTGGGCTCTAACTTTCGTACTTCCTCACCGGAAAGTATCGTTAACCCGGGCACTTTATTCTTTTGCCCATTCTCATACAACTGTTCCAGCTTTGCTCTGTCCCGTTCATCCGTACATACGACAAGCGAGCCATTGCGCACGAACGGTATGTCCAGCTCTTGCGCAAGCTGTTCCATCCGTTCATTGCCGCGGATATTAAGCTTTGCCTTTAAAGTTCCGTGAACGGCATCATGTCCCGCATGGACAATGCCGCTGTTGGCCTTGGACGTCCCGCAGCATACGTCTTCTTCCCGCTCGAGCACGCAGAACTTTCCTTCATACATGGACAGTTCCCGTGCTATCGCGCAGCCGGATACACCGGCTCCTATTATTACTGCATCATACATCATATGCCTTCCTCTTCCTCGTCTTTGGCCCAGTTATATGCATATGTTACCGCCTTGTTCCAGCCTTTGATTCTCTTTGCCCTCTCTTCTTCCGCTATCTGAGGTTCAAATGTTCTGTCTATTGCCCAGTTCTTTACTACATCTTCTTTATCTTTCCAATATCCAACCGCCAGTCCGGCAAGATAGGCTGCCCCCATAGCTGTCGTCTCCACACATCGTGGACGGTTGACCGGCGCCCCGCTCAAGTCCGCCTGTGTCTGCATAAGGAAGTCATTAGCGCTCGCCCCGCCGTCTGCTTTCAACGCACTCAGATGTATGCCCGAATCAGCCTCCATGGCCTTCAGCACGTCATTCACCTGATAGGCCAGCGATTCCAGTGTCGCCCGGATGATATGATACTTGTTCACGCCTCTCGTCAGCCCTACCATCGTTCCCCTAGCATACTGGTCCCAATGCGGTGCTCCAAGCCCCGTAAATGCAGGTACCACATAACACCCGTTCGTATCCGGTACTTTCTTCGCCATATATTCGGAATCTGCCGAGGAGTCGATCAGCCGCAGTTCATCACGCAGCCATTGGATGGCCGCTCCGGCTACGAATATAGATCCCTCCAGAGCGTAATATACCTTGCCGTCCAGTCCCCATGCAATGGTCGTCACCAGGCCGTTCTCTGAAAACACCGGCGTTTCACCTGTATTCATAAGCAGAAAGCATCCGGTGCCATATGTATTCTTCGCCTCTCCCGGCAGAAAACATGTCTGCCCGAACAGTGCTGACTGCTGGTCACCCGCTGCTCCGGCTATCGGTATGGCCCCGCCTAAAAAGGAGGCATCTGCCTCGCCGTATACGTAGCTTGACGGCTTCACATCCGGCAGCATGCTCTTCGGAATGCCAATCAGCTCCAGAATCTCACTGTCCCATTCCAGCGTATTGATATTAAACAGCATCGTACGGGACGCATTGGAATAATCAGTCACATGGACCCGCCCTTTTGTCAGCTTCCATATGAGCCATGTCTCTACCGTACCGAACAGCAGCTCTCCCCGCCGGGCACGTTCTAACGCCCCTTGTATATGATCCAGTATCCATTTAATCTTTGTCGCAGAAAAATAAGCATCGATCTTCAGGCCTGTCTTCTTTCGGAAAAGCTCTTCCAATCCCTGCTCCTTCAGGCTGTCACAGTATTCCGCCGTACGCCGGCACTGCCAGACGATTGCATGGTACACCGGTTCACCGGTAGCTCTGTCCCATACGATGACCGTCTCCCTCTGGTTCGTAATCCCGATGGCAGCAATATCTGCCGCCTCTGCCCCAATCTTGCTCATGGCTTCCACCGCCACTCCAAGCTGCGTAGACCATATCTCATCCGCGTCGTGCTCTACCCATCCTGGTTTTGGAAAATGCTGGGTAAATTCTTTCTGGGCCACGCTGCATATCCCACCCTTTTCATCAAACAGAATGCATCGATTGCTCGTCGTCCCCGCATCCAGCGCCATTACGTACTTTGCCATATAATCACCTCTCAATAGTCTTTGATGCCAGTATCCATAAGCAGATTATAACACAGCCGGGCCACTTCCTCATTATAAATTTCTGTATGCCCTTTAAGAGAACCAATCCATGGCGCCTTATCTACATCCGGCAGATCAGGCTGCCGGTGTCAAAGAACCGCCGCCATTTAGTTCGACCGTTTCCCCGTCCAGCCATTCGTTTGCGCTGTCTGACGCATCATAATATATGTTATGGCCATTAGAAGCTATATTTTCCAGATCCTTGTCCTTGTCAGTGATTGACGTCAGATAAGAATCTCCGGCAAGTTCCCACCTGGAATCCTTATCCAGGCTGATCCGTACTTCTTTGCCGGTATTCTCACCATTGACCGTACCCTTTAAGATACTTCCTTTCGTAAGGCTTACTTCTACCGTACTTATCTCATCGCACGCCACGTCACCGGTCAGTTTCTGATTGACGCCGTTCAGCTTGAAATCCCCGCCGTTGGAGCCTTCTTTTCCCCAGTTGTTCGTATTGTTTCCAGATACTCTGACAAGGATACCGCTGTTATAAGCCAGCTCAGTATTATCAAGTGTAGCCTCCGCATCCGTATTGGTAATGTAGAACATCGGACCCGAAGACGTAGACGACAGCTTCGAGTCTGATGCGGAGAACTTGGCGGTCCCTTCCGCCGCATCTCCCGACGTGCTCTGATAGAGCATGACGCCGTTCTCGCCGGCACCTGTCAGATCACATTTTTCAAGGGTAATCGAATTCCTGCCCTCTACGACTGCTGCCTGGCTTCCTGCTGCTGTTCCTGTCACTCCTTTTACTGTAATGTTCCCTGTAGAGTAGACGCACGGACTTCCTTCTCCTGCCGTTGAAAGCGTACCGCTGTCCACTGTTATGTTCCCTTCTCCACGGTCTGTGGCAATCGGGGCACAATGTGCGCCTTCCGTCGTAATATCTACGTTCGTCGCAATCACGCTGCCACCGTAGGTGGCATCCAGCCCTCTTGACGAGTTCCCCTTCGTATGAATCTTTACGTTATTTACGGTAATCTTTGAATCTTCTCCCGTAGCGAAGATTGCATTCGATCCTTCTGCATCTGACGTCAAAGCAATATCGCTCATCGTTACTGTACTTCCACCGGCTGCAGCCAGGACTGCATTTACGGCGTAAAAGTTGCTCTCATCCGTATTGCTGCTGTTGCCGGACTTATGAAGCTCAGTGTTGGTAAGCTCAAGGGCTCCTCCGTTTTTAACAAGCACGGCATTCTCATCTGCATTTGTAGAAGCATATGTCTCTGTGTCCGACATCTCTTCTTTTCCATCAACCGTATACACACCCGTAAGTTCAATGTTTCCAGTCGTTGCATCTGACATGCTGCCCATGTTCTGAATCGTAATGCTGGCTGCTTTTTTTCCCTGTATCTCTACGGATACGACATCTCCTTCTTTGAGATCATCCAGGGACGCCTCTTTTGTATCTGCCTGTGCGTCTGCATCCTCCTTAGTGCCCTCCTCGTTCCCAGGTTCTCCACCTTTAGGGCTCGTCTTTTCTATCTTTGTATCGTTGTCTGTTGTGATTGTCTGCTCTTCTCCTGTAAGGTTGATTCCTCCCGGACCACCCTGCGGCATATCTCCTCCGCCAGGAGCTTCGCCGTCCGGGACTTCACCTTCCGGAGCTTCACCGTCTGATACAGATTCCTTATCCGGCTTTTCTCCTGTCGGAGCCTCTCCCATCTCAGGCTCCTCTGCGAGTGCCAGCGTAATCTTGTCTCCGTCTATTTCTGCAATCTCCCCATATAATGTTTCCGTCTTTTCTTCCGTACTGCCCTTCTGGCATCCCGAAGTGGCCATAGCGGTAATGAGCGTTCCTGCCAGAACACAGACAATTCTTTTCTTCATATATTTCACCCTTTCTGTCGCAGTTGTCATCCTGTGCCGGCGCGGCGCACGGACACAAACACTTGCCCGCACCGTACTCAGTAAATTCAACATTTACTATATACGGATCATTTGGTAAAAATATGATGATAATGTGTTTTTTCTGTGTCGGGCTATGTATCATGGCGGCAGGCTACCCTCTCAGAGTTGCTATCAGACGCTTGTGGTTCAGCATCAGCTCAAGGCCTTCTTCAATCGAGCGGACACATACATCCACTTCCCTGATCAGTTTGCCACACATGCCTTCCGAATCCATTACAGCGATAGATAACGCCGCCATCCTGCACATGAGCTGGTCATTTCTTCCATTCCCCATACATGCACAGTTTTCCCTGCCAAGGGATTCCACAATCGCATCTTTGGCTGCCATCGCATTCCCGGACGGGAACGTCTCTATCTTCACAGGCAGTCCGGCACATTCTTCTTCCGCGCTCCCGTATGTATCCGCTGTGAGCACATAGACATCGACTTGTTCCGCTAAGGCTTTGATTTGTTTCCTCACTCCCTGTGGAATCTTTCCATCCACTGCGATTGTGCCGTTGTAATCGAGTACCAGATACTTCAAGTCTAACACTTTGTAATCAGGAATATCTATCTTCATTTCAGGCCTCCTCTTTGTCATATCATAATCAATCAGTTTCCTAACATTCTACATTATTTTTTGTATGGATCCAATACATTTTTATAGTCCTGCCCACTTTATTTTCACCGGCCCTCCGCTTTGACATTTACCGGCAAATCCGCTATAGTTGTAGCGATATCAGGTATACGCAGGACCTGGACCAGACTGATAAAATGTGGAGGTAATAAAAGAATGAATTTAAATTCCATTGCTCTGTTACAGCAGCTGAAAACTCAATTGGAAAAGTTTAAAGCCAGGCATCCAAAGTTTCCTTTATTTTTGGAAGCCGTCTCTGAACATGCACTTACAGAAGGGACCGTTGTTGAAATTGCGGTGTCTACGCCCGATGGGCAGAATTATACTTCGAATCTGAGGCTCATGGCTGAGGATATTGAACTGATTCGTTCCTTAAAAGATATGAATGTCTAACTGGTGCCGGAAGCGCAGATCCAATGAGAGGAGACAAGATTTTACCCTCTGCAAATTGACTGACTATTTCCATAATTTTCATAGGGGTCAGACCCCTTTCAACACAGGGGTCTGACCCCTATGAAAATTTCCTCCTCATCCCCCGAATTTTTTCTTTTGTTTCTTTCGTCACCTGCCTCGATTCGCATATTTTCTGAAGTGCTTTGTTATATGTAAAATCGTCTAAGGCCGTATGCCGCAGAAATGTCTCCGTATAGTTCGGATCGTATACGTAATACATGGACACTGCCCAGGCTACAGCCATTCTTACATAGTATGAGTCTTCGTGTATCTGTTCCATGGCTGATAATGCCTGCTCGATATATACGCCGTCGATATAATAATCTATTAGCATGACTACTGCAAAGCGGATGTCGTACGGTCGCCTGGACCTAAGCTTTGTCTGTATGTATGCCCACATCTCTTCCGGGTGTTCCTTTGTTATCTTGAGCCCTGTACAGAAGCTGTCGCAAACGGACCAGTTATCTATCTTGGGCAGAAATGCATCTATGCAGCTTAGTATCTCCTGTATTCCAGCTTTCGCATAACCGATTACCATACCCTGGAGCATGATTTCCTCAAAGCTTGCGTCTGATGCCGTCTGAAGATATGTGCGCCAGTCTTCTTTCGCTATCTGTTTTGCCAGTTTGCGCAGCCTGGGCAGGCGGACGCCGATGACGCTGCCTGAGGGAATCTCGGGTATAAGTGAGCTGGAAAACTTCTGGAATTCTGGTTCTGCCATCTCTTTCAACATTGTTCTGATCTCTGTATTGTTCATGTCCTATCCTGCTTTCTCTGCCGCTATGCACCGCTTCGGGCATCCCACGTCATTATAATCTCTTTTTCTCCGGTATCCTTATCGATGCCTTCTGATGCAGCCTGGAATTTTTCGCGTTTATAGAAACGGACGGCACGCTCATTTTTCTCATACACGCATAATCCCAATGCCGGCCTTTTATCCTTCAAATAATTCAGAAGCGCTTTCCCAATCCCACCTGACTGGGCTGCGCCATCCACAAATAAGCCGGCGATATGACTGCCGGATACTCCTGCAAATGCCTGAATCTCTCCATCTGCATCCGATTCATACACATAGACCTCTGCCTCTGAAATCATCTCCCGCACGGATTGGGCATTGTTCTCCCAATAGCTCTTTGGGATAAAATTGTGGGCCTTGATATTCGTATCGAGCCAGATCTCCATCACCTTATCCAAGTCTTTCTTCTTCATCTTCCGAATCATCCGACATACCTCATCCATCCTTGTTCCTGTCATCTATCCTTCTTAAATACAGAGATGATAAGCTGTATGATCAGCAATGGCGTCACGATAAAGCAGAATCCGCAAAGTACCCGAAGCAGAAAGCTGAGTCCTGAATCTCCCAGAAGTCCAAAGCCTATGCTTGTCGACAGTACGCTAAATATCAGGGCTGCCACACTTAATATAATGATGCCTTTCTTTTCTTTCATTCCTTCTTACCCCCTTGAATATGATGCCCCGGCATGCTTTCATCCTGCCATTCCAGCTCTTTCTTGTAAAAGGTACGTGCACATCGAACACATCCTCATTTTCTATTGTAAAAAACTCATGATAAATGTCCGGTACCGCTATCGGATGTCTCATCTCATTGCAGCCTGTCCATTCAGGATTGTACTTCAAGATAAGCTGTTCGCTCTGGCCTGCTGTTACAGCGCCAAATGGTTGTTTGGAAAATGGCTCTCCTCCACAGGTACACAGCAGAACTCTATCTTCATCCCAGATTCCTCTGCCAAGGCCTTCGCCTGTCCAATCTGGTCCGCTGATATGTCTATGCCTGTAACGCGTAATCTTCTGAGGTGCGTCCCCAGTCAAATTCTCTGCCATTATCTATACTTTTATTCTTAATCATCCCGGCACCTGCTTTCTATAAAAATACAATTCTGCAATATACCTTATCCTATATTATAGCAAATGAAGTTCAAAATGTATAACATAACCTCTGCCGATACATGTTTAATATCTAATGGCTAGCCGGAAAAGAGGGGCTGGTTTTACCCAGTCCCTCAATTTATACCTGTTACCATATACGTCTGCCATATTCATCAAAGTGCTTCTTAAGCGATGATTCGACCGGCACGATAGACAGGCAGACAGCCACGAGCTGAACGCTTACAATATACATAGACGCAGTCTCATAGTCTCTGTCTTTCAATAACACCATAGCTGCCGCCGACAGCAATAGCAGAATGATGCCTCCTCTGCACCACACGGTCCCACAGCATTTATGTGCATAGATCCATGTCCCTTTATTCATCATGGACCTCTTTGTCCGATACCCATATGCCAGATTTATCGAAGCGGGGGGATGTTTCCTCCATATGCATCCAATCAGTGCCACAACGGCCGGAGTCAGCAGGACCATGCAGAACAAAAATATATACATAGTTCATCCCTTTCTATTTAATAAAAAAACCAGCCACTTTCATATTCTTATCAAACGAAATCGTATACTGCGCTTTGCGTTCTTCATATTGAGCCTTGACGACAGCCACCGCAAATTCCTGCTCCGTATCTTTATCTTCGCTTCCGGCCACCGCCTCCTCCCCATAGCTCTTAAATGCCCCCAGCTCTTCTATGACAGGCTGCACTTCGCTGACCATCGTCTCTGCCGGAAGTGCCGACTTAAGCTGTGCGCTCCATTTCTCTTCTGCCAGCTTTTCGTACTCTCCCGCGTTCACCAAGCCGATCACCTCTTCCGCCGCCTTCTTCACCTCATTTTCGTCATAATCTTCGGAAAGCTTCTGGCTCTTTGCACAGCCTGAGATGCTCCCTATGAGTAATGCAACACCAATCACTACAAAAAAGCTCTTCATCTTGTCTCCTCCTCCATTTTGATTCCCAATCACTATCTTCATCTTGTTTCAGCCGCATCTCCTTCCGGGCCCGGTATCGTAATGCTAACCGCAAATTCCCGGTCCTTTTCTTCAATATCCATGCCGCCCCCGCAGCGCTTCAGCGTCTGTCGAACATTACCAAGTCCAATCCCTCTGTGTACAGAATCTTTCCCGTTTTTATCCGCCGCAGGGTCATATGAATTACATATTTTAACAACGCTGAATTCACGGAAGGAATCTGCCTTAACAGTAATATATCTCTTATCTCCTGACCTTTCTGCCGCCTCCAGCGCATTATCCAGAAGATTGGCAAATACGGTCGTCACATCCATGTCCTTCATATGCCCAAGCCGTATCTTGCCTATACTGACTTCCATGCGTATGTTCTTCTGCCTGGCCGTCTCCGCCTTGTCATTCAATATGATATTCAGCATATGGCTGTCCGTGTACTGACGCTGTGCGAAGCTGTCCAGCATTCTGTGCATATCCCTGGCATAGGCATTGCCTGCCTCACTTCTGCTCATCTGGCAGAGCGCCTCTATCGACTGGAGATGGTTGCGCATATCGTGAATCAGCTTTCTTGACGACTCGTACTTCTCTTCCAGCTTTTCATAATAATGGTATTGCATCTCGCTCTGTCTCTGGAACGTCTTCAGCTCTTCCTTCAGCTTCCTGTTCCTGGACTGATAGGAAAACAGATACAGGATATACAGATTCATGAACACCAGGAAGCATATATCCATAATAACCAGATACGCTCCGTACAACTGTATGTAAACATTGCCAAGCACGATGAGTGACGCGATGATAAATGCACTGATCAGCGGAGGAAGAAAAAGTCCGGCAAACTGGAAGCCCGACACGTCCTCGAACTGCCTGCGGTTCAGCATCGCCACCCACACCCCGGTCAGTAAAAGGGCCGCCAGCTGCTTGATAATGAGGGCAATGTTGGCAGAATAGTAATCAAACACGAACATACCCCACTGGGACATGATAAACCCATACACGAGATAGATGACGAATATCTGCATCAGGACATATGTGACCGGATAGAGGAAGTAATAGAACAGGTACATCCTCCTGCTGTTATATAACTTATGCCCGATGAACATCGACCCGGCTGCCATGAACAGTATGGCTGGAATATTGCCCCAGGAAGAATAGCTAAAACCGTAAGACAATGCCGCGTATCCGGCCCAGAACACGGAAAATGCAAGCAGCCTTCCCCTAGCCGGCTTCGTTATATTCTGTTCCGTATGGCTCATAAAATACCATGTACAGACAGTGAGTACCACCGTTTCAGCCATAGCCAGAATGCTGTTCCACATACTTGATTCTATAAAGCCCACCTGCGTTCCTCCTGACTAGATATATTCTGCCTGCCGTCTGCTAAGCCGTCCCCTGAACTGTGCGGATCGTTTTTGTGACAGTGGTATGATATCACCGTTCATCATATGGATATCATATCCTCTGATTGACTTTACATGGTAAAGGTTCACGGTAAAGCTCTTGTGTGGGGCAGCAAAACCATATGCTTCCATCCGCTCCGCCAGTTCGGTAATCTTTCCCCTCAGAAAATATTCCCCGTTCTTTGTCACCATGCGTATCTTCCGCCCCACATATTCCATGTAATATATATCATACACATCCATTTCTAACACACCTTCGCAGGCAGCGAAATGAAGGGGCCCCTCCCGTCCTCTCTCTTTGCCATAGTCACATGCCTCTATGAACTGGCTCCTGATCTCCTCCTCATCCACAGGTTTTAGAAGAAATGCAAACGGGTGTACAAGAAAAGAACGGCTCATATAATCCTCATAGCCGGTGACATAGATGATTCTGACGGCGTGGTCTGTCCTTCTGATTACGGCGGCCGCCTCCAGCCCGTCTGTCTCAGGCATATCGATATCCAGGAATAGCACATCATATCCCTCATATCCGTCTATCAGGTCTGTCCCGTCGGCAAATTCACTAATCAGGCACTCTGCGCCGGACCTTTCTACCGCTGTGCGGATGAGCATCCGCACCAGCATATCGTCATCACAGATAGCAACATGATACATATTCTCTACCCTCTCTTTTCGTGCTGATTCCATTATATCGGTAAATGTCCAGGCCGACAATATCTATGTCGCCAGATACAGGATCAGACGCATAAGATACAGCCGGAAGCAGCAGACTCAAATAATTGCAGGAAACCTGACAAGCGTTGTCAGATTACATCTGTTACAATAGAGCAAATACAACTAAAAGGAGATTAAAAGATGGAATTTATAACTGTTGACGAGAAAAATATAGAGAAAGAGCATATCTGCTGCTGTATCGCAGACAAGAAAGGGGAAAACTGCGTCTCTTCCAAAAAGGCATGGATGAAAGAGAACCTGCCGGACGGGCTTGTGTTTCTGAAAGCAGACGTAAGAGGCAAAGTTTTTATCGAATACATGCCTGCCGAAAATGCCTGGTATCCGATTGACGCACCAGGGTACATGCACATCAACTGTTTCTGGATATCGGGACAGTATAAGGGGAAGGGATATTCAAACGAGCTGCTCCATCAATGCATCGAAGATGCAAAGGAAAAGGGGAAATGCGGCATCACGATTATCGCCTCTGAGAAAAAAAGAAGCTATCTGCCAGACCCGGACTATATGAAGTATAAAGGCTTTACCGCTGCCGATACTGCCAGCCCGTATTTCGTGCTCTACTATCTTCCTTTTTCAGATACTTCGCCTGTGCCAAAATTCAAGGGCTGTGCCACATCTGGAAGGATTGAAGAAAAGGGAATGGTCCTGTACTACACGAGCCAATGTCCTCATACTTTTAAGTATGTCCCTCTTATCCAGGACATCGCCAGAGTGCATGGGACTTCCATTGCGGTACACAAGCTGGAGACAGCCCGCCAGGCTCAGGAGGCGCCTTCTCCTTTTACGACGTACAGCTTCTATTATGACGGAGAATTCATAACGAATGAAATATTCGGCGAGAAGAAATTCGAAAAATTTCTTCTCGCACACGGCCTTTAGATTTCAGCCTTATTCAGCATACGCCGGCATATTACCGGAGCTTCCGTATCTCCTCCAAAAACCGTTCGCCGTATTTGTCATACTTATACTCTCCCACTCCGGAGACAGACAGCATACCTTGCTTATCTGCCGGCTTCTCCACGCACATGTGGACAAGTGTCTTGTCAGAAAACACGAGATACGGGGGCACTTTTTCTTCTCTTGCTATTTCCATCCTGAGTGCCCTCAGCCTCTCGAACATAGGCTCATCTGCCGCGGAAAGCCCGGCCGCTTTTGTCTTTCCGCCCTTTGCCTTCTTGTGGCTCTTCGTTTCCTTCTCTGCCTCCTTGGGCATCTTCATCGTAATCTGCTCTTCCCCGTCGAGTACCTGTCCTGATCTGGCGGTCAGCTTAACGATACTGTAGCCGTCCGTCGTCAGCATGAGATATTCTCCGAGCAGCAGATGGTTGACAATCTGCCGGAGACGGTAGGCAGGGACCTTAGCCAGCGCCCCATACTGTGGATTTTTATCCATATGGTACTGGCGGATCTTCGCCGTCTTCGCGCCATGCACGGTATCCAGTATGACATTGACGCCATAGCGCTGCCGGCAGGATGATACGCAGCTGATGATAGCAGCTGCGCTCTCTGTGACATCCACCGTCTCAAACTGCGACAGGCAGTTGCTGCAGTTACCACAGTAGTTGCTCCCGTACTCTCCAAAATAACGAAGAATGTAGTCCCGGAGGCATTCGTTTGTAAAGCAGTAGAACGTCATCTTCCTCAGGCGCTCCCTGTCCCTCTCTCTTACAATCTCCATCGTCAGCTCATCCAGCTGATCATTCTCCTTGTTATTGTCTATAAAGAGCTGGTTCGTCACCACATCCTGGCCGCCGTACAGAAGGATGCACTCGGATGCTTCGCCGTCCCTTCCTGCCCTTCCTGCCTCCTGATAGTAGCTCTCCATATTTTTCGGCATATTGTAGTGCACTACATATCTGACGTTGGATTTGTCTATCCCCATGCCAAATGCATTTGTCGCCACCATGATATCTGAGCGGTCATAGATGAAGTCTTCCTGGTTCGACTTCCGTTCCTGGTCACCGAGGCCCGCATGGTATCTTGTGGCAGAGAATCCCGCCTCCTTAAGCCTGCCGCACACATCCTCCACATTTTTACGTGTCAGGCAGTAGATGATGCCGCTCTCATTTCTGTGCCGCTCTACATAGTTCATCAGGGCCCCAAGCTTATCCTTCGGGGCGTATACCGCAAAGTACAGGTTCGGACGGTCAAAACCGGTAGAAGTGACAAGAGGATTTTGAAGCTGCAGTATATCTGCAATATCCTCCCTGACTTCCTTCGTGGCTGTCGCGGTAAACGCGCTCACCACAGGACGCATAGGAAGCTGCTCGATAAAGTCTACGATCTTCAGATAGCTGGGCCTGAAATCCTGTCCCCACTGTGATACGCAGTGCGCCTCGTCTACCGCCACCATAGAGATGTCCGTATGAAGGGCAAAGTCCAGGAACTCGCCCGTATCCAGCCGCTCAGGAGCCACATAGATGATGGGATACCGTCCTTCCTTCGCGTACCGCAGCGCCGTGTGGTATTGGTTCAGAGTAAGCGAGCTGTTCAGATACGCCGCATGGACCCCTGCCTGATTCAGCGCTTCGACCTGGTCTTTCATCAGTGATATAAGCGGTGATATGACGAGCGTAATACCCTGCATCAGGAGTGCCGGTATCTGATAGCAGAGCGACTTGCCGGCACCGGTCGGCATGATGCCAAGCGTGTCTCTTCCTTCGAGGATGCTGTCAATCAGCTCATTCTGTCCGTCCCGGAACTCGTCATATCCAAAATATTGTTTTAGAACTTCGTATTTATCCATTATTGTATCCCAAAATCCTCCGAATGGAAATTGCTGTAATACCGCCCTTTTACTGCCGTGAACTTCAGTACACAGTAGTCCGGATCCGTCACGCCTTCTTCATAATACATCGTATCTCCGTCACGCCAGATCCTTTCCTTCGCTTCCGCCGTCTCCAGCACCTCCATCGTCCCCATAAGGCATACGCCGCGGTAGAACCGCTTATCGACAAAATATATGCTTGCCTGTGCATTTTCCCGATAGCACTTCACCTTGTTAGATGATGTATTCGTCGTGAACCAGAAGGTCCGGATCCCATCACGTTCCCTTGGCGCAAGCATGGCTCTGCTGACGGGATACCCCTCCTCATCTATGTAGTTGACAACGTTCAGATTGCTTTTATCTATCAGATTGCCTATCGTCTGAACCGGATCTCTCATCATATCTTTACCGTACCTTCTTTCTAATCTCTTTTGTTGGCTTTGTACTTTTGTTCCTGCTCTTCCCAGTATATCCTGTCGTCCTCATTGATCTTACGCAGCACTTTGCACGGACAGCCCGCTGCTATCACTCCGGAAGGGATATCCTTCGTCACTACAGAGCCGGATCCTATCACTACATTATCTCCGATGCTCACTCCCGGGTTGATGACCGTATTGCCGCCTATCCACACATCGCTGCCAATGGATACTTTCCTGCCGAATTCCAGCTGTGTACTGCGCACGTTTGCGTCAATCGGGTGCCCTGCGGTATAGACGCATACCCGCGGCCCCCAGAATACGTTGTCTCCTATCGTAACGCTGCATACGTCTACGATGATACAGTCGTAATTGGCATAGAAATTCTCTCCTATGGAGATGTTCGTGCCGTAATCACAGCGGAAGGTAGGTTCGATGTGCAGATTCTCTCCTGTCTTTGCGAACAGTTCTTTCAGAAGCTGCGCGCGGTAATCCATCTGTTCCTCAGTCGTACTGTTATACAGCCGTGTAAGCCGCTTGGCCCGCATGAACTCTCTCGTAAGTTCTTCGTCACCTGCAAGGTATAGTTGTTCTGATAACATCAATTCCTTCTCTGTCATATCCTGCTCCCATCTTATGATTTGTTCCGCCAGGCTTACGAGCCTGATGACGGAAGATACGGTCTGAGCACACCCGCTACATTGCTGATAGGCATCGTCTGAAGCCAGACTTTACCCGGTCCTGTAATGACGGTGTTAAAGATGCCCTCGCCTCCAAACAGCATGTTCTTCACGCCCGGAACACTCTGTATCTCCATGCTGCAAGTGGCAGACATCGCTGCCAGATGGCCGGTATCTACTACAATCTGCTGCCCCGTCTGGAGTTCGTAATTAATCACATGCCCGTCGAACTCGGCAAATACCATGCCGCGACCGCTTACCTTCTGCATGATGAACCCCTCTCCTCCAAACAGTCCTGAACTGAACTTCTTGTTGAAGAACACCGACATATCCACTCCTGCCTCTCCCGCAAGAAACGCACTTTTCTGCAATATCATCTCCTGCCCCGGCCCGATTTCAAACGCCTCCACTGAGCCCGGAAAGCTTGATGCAAATGCAATCATGCCTTCGCCGCCCTGAGCCGTATAGATATTCTGGAACATCTTCTCACCGGTGAACATCCGCCCAAACGCTTTCCCGATTCCACCGTTGGTCGTCGTCTCCATCAGCATGTTGGGCGACATCCATGCCATGCCTCCGCCTTCTGTAATCATCCTCTCCCCGGCCTCAAGCTGGCAGATGACAACCGGAAGCGTCTCGCCCTGGATCTCATATCTCATATTCACATCCTCCTTTTTACCAAGTATAACATAAGTGTCACATCATTCAAGAAAACTTTCCGAAGATGTGTTAAAATATCATCAGTACATCAGAAGCGCCATCAGGGAGGAATATAATGCCAAGAGAGCAGGAACAGCGGCACGTATACTACGACCGCGATTTGAAGATAGAAGCATACAACTTAAGTGGAATCGTCCAGAAATTCCCCAACCATTTTCACGAATTCTATGTCATCGGCTTCGTGGAAGGCGGCAGGAGGCATCTCTGGTGCAAGGCACAGGAGTACGACCTGACAGCCGGGGACCTCATCCTGTTCAACCCTAACGACAACCATTACTGCGCGCCCCTCGGAGGCGAGATACTGGATTACCGGGCTGTCAACATCCCTACGGATATCATGGAAAGAGCCGCGTCCGAAATCACAGGGAAGCCGTTTGTCCCGCATTTCACCCAAAACGTCGTGTACCAGAGCGATATCACCCAATCGCTCGGAAGACTGTATGACGCCATATTAAAGGGCGGTCCGCGCCTGGAAAGGGAGGAGGCATTCTTCTTCCTGCTCCATCAAGTTCTGGAAGACTATGCCGCACCTTTTGATGAGGTGGAAATTATACATCCCAATCCGCAGATACAGACGCTTTGCAGCTATATGGACGAACATTTCGCCGATAACATAACTCTGGATGACCTGCTTACTATGACGAGCTTCGGGAAATCATATCTCATAAGGTCCTTTACCCGACAGGTAGGTGTCTCCCCATACCGCTATCTCCAGACCGTACGTCTTGGACGGGCCAAGAAGTTTCTGGAACAGGGCGTACCGCCTATCGATGCGTCCGATATGGCCGGATTCTCGGACCAGAGCCACTTTACAAACTTCTTCCGGGAATTTACAGGCCTTACTCCCAAGCAGTACCAGCGGATATTTACAGATTGAGGTACCGGCACATCCAAGGATGCGCCGGCAAAGAATACATACAAAGGCAAGAGAGAGGAACGATAACAGACATGTCAGAGACAAACAGAGCCAAAGGCCATCTGGCCGCCTTTATAACCATACTTATCTGGGGCACTACTTTCATTTCCACAAAGGTGCTGCTTAAAGACTTTACACCTATCGAGATATTATTTATCCGGTTTATCATCGGCTACATCGCACTTTGGTGCGTCCGGCCAAAGCTTATGCCGCTAAAAAGCAGAAAGCAGGAAGGAACCTTTCTCCTCGCGGGCCTGTGTGGCATCTGCCTTTATTATCTGCTGGAGAACATCTCCCTGACAATGACACAGGCATCCAACGTGGGGGTTATCATCTCCACAGCCCCGTTCTTCACTGCCATACTTACGCGGCTCGTCTCACGGGAGAAGGAACCACTCGGCATACCATTTTTTCTTGGATTCGTGGCTGCCATGGCCGGAATCAGCCTGATCAGCTTTTCGGACGGAAGTGCAAGCCTGAACCCGACCGGAGACTTCCTTGCGCTGCTGGCTGCTTTCATCTGGGCCTGCTATTCTGTACTTACGAAGAAAATCTCCGGGTTCGGATATTCCACGATAGAAACGACTAGAAGAGTCTTCTTCTACGGTATCATGTTCATGGTCCCGGTGATGCTCTTCTCTGGGTTCACTCCAGACCTAAAAGCGCTGATAAGTCCAATCAGTCTCGGAAACATGCTCTTCCTGGGACTGGGAGCCTCCGCGCTCTGCTTCGTCACATGGAACGCTGCCGTACGGATCCTCGGAGCAGTAAGGACGAGCGTCTACATCTACCTCGTGCCTGTCATCACCGTGACTGCCTCTGTAATCGTGCTGAAAGAGCAGATTACAATAAAGTCTTGTATCGGCATGCTGCTGACCCTGGCAGGCCTATGGATATCAGAACAAAAGTGGGGGGGGAAGTAAAGTGGCTGCGGGCGGGGAGCCGGGTGGCATCTGCTCCGATGCGTACGAGGCTCCGACTAGCCCACGGCCTCCTAACTTTGCGGCAGAGTCGCTGATAGCAGCTCCTCTCCCGCAAACTAAGGATTCCGGGGCGGATTCTCCGCCTCTACCGCTTACACCTGCGCATCTCCCACCCGGCTCCCCGCCCGCTATCTACTTTACTAACAAGGGCAAGGGCGGCTGTGTGTCGTTACTGGCCAGCGGATGAACGCTGGCTGCGTGAGATGAATGATAAAATATCACAAGCTTAATGTGAATAACACAAAGAGCAGATGAATGATAAGAGTTTTGCTAGTCCAGATGAATCAGGCTGGCGAATATGTTCGTTGTTAAGCAATTGTAGCGAGGCATACACGCTGTTGCTGCAAGAAGAGCCGGAACCAGGCAGGAGATGTCATCTTATAAGCATCCTCGTACTTGATTCCTGCTCTTCTTATATTAGGATTCTTTTCGTCAAAGGGCTTTAGCTTGCTTAGCCCCTTATCACTATGCTGACACAGCCAAAGCCCTTCCATCTGCCAGCAACGTCACACCGCCACCCCCGCCCATGCCAGTAAAGCAGATAGCCGCTGGGGAGGTATGGGGCAGATGCGAAGGTCTAAGCGGGAGGGACTTAAGAATCCTCACCAGATTCCTTGGATTGTGGGGTGAAAGCCGCTATCGGCGAACACTCCACAATCTTAGGAATCTGTGTGAGAGTCGCAGTTCCCGGACGCATCGGAGCATCTGCCCCCTACCTCCCCGCGGCGTCCTGCTTCACTAAACTCCCAATTACTCCGCCTTCAGTGCCTCTACCATGTCAATGTGAGGAATCTTTCTGGACACTATCCGGCTGATCAGGAAGGACAGCATAAGCGTTCCGGCCGCGCTCAGCACCCACGATTCAGCCTTTATATATACGGGTATATCCATAGAGTCCGGTATGGTGGAAAGCAGATAGTAAAGCAGGCCGTATCCCGCCGGCATGCCGATAAGTATCCCAAGTACGGACAGCCATACATTCTGCTGTATCATTATCTTCCGTATCTTCTTATCTGCAAATCCGAGCACCTTCATCGTCGCAAATTCCCGGTACCGTTCCATATAAGACAGGATGCCCAGGTTATACAACATGACACTTCCAAGAATCACCGCTCCAAGTACGAGGATAGTTATCATCATCACCATTCCATCCATCATAGAATCCACACTCTTGGTAAGCTCCGTCTGGTATGATATGCTGCATTCGTCTTCGTAAAAGCCAAAGCCATGTTCCGGCTCCTTTCCGATGATGGCACTTGGCTCATATACCTGGCCTGTGTCCTCATAATCTGCCCTCATCATGACAATCCCCTGGCTAAGCGGCGTACGGATGATTGCTTTAACTTCAGACCTTATATACGATTTGCCGCCTGCTGGTTTCCATGTGATGACATCCCCCTTCCTGATTCCAAGGCTGTCTGCCGTCTTCTTTGACAGCGCGATTCCTCCATCCACCTTTGTAAATGTTTCCAGATTTTCCGCCAGCTTCACATATCGCGTGCTTTCTGCCACGGTAAGTGTAACGTCTTTTTTCTCCACCTTCTTACTTTTCCTGGCTCCTTCACCGTCTGGCTCTGATGACGCTTCTCCTGTAAGGATGGATGCGCTGCTCTCCATCAGATATTCCCCGTCCGTCATCGCGAGAATGTCCTGTTGTCCTTGTTCCTTTGGCAGATCCGTTATCTTGCATTCATAGTCCTGCTGTTTCGTAAACGTCCAGTCCGATAGATTTACAAATGTATCATATAGCGCAAACGCACAGAAAAGAAGCGCCGTACAGCCGAGGATGCCGCACAGGCTCATAACACTTCTCAGCCTGTTCCTGGCGATGTCCCTGAGATTCCATCTTCCTGCAAATCCAAGGCAGCGGGCTGCTCTTGGAAGTTCCTTCACACCTCCATTAGGCATATCAGCATACAATACAGTGGCCGCGTCCGGCTTAAGGTATTTCCGGCAGATCAGACCGCTGATAATCACACAGAGGGACGTGCAGCCAAGCGGCAGAAGATAATAGGCAGGAGGCAGATACCCTCCCCACAGAGGCAATACGTACAACTGCTTCATAAACCCGTATATCAGTCCCGGAAGAAAACGATATCCGCACACGAACCCTCCAAGTGCTCCGGCAAGGCAGATAAAGGCATTGTGTGACAGATAATGGATAATCAGCTTCTTCTTTGTAAAACCCAATGCCTTCAGTATGCCTATCTGCATCTTCTGGTTCTTCAGCAGCCGATGCATGGTTGTCATGACAATCATCACGGCTATCAGAAGAAATGCAGCTGAAAAGGCCGTTCCTATCGTCCTGTGCTGCTCTATCTCATCATTTACCATGGATATGCCCGGATATCTGGATGCCTCTATCGCAACCACATTACCGTCATCAAGTATATCCTGTATGAGCTGCTTATTCTCCGGACCTGCAGTCTTCACCACAATCTCGTTCAAGATGTATGGAACTTCCTCTGGCAGAAGCTTCGGACTAATCCATGCGAATCCCGTATTCTTATGTTCCGGCATCATACCGCCTTCGGATGCACCATATATATATTCCGGGCTATAGACAAGACCGAGAATCTTCCCCTTGATTTCCAGTCCTTTGTACTGTAACCCCATGTAGCTGCCGACCTTGTAATGATTCTCTTCGGCATACAGCGCATCCAGCCATATGCCTTTTTGGCTGCTGTCAAACGGGAGCCCCTCCTTGACATGAAGCCTTGATATGTTGTCACTTTCTGCCACATAGGTATCCAGCGATGCTTCTCTGTTATCAGTGGGAACCATCGGCAGGAGCATCCTGCCTTCCGCTTCTGTAATGCGGTCATCATTCCTGACCTGCTCCAGGTCATTTTCTGTAAAATGATGGAATGCCCAGATATCTGCCATATTCTGATTATGTAAATAATTATTAAAATTCCTCTCCAGGCCTTTCCATTCTCCGGTAATTCCGGAAAAAAGGAAACATCCAATAAACATCATGAGGAAAATGGCGGTAAACTGTACTTTATTTTTATATATATCCCGCAGCATCTTTCTTGTTAACATTACCAGTCCACCTCTTCTATACTAACAGGTTGTTCATTCACGTGATTCTCTACGACCCGGCCATTCTTTACCTTGATGATTCTGTCTGCTGCCTGGGCAAGGTTAGCGTTATGAGTGACGATGAGCGTCGTACAGCCTTCCTCCTTGCATAGCCTTCTGAGCTCTGACAGCACCATACAGCCTGTCTCGCTGTCCAGGGCGCCTGTCGGTTCGTCACAGAGCAGCAAATCGGGATTCTTTGCTATCGCCCTCGCGATAGATACCCTCTGCTGTTCTCCGCCTGACAGCTGGTCCGGAAATTTACGCCCGTGGTCTTTGAGGCCGACTTTTTTAAGAGCTTCATCCGGGGACGCGGCATCCTTTTTCAGCTCTTTCATAAGAGCCACGTTTTCGCGGACGGTCAATGTCGGTATCAGATTGTAAAATTGAAATACGAACCCTACCTTTTCGGCCCGGTAGCCAGACATCTCCTTTTCGTTCAACGCTGCGATGTCCAGACCGGAAATCCTTATCTCCCCTTCATCTGCGTGGTCTATTCCTCCAAGAATATTCAGAAGCGTACTTTTGCCCGCTCCGCTCGGTCCCAGTATGACAGTAAATTCTCCTTCTTCTACTGTAAATGATACTTTGTTAAGGGCATATACCTTTCGTCCTCCGCTTTCATATATTCTGCTTACGTCTTTTAATGCCACGATACTCATGCTTTCTGCCTCTCCTTTTAATGTATACCGTCCCGGATGTACGGTATCCCGCCCGTTCCGGTTCTTTTGTGGCTCTTATATTAACGGCTTCTGTATTGATTTACAATAGCAACGCCTGTATAAAAATCACAACTTAACAGCTGTTCATTATTCAAATCTCAGGAAGTAAAAAAACTGCCTCCTGTCAGAAGGCAGTTCTCATTATTTTACAGCCGGTTACAGCTTTTGCTCGTTGACAACCAGCCCTGTACACAGCATCTTAAATACCTTGATAAATTCTTTCTGGGCATCTTCCGTATCTTTATGCTCTAACAATACGTGGCGGATGCAGGAGATAAATGTTGAAGTCAATATGTCAATATATGGGGAATCGCTGTCTTCCATGCCAAGATGCCATGCCATATGGTTTTTGAACTTTTTAACAAACGCTTCCCTTGCTTCGATGAAACGGGTCGTTCTTAATTCAAACAGGATGAGCAGCCGTTCATCAAGCATGTACTGAAACTCTTTATAATTACTCAAATCATCCATTTCCCTTATCGCGTCCAGCATTTCGTCCATCGTATAGGCCCTGACCTGTAATTCCAGATGATCCTCTACCAGTTTTGAAAGCTTTTCCAGCGGTTCTTCCAATATCTCAGATAGGATTGCCTCCTTGTTCGGAAAGTAATGGTATATATTTCCCAGCGTTGTATTCGCTTTTTTTGCAATTACCCGCATAGAGGCAGCTTCATAACCATGAAGCAGGAATTCTTTTTGTGCCGCCCTGAGTATTTCTTCCCTGATGCTTTCTTTTTTGGTCTGCATATTCCTACCTCCGTATAAGAACATCTTATATGCTTTTAAAGCCTTTTTCAACATTTCAAAATTAATAAAAATCAATACCTGCCTTCTGTTCATTTTTTACGAATATCGATACACTACTTTTCTTTTTCATCTTGTAGTGGTATACTGTCGTTATGGGGTATTAGCGCAGCTGGGAGCGCGCAACATTCGCATTGTTGAGGCCACGGGTTCGAATCCCGTATACTCCATATCCGAAAAAATCATCAGAACCCGCAATCCTTTGAAAACAGAGGGATTGCGGGTTTTCTGTATACTGAACCATTTTCTCTTTACATCGTAAATTATACAGTTATGCAACACCGAACAGGCGATACCTCCGCGTGGTGATGTATGATACGGTTCGTCTTGCTCCTTCTTCCCATACTGCCCAAAGATAGATTTGATTCTTTGTTATTCATATTATATTTCCTATCAATCTTGACCACCCGTAAAACGGGTGGTTTGCCCTGAGGCTATAAGCCTCTGTTACCGGCCAGCGCCTAAAGACGCTGGCTTTCACTTTGTTCAAGCTACTATGCCCTTGACTCGTCGCCGCCCTTAAAAGGGCATTTGTACTACTTGGCTACCCCTTAAAGGGGTCCTCGTATTCCTTTACACTTAACTTGTCTCGTAGAATATCGCTTTTTTCCTGCTCCTGTATATACTTTTTTATGGTTGCCTCATTTAGTCCAACGGTACTTACATAGTATCCTTCTGACCAAAAATGTCTGTTCCCAAACTTATACTTCAGGTTTGCGTGCTTTTCAAATATCATCAACGCACTCTTTCCCTTTAAATATCCCATAAAGCTGGAAACACTCATCTTTGGCGGTATACTTACCAGCATATGGATATGGTCGGGCATAAGATGCCCTTCGATTATCTCTACTCCTTTATAAGAACATAACTGTTTCAATATATCTCGGATGCTTTCTTTATATTGATTATATATAATTTTTCGTCTATACTTTGGAGGGAAGACAATGTGATATTTACACATCCATTTTGTATGTGCTAAATCGTTACTTTTGTTTGCCATTAAAATCACCTTTCCTCTCGTTATTGTAGTAGCCTGAACAACTCTATAATAACAGAAAGGTGATTTTTTTGTATTACAGAGGGCCACCACCCGCATAGCAGGTGGATTTTTGTTTCGCATGTCTCCGTTTCTCTTTAGAGAAACTCCTACATACTCAACGGGCTAAAGCCGTATTAAAAAGAGAGCCTGTCACCAAGCTCTCAAAATGTTCTGCTATGGTTTATTTCCAACGTCCGATTGCATGCCAGTTAAAAACTACTGTTTCAAGGCTAGCCGTTGTTGTAATGTATAAATCAAATGCCGCCCTGGGGTTCTGGCTTGTAGCCACTGTTGCAAACATCAACCCATTACGTACACAGGTGATTTGTAAATCGGTCACGTTTGTTATCGAAGCGACAGGGAAAGAGACGTTCGTGATATGAGTGTACACAAAAGACGTGTATGTCAGCCAATTTTTTACCGCTACAGAACGATATCCCCACATTTCTAATGTCCCATCAGCATATTTACGATAGTAGCCACTATTATTGCTACCAACTTCGACAATAGAACTATTACCTATTGTATCTTTGAGTTTTTTCCCCTGTCTGGCATCTAGCGCATACCCCTCCTCCGTCGTCTCAAGATTGTTGGCGATATTCACCGGGCCTGCCGGTCCCTGCTCCCCTTTATCACCTTTCGGGCCCTGGATTCCCTGTAGTCCCTGCGGGCCTTGAGGTCCAGAAGCACCCGTATCGCCTTTGTCGCCTTTCGGTCCCTGCGGTCCTGATACGCCTGGGTCGCCTTTAGGACCAGTTGCGCCGGTCGGTCCCTGCGGGCCGACAGCACCAGTATCACCTTTCGGTCCTGTGGCTCCCTGTGGACCTGTGGCTCCTGTCGGACCTTGTGGCCCTGTCAATCCCTGGGGGCCGGTCAGCCCCTGCGGACCCGTGGCGCCGGTGGCACCCTGCGGACCAGCTGGGCCTGTCTCTCCTTTTTCGCCCCTACCGCCTTTCGGTCCTGTGGCCGGAACCTGCGTGTCAGATTCCCCTATGTACCAGTTGCCATTGACTCCTATGTGAGGCGTGATGCCATCGTCACCTCTTGCTTTGACTCCTGTGTCATAACCATTGATAAACCAGTTCCCATTCTCACCGATATAGATTTCCGGTATGAAGCTTGTGTTTTGTTCCATAATTTATGTTCCTCCTTTTTATAATGTTGTAATCCTATCATTGTTCGTCAGGACATGGAGGGACATTTGATAAGAATTTAATGCAGCATAATTGGCACCATCTATGTCATAATATTTCTGTTATTGTCGAATAATGTCGTTTATGACTATTTCTGCTCTGTTTACGACCGCCTCCATCCTTTACATTATGTATTCTATACAATATACCCGTAAGGTCGAAAGGAGGCATTATGGATAAAACAAGAGCCCTGTTATTAAGGCTCGGGATACGCTCTACACTGAAGGGATTCCACTTTCTTCTGTATGGTCTGAAGCTGTGCTTTACTAGTGAAGATTATCTGCTGTCGGTCTACAAAACGTTATATGTTGATATTGCAGATTATTTTGGCACGTCCAGAGATAATGTGGAGCACTGTATCCGCACCGCCATTTCAAGCTGCTGGTATAAGGGCAATCGGGAACTTCTGAATGAGATTGCCGGCTTCCATCTGAAGCAGAGGCCAGCCAACGGAGAATTTATAGATATTCTCTACAATCACTTATGTCAGGAAGAGTAGCCCGCTTTGCGGGCCTCTTCCTCTCAGGGATTCCTTAAGTCTTCTCTGTGTCTATGATTTAGGGCGTCAGCAATGCCTGTGCCGGCAATCTTCTCTAAATCTTGAAAATATATGACAGCCTCTATATAATAACTGTAACGGCGATACCGTGCCGTGGATAATATGCGACAATGTATGATACGGGTTCATCAAAAGGAGGCAGTCATGTTTGAATTAGTACAGGCAGGAGAAAGGACTTTTTATATACAGGCCCCTGTAAAAATAGGCATATACAAAGCAGGAGGTAATGACGTCTATCTAATCGACAGCGGCAATGACAAGGATGCGGGCCGCAAAGTACGCAAAGTGCTGGAACAAAACAGCTGGAACCTGAAGGCCATTCTCAATACCCATTCTAACGCAGACCATATAGGAGGCAACCGCTACCTGCAACAGCAGTATGGCTGCAAGATTTATGCTCCCGGCATCGAAGCCGCATTTACAAAGCATACTCTTCTGGAGCCTTCGTTCTTATACGGCGGTTATCCGTTTAAAGAACTCCGTCATAAATTTCTTATGGCTGCGCCAAGCTGTGCAGAAGACGTAACCGCGCCAGGATTTCCACCGGAGATAGACATCATCCCTCTGCCAGGACATTTCTTCGATATGGCCGGCTACCGAACGCCTGACGGAACAGTCTTTCTTGCCGACTGTCTGAGCAGCCAGCCGGCCCTTGAAAAATACGGTCTCACCTTTCTCTATGACGTGGCTGCATATCTGGATACGCTGCACCGCGTCAGCGTCATGCAGGCGGAGCTTTTCGTTCCTTCTCACGCAGATGCAGCCAGAGACATCCGGCCGCTGGCCAGGCTGAATGAGGAAAAGATACTGGAAATCGCACAGCATATCAAGCATATATGCGAAGTCCCGCAGACATTCGAGTCATTACTGCAGAAGCTCTTTACCCAATATCAGCTTGACATGAGCTTTGAGCAGTATGTCCTGATTGGCAGCACGGTGCGTTCTTACCTTGCATGGCTGAAGGACCGTGGAGAAATATGCGGTTCCTTCGAAGATTACCAGCTGCTCTGGAATGCAGTGTTATAAGCAGTTCTCATACAACAAATAACAGGTAAACCAGCGGTCGAGTACGTTATTCAACCAAGAATCGGTTGATTCTGCAAGCTCAACCCACTTATAATACTATTATCAGAGGGCTGCTATAGCAATAAAATCAGAGAGGAATTATAAAATGGAAATCAATCAAAGTGAAAAAACAGGAAGATTCATTTGCACAATGCGAAAGGAGAAGAATCTGACGCAGAAAGAACTGGCTCAAAGTCTGGACGTGACTGATAAGGCGATATCAAAATGGGAACGAGGACTGAGCTGTCCCGATATCTCCCTTTTGATTCCGTTGGCTAAAGCATTGGATGTATCTACCAGCGAACTGCTCAACGGCGAAAGGAAAGAAGGCGAACAGCCAGAACATACCGAAGCCATGGTAGCGGAAGCGCTTCAGTATTCTAACCGGAGCACGAAGCTTAAGTTTGAAAAGTTACGGCAGGGCTCATTAATTGCATTGTCTGCCACCTTTCTTATCGCTATATTTACATGTATCATATGCGACTTTTGCCTGACAGGTTCGCTGACATGGTCTCTGCTCGTTACTGCCACCCTGCTTTTCAGCTGGGTCATGCTGCTGCCCGCTTTTAAGGCGAAAAGCAGAGTCATCCGAAAGCTGCTTGCCGCTGTAAGCATTTTTATAATTCCATATCTGGCGGTTCTGAGCCGGTTGTTGAAGCTGCCTATTGTCTTTACACTCGGTGGCTCCATCTCCGCCCTCTCCATCATTGGAATCTGGTGTATATATATCGTTTTTCATTTGTTGCCGGACCGAAAATCATGCGCGGCAGGACTCTCTTTTCTATTGTGCATCCCGTTGAGCATCGGGATAAACCGTATCATCCCTATATTTACCCGGCAACACAATCCGAGCCTCTCAGAAAATCTGGTGAACACCTTTTCGCTGCTTATCCTGGCGGCTATATGCTTTGGAGCCGACTATGTTGCTGCACACAGGAAAGGATGAGAGGCGTGCATAATGTAGTCCATCGATTGGGACGGTCCGTTCAGACATGTATGTGACACATAGGTCTTACAGCCTCCTTCATGTCTTATTGAATTTTGCGTACGGCAAACATGATATCCACGGAAGGATGCCTTCCCATACTTTTCTCTGTATGATATTCATACTCCAGATTTAATGCCTCATACTTGCTGTCCGGGAGCCACTTCGTATAAAAATATGTTTTAGCGGCTCTCACGGCGGCTCCCCACAGAAATCCCAGTCTGGGCCTGATTGTAATGCAGGCATATTTCCCCGCCGGAATCATCTGATACTCCAGCTTCTCATTTTTCAAAGTCCCGCCGATGAACAGCTCGAAGCCTCTGCTCTTCACATCATAATACCTGGAGAGGACATAAAATGGGAGTACAGCATCAGGATTATCCAAAATTAAACGATACTTTTCAGAGATGGTCCTAATATCTGCCGATATCGTTTTGTCATTGGACATCTTACGCAAACCATATATCCTAGTTTGTTCCATATTCATTATCCTGACTTTTATATCTGACATATACTGTCCTCCTCTACCTATTGCAGCGTAACAGACATCTATATTATATTTTTTTGTTGAGGGCATCCTGGAGAGACTCCGCGAGCCTGCCAATATGGAGGCCATCCACAAAGGAATGGTGTGCCTGGACTGAAAACGGCAGCAACAGCCTCCCATCTCTTTCAAAATATTTTCCCCAGTCAAACAGAGGGGTCGCATTCTCTTTATTTCCGGAATTCGTATGGGAAATATGTGTGTACGATACCCAGGGGAGCGGTGAAAACTGGAATACATCGTTGCCGAGCGGTCCTGTAAAATATTCCTTCTGCTCCCTGGCCGTTTTCTGTGCTGCCGCAACATACGATTCCACCGTCCTCTTCATGGGGACATTCACAACCTTGAACAATTCTGTCTCTTGATCAAGATAGGTAAACGCTGTATCTATACGGTCAAATAAGACTACCTGTCCTTCGACAAACCGGTAGCGGAATTCTTCGATTTCATTCGCGCATCTTGCCACAACGTATATGAGTGACATGGTAAAAGATAAACCTTTCGCTTTTACTTCCTTCAGAAAATCAGTAATATCCAGCTCAAAAGTCACACAGAATGCAGGCTCTATGCTGTTTCTGAATATCTGGCAGTGCAACTTCCTTTTCCAGTTCTGTTCATCGATTACAGTATATGAATTCGCCATGATAACATCTCCTTTTCTTACTATGTGCGTGCTACCCAAGTACAACTCAATGTCTGTAGTCCATCAGCATTATTACAGTGGCTGGCACTCGGGGCAATAATAGACCGAACCGCCGAGATACGCCGACTTGACAATATCACCTCCGCACACGGGGCATTTCTGCCTGTATGTGTTCTTAGACAGTATCGTGTGATAGCTGCCCGGATTTCCCCAGATATCCTTCTCCGTGTCCCGCCCCCCAAGGCGGGACATCTCTGCGAGCACTTCCTTGATACAGCCAAACAGCCGCATGGCCTCTTCCTCTGTCAGCTGTCCAATCTTTTTCTTCGGATGGATGCGGGCCTTAAAGAGAATATCCTGGAGCACTCCGTTACCTAGTCCCGGTATCCTCTGCTGCGTAGCCAGAAATGCTTTTGCACTTATGCCTGGCTTCACGCTTTCCAGCAGCTTGTGAAAATGCGCCTCATTGAATCCCTCTGCCAGAGGGGACAGGCCCTCCTTGCTCATGACATAATATTCATTGTCATACGTGTGCTCAAAGCAGATGATACTGCCGTACATGGCAACCGTAAACAGCAATACCCATCCATCCGTAAAGTCTATACGCAGCTGATACTTTACCGGTATACTGTCCGAAGGAGCAAGCAGCCTTGCATTGACACCGTCATTAAAGCAGAGGCGGATGCCTTCGCTGAGCTGAAGCTCCACATATATTCCAAACCCGGACGTTCCCTTTACTTTCTTTCCACGCATCCGGCCGTCATAATCATCTGGTTCACCGTTGAACCAGCAGAATTTATGCGGCGAAGACGGAGGGTATACCTTGTCCACCGTCTTACCCGTAATCGACTTATCCAGCTCCTCCGCCCTCGACAGGGCTTCCGGCAGTTCAATCATACTACTTACCTCCTATTGCCACAGTGTCCTGTTATTATTATATTACAGGGAATCTGACACCTTCTGTCATATTTCATAAGACTGTCGGATTTTTTCTGCTTCTTCTCGCATCTCCTGTCGCACCCACTCAGGCTCGATCACCCTTGCCAGAGCCCCAAATGACAGCAGGAAACGCTTGATCCATAAGCCCGGTGGAAATGCTGTGTTTACAAGCATGGATCCGTCTTCTGCCACCTCGATGTCCTCCGGAGCGAAAAAGTCCATCACCTGAAAGGACGCTTCCCTGGCAAATGCTATCTTCATAGGAATCATCTCAAGGTCCGTCCCGCATCTCTCCTCTTCGGAATACTCTCTCGGTATGAACATCTCTTCCTCCACCGTAAGCTTCTCTATCCTGCTCAGGCGGAACAAGCGGAATCCGCGCCTTCTGCGGCAATATCCTGACACATACCAGTTCCCTCCCTTAAAGCACAGCTTCATCGGCTCTATGGTACGCTCGCACCAGCCGCCGGAAGAATTAAAATACGCAAAAGAAATGAGCCTGCAATTTAATATCGCCCGTCTGCACAGCTCAAAATATTCCTTTTCCTTCTTCATCGCTCCCCAGCTGCCAAAATCAACTTCCAGCCAGTCTGCCGCCTTCCTGCCGAACAGGCCGGACAGCTGTGTAAGAAGTCCGCTGCTGTCGATTGCCCCCACCGAGTCCAGACTTTGCAGCGCTGTCAGAATCTGCTCCTGCTGCTCCACGCTGAGCAGAGAACGCTCTATCTTGAACCCTTCCATCAGACGGACTCCCCCTCCCTGCCCCTTCTGGGCATAGACCGGAATCCCCGCGGCCGAAAGCGCATCCAGATCCCTGTAGACCGTTCGCACCGATACCTCCAGACGCTCTGCGAGCATCCCGGCAGTCAGGCCGCGATGCTCCATCAAAAGATATAAAATCTGAAAAAGCCTGCTGCTTTTCATATAGGTACACCCCTTATTTCATTTAGGTACACCACAAAGTTCAATTTGGGACGTAACCCTTTTCAATTCTCTTACGTCCTAAATTAAAGTTCATAGTGGCCTTTATTTGTTCTTTTTACTTCATACAGGGCTGCATCTGCCTGCTGGAACAGACAGGTCAGCCCTGTCTTCCTGTCGCTCGTGCATACATATCCCCCGGAAGCGCTTATCATACATTCTGTTCCTTCGGTAAGGCTGATAGCCTTTGACTGCAGCACTTTCCAGAAATTGTCCAACATGGCCCTTATCTCATCCTCCTGCCTGTATCCGTAAGCGAAGATACAGAATTCGTCTCCGGAGCGCCTTGCCACGAGACAGTGTTCTTTCGGAAGTTCTTTCATAATCTGGGCGAATTCCTGGAGGTACCTGTCACCGACATCATGTCCGTACGTATCGTTTATCTTCTTGAACGCATCCAGATCCATCATGACACACGCACATATTTCGTCATCATTCAAACTGCCTAATATCTGAGACGCCTTCTGTTTAAAATGCGGATACCTGCTGAGTCCGGTCAGCTGGTCATGGTTATTCTCATACAGCATCTTCCGCTTATCGAGCATTTCTCTCGTGGCATCTGTAACTGCCCCATAATACCCTGCATCTTCTATAGTAAAATGTATGCGGACGTATCTCTGTGCACCGGCATAGTACACATCCTTTTCATTTTCAACCGCACTCTCCATAAATACCTGAATCATATGCAAAAAGGCCTCCGGGTCTTTCGTATAGCGCTCAAGCATATCAGCGTCCATACCGAGCAGTTCGCCGAGTTTGGACGTAACGAATACATAATCCATATCATTCTGATACTCAAAGGCCGCAAGCGGAATCTGTGACATGGCAATGATTTTGGATATGCGGTCAGAACTGCTCACGACACTTTTTACCATCCTGTTAATACCATTGCTTAGGTCTTCGAATTCCGGGGCCCCTCCTACTTCCACCTTTGTATCGAGCCCGCCTTTTGTTATCTCCGACAGATGGTCCCGGATCTTATGGATGCCGCTTACGACTTTCTGTTTTACAAGATAGTTCAGAAGCAGCACTGCAATTGCCTCGACCGCCAGCAGGTAGATGAATGTCAGCAGTATATTTTTCCAGAATGTATGATACAACGTAGCCTTATCCTTGTATGCCCCTATGAGGACATCTTCATAGGCTCTTGTGACTACGTAACATTCCAATCCGTCATCCATGGTCCTGTATGCCCCTGCCTTGCACGTTTTAAGGCTTTCCAGTCCATAGCCCTCCAGCTCATCGATATCTCCACTCTTGCCGGTATGGGCCACAATCTTGCCGCTGTCCACGTCCATAGCAAAGAATTCTTCCCCTACATCTGTAGGAAACCTGTCAAATATATAATCATAGGTGTTCCTCTCCTGAGCCTCCATCTGGCGGACCGGTTCCAGTCCTACCTGTACAAGACCCTTAACTCCTTTTCTCGATACTCCCACGTATTTCATCATCTTCGCTTCCGCAGTATTCGGCTGTGCTTCCTGAATGATATGCATATCTTCACTGTCACTATCCAGAATCGGAAGAAATCCCCTCATCTGCCTGCCATTGTGAAAGTCCAGGCCGACATACTTTGGAACGGAAGAATACCGGATGATTCCGTCCGCCTCTGTAACATGCAGTTCATCCACGTCGAGCAGAGCAGCCAGATTCCTAAGCTCCTCCACGCTGCCCAGCACGCCGGGATTCTTCTCCACCACGTAGGCAGCTGCTTTCGCCCGGGTCAGATAATCCTCGTCCAGATTCTCCTTTATAGAAGCCAGCTCCTCCTGGTTATTTTCCATCGTATGTATTACCTGCTCTATCTTGGCATTAAACGTATCCAGCTGCCGTCCTCTCAATGAACTTGCAGAAAAGAAGAAGTTAAATACAATTATAACATTATCCTGCCACTATTAGTAGTAAAGAACGTTACTTTTTCAATGTTGCAAGCCTCCTGCATGCCTCTTCAACCGTATCCTGATCAAAGGCATAGCATGCCCGGAACCATCCGGGTCTTTCGCACCCGAACAGCTGCCCCGGCGAAACATTAATCATAAGTTCATGATATATCTTCTCCCACAGTACATGTTCAGCTTCAAATTCCTGCTTTTCCATGTAATCGGAAAAGTCCGCCATCACAAAGATACCTGCCTGCGCTTTCATAGTCGGTGCGCCGATTGTCTTAAGCCCTTCGGCAATGATGTGATATGCAGCGGCAAGGCGTTGTCTTGAAAGCTCCATGATGCCCGGAAGCTCCGGTGATTTCAGCAAGGCCGTCAGCAGCGACTGCGTGTGTGAAGATACGGATGCATAATAAATCATAGATGCAAAGCCCTGTATGATACAAGGATTAAATGAGATGCACAAGCCTGTTCTGAACCCAGAGAGGACAAAGTCTTTGGCAAAGCTGCTCGTCACATGCACCCTGTGGCGGTATGAGGCCGGAACCAGCTTCATCGTGCTGACAAACTCCGCTTCCGGGTCAAACACCGTCTGCGCATAGATTTCATCTGATATCACGTCCAGATCGTGCTCCATGGCAAAGTCAAGCAGCCCCCGTACTGCCACTTCTTTATATACTGTGCCGATTGGGTTGTTGGGTGTTGAGAACAGCACGGCCCTCACTCGTTTCCCTTCCTTTACCGTTTTTGCATAAGCATCTTCAAAGGCATCCCGGTCCAGCGTTTCATCACATGGTACGCCGACAGGAATCACGCCTGCCCGCTCATTGATGTCATCCACAAAACTGGAATAATAAGGGGCCGGAATCAGGAATACATCCCCTGGCTCTGCAAGTAGTGTTGCCAGTGTATCAAGAGCGACCGTACAGCCCGCACAAGTGGCCACATTTTCTTTATCCAGTCTTACTTCTCTGTCATCATTGAATATGATTTTCTGCCAGTGCTCCGCGATGGCCGAGCGGAATTCATCACTGCCCTCAAACTTGTTATAGTGGATATTATATCCCGTCAGGTCCATACGTTCCGACGCCTTCCTCAGAAGATTACAGACTTCTGTGTTTACCAGATGACTTTCTGCGGTACCCATGTTAATCAGGCCTGTCAAATTTGTCTCCTTGTCATACATATTGTAAAAATTGTCAAAATGAGCTTTTACAAGTGGCGGCAAGGTCCGCACCCATTTTTTCCCCCGCTCCGATAGAAATTCAAGCATATTTCTGCACCTCCTGTTTAATTATGTTGAAGACCCGCTTCCGTCTGGATTCCCGGGCGGACGCCCAGTCCCATCGTAGCGTCAATATTGGCTCCATGCATCAGGGTTGATTCATCCCGGAGAAGTTCCCCTAGCCAGAACGCGATTTCCGTAGGCTGAATCAGCCTCTTCTTAGCCTGAGCCGCATCAAAGGCGGCCCGTTCTTCCGGAGTCATACCTTTTAATGTACTGGAATAGAACATGGGCGTCTCAATGGCTCCCGGGCTGATGCAGAATACGTCAATCGGCGTATGGGTATTTTCTGCAGCCAGCTGTTTCGCCAGATAAGCCACCGCACATTTGCTCATACCGTCACTCAAGGTGAATTTGGGAAAACATGCAATTCCGCCGCCCACAGAGGAGATAAATATGAGCTTTGTCTTTTCCGTCTTGGCTTCTATTACGGGCTGGATCTTTTTATAAATCCACAGAGGACCCAGGGCGTTCACGGTCATCATCGCCACATCATTTGCCGCCTTCAGCGGGTCTCCTTGCTCAGCATAGTCTTTGACAGTGCCTGATCCAAGGGCCGCGTTGAATATCACGCCGTACCACTCATGTTCCGTCAGAAAGCTGGCTTGCTCAATCTCTGAAATCCTGCCCTGATCCAGCCTATAGGCAAATACACGGCCTGGGTTCTGCTGCATAAGTTCCTCGGCCTTGCCCGCGGAACGGCGGTAAGTGATATGTACCTCATAGCCCTGTTCCAGCAATAGTTTTACTGTCTCAAGCCCGACACCTTGTGTTCCTCCGGTTACCAATACTTTTTTCATAATAATCCTCCTTTACATCTTCTTGATGAGAACATCTTCTTCATCAAACTCTTCATATTTTTTCTTCTTAATGTATTTTGTATAAATCATTCCTGCAAAAATCACAACGCCAGCGTATCCGGAAATGGGATAAATGATGCTGATCATGGTAGAGAACGACAGCTGTCCGCCAAAAATGCTGACAATGGCTGTCACGATTGCCGCAACGCGGTATGCTTTGCTTTTTGCGTCTGAAGATATCTTATTACACACGGTATACAGCATCGGTACCGCCGTCGTGTAGATTCCAAGGAGCAGCAGGACCGAAAAGATATGGCCGAATACCGGACTTATGGATGCCGCTACAAAGAGAGACGGAATCTCCAGGTTGTAGACATCTGTAATATTCGCCAGCAGTCCGAAGTTGAGAATCATAACTGCGATAAGGAACGCACCGCCGCCAAACAATCCGCCCAGGATAGAATTCTTCTTGTTCGTCGCAGTGGACTTCCCTATATCTGCCAGATACGGCACGACTCCTGTAACCGTGTATGCCCCATACATAAGACCGGACAACGCCCAGTTATTAAAATTAGTATTCACCTGTACAGTCTTCAGGTTCTGGTCTGCCTGCGCGATACCTTCCGGATTATTTACAATCGACAATATTCCGATAAACATCGTGACAACGAGAAGAACCGGTGCAATGTAACCTACGATTTTAACCAGCTTCTCTAGTCCGAGCAGGACGGTACCAAGCGAAGCGATAATCATAATCGCACGGCCGATGTTGCCATTTACTCCGTAATATTCTTCAAATGTCGAGCCTGCGCCCGAAATCATCATAGAATATACGAAAAACAGCATGATTGGCGTGAACCATTCCAGTGCGAAGCCAAGATATTTGCCGAGATAGAAATTAAACATCTTGCCTGAGTTATTTAGTTTGAGATACCTGCCGTCTTCCACGATCGTGCTCACGAACCATGCATACAGAACGAGTGCAATTGCGCCGGCACCAACACTTCCCGCCACGCCAAAGCCGGTAAAATACTGCATGCATTCTTGTCCTGACGCAAAGCTGGAGCCGATGACGAATCCCATGAATGCCCCGCCTATAGCAATCACCTGTCCAATCTTTGCCTTGTTTTCTTCCATATCTGTTCCCCCTTTTCTAATGAGATATCAAGTTGCATTGCTGCTATGTCTACATTATAAAATCCTCTCAGCCTGTTTACACTTGAACAGATGTGAATAAATTGACAATTAGAAAAACGGACTTGAATTCAAGAAATTCAAGTCCGTTAAGATTCCGGCTTTACAGATAGCGTAGCACATCTTCTGCCGTCAGTCTGTTACAGAACGGCTTTTGAAGCATTTTTTCAAAAAATTGCTCAAAAGCGCCCCGCATCCTCGGATCCATAGATATGTGGTAATTATCGTTTGGCTTCTTTTTGGAGTTTTCGATATTCAAAGAATATGTATCCAAAAAGATGGAGGGTGCCCTTCTCAGCTCTTCACTCAGAACGACGGTGTCTCTGATTACATAAAGCCTGACATCCGGGTTTTCCGACATTACCTGGCTCAAATATGTGAGGTGGATTCGTGTCTGCTCCGGCGTCAGATGATGGCTGACATTGCCGACGCTTATATTGCCGTTCGCCAAATACTCATTTAGCATAGAAGAATACAGAACGAGATCTATCCGTGCTTTGCATGTGCGTTTTGCAAATACCTTCTTCAGCTTTACGAGATAGCGCGCATAGCTTTCATCTTCTGCCTGTGCAATAAAGATGTCCATGATTTCCCCTGGGAAGAGCATGGCGGGAGGTTCATTAAAGAACTGCCACTGGCGCCGGTCCGAATAGGAGTCGAGCTGCACGTTCGTCCGCCTGAGACTTTCCGGCTCGGCCGGATCCAATAGCTTTTCCCCTGACTCCGCAATCTGCTGGCAGACAGAGGCAAACCGGCTAATGATGCTATGTTCCATAGAGAATACAGCGGATATCTCTCCGCCCACGCTCCACAGAACCTGCAGGCAGAGCAGGTCATTGATTACCAGAATCGACGGCTGCTCCGGCTTCCTGCATACAATAGACATCTCAATATAATCAAAACTTCCTATGGTGTCTATAATGACGGCCGCATAAAAATTATAATCTGTGGTCAATCCTTCCGGCTCCAGCGCCAGGCTCAGTTCTACCTTATGCACTCCGGCATCGCGAAGCTCCTTCATCAGGCTCCTGAACTCCTTACCGTACAGGCGGAAAAGGTCAAATGTCGCCGTTATGCTGACGTGCCCGTCATACAGATCCATCGCCTGCACGAAAGCGGCTCTTGTCAGCTCAATCAATGTATGACGGTCGTCAGCAAAGGACATAGCATTGTTATTGTAATTCTGAAAGATAAGATAGCTCCTGTCACTTGCATAGGCCATCTTTAGCTCTGCCTGGCATTGCTGCCTCTGTGCTTCTCTCTTTGCCTCATCCGGCACATGTGTCTGTGCAGTGAAGCAATCCGCCATCTGTCCGATGATCCGTTCCGCATTCCGCTCCGACGGCAGTTTGCTTCCATGAATCCATTTGCTGATGTATGTGGCGTCATAGCTGAGAGCGTCTGCCAGCTCGCTTTCCTTAATCCCGGCCTTATCCATCTGGGAGCGGAGTGATCTTCCAAACTGATTCTTCATGTCACACCTCTTTTCTGTAATCATTGTAAATGATTCATCCATGGGTGACAAGCAGATTACGGTAAAACATTATGAAGAAGCACGCCTCAGCACAGTTTATTGCCATTTGCCGTCAGCTTGAACTGACAGCCGAACACTTCTGCCGCCCTGCGGCACATAATCATCCGTTCCATAAATATCTCGAAATAATCCATCACCGAACACATAGAGTCGTCCAGCTCCAGCGTCATACGGATATTCTTTTTCTCTTTGTCCACATCGAGCACTGATGACAAAGCCGCATAATTTACCCGGTCATGGATATCAAAGTTCGCAATTACCTGGTTCTGCACCCTGTTGCGGCGGACGTCTGTCTTGTCGGCAAGTATGAGCGCTGCAGATACTACATCCACTGCAGTTCCTGTCGCCTCGTCATGATTCCCGATTGCGGTGGTCACAGTGAGTACGTCTTTCAGTGGCATCCCCATATCCTTTAGTATCCCGTATGCAAGTACCGCACCTGTATGGGCATGGTCATGCCGGTTGACGCTGTTGCCGATGTCATGCATATAACCGGCGGCTTTGGCCAGTTCTATCTCATGCTTCTTATACCCAAGCTCTTTCAGTATCTTTCCTGCACATTGTGCCACTTTAGCGGCGTGCCTCCTGGAATGCTCTGTAAAGCCAAGCTCCTTCAGAACAGAATTTCCATTTTCAATCAGCAGCCGCAGCTCTTCATTATCTCTTATCTCTTTGAATGCTATTCCTTTTTTCTCTTCTTTCATGTATGTCTTTCATCCTCTATCGTCTTATTATCGTGCCCTGGAAAGTTAATCAAGCACATACGTCTTTGTCATATGATACCCTCTTCTTTCCCGGATTATTTATCACTCGCTAAGTGTAACTTACAAGCGGCAAGATCGATACCATGATACTGGAAAGGTTTTGTAAAAAGCATGTAAAGCTTCACGCCCGACCGGCTGTTATGGCTGATTCATAAACTGGGAATCTGCCATGGCCCTGTTCATAAAGTCATTAAATGGTTTGATGACCTTGCAGATTTCCAGCACGTTATCGACAAACTTGCCGGCGTCTGTCAGCTGTCCGTCCGCCAGCGGATACTCTACATACCAGCTTTTATGCTTCAGATAAGCGGCCTGAGGGTGCTCTCTGTCATAACCTGCCGGTACATTTTTAAGGGAAGTTCCTTTCACTTCAAAATAGTTCCTGAATGTAGCGTCTCCGATTATGCCTTCCCACTCGTTGCCGTGCGCCGCAATATAGTCGCGCATCATCGCTGTCTCTTCTTTGAATACGTCCGCGAACAGTCCGCCTCCCAGAAAGGAGGCGCCCGGAGTAATCATCAGATAATACCCGACCGGGACCGGCTTCTTCCCCCCTTCAGACAGATGTACACGGAATGCCGGATTGTACGGAGACTTGTCCTTGCTGAAGCGGGTGTCCCTGACAAGCTTGTATGTAAGCTTCTTCGGTTCATGAAGCAAGATGCCCGGCTCCATTTTTCCAAGCCCGATCATAAGCGTCTCGACCAGCTTCAGAAATTCCGCTGCCGCAGCTTCGTAATCTGCCTTATGTTCCTGATACCACTCCCGGTTATTATGCTCTTTCAGCCCTTTTAAATATTCCATAATTATCTGCAGATCCATCCTGTCCCTCCTTATGCTTCTGTAATCGTACGGTACTCTTCCGAATCGAAGAATCCCTGCAGCCATTCCTTTACTTCCCTGCCTCCATGATAGAAGGGCAAGTCTGAAAAGACAAAGGACAGGTCGTCCACACGTTCCATCGCATTCTTGAATCCATGCATCACCTCATCATCTCCTTGTTCCATGGCAGAGTATTCCAGATTGCCCGGCTGGAGCCGGTGGCTTGCAATCGCGTAATTCACCCGTCTGCCGCAGTTGCACATGCCGCCTTCCAGACCACAGTATGTGCCCATGAATTCCGCCATCCTGGCCCTGACGCGGGAGAGGCGCTTCCGGTACGCCTCAGGAGAGATTCCTAGGATGTCTCCCGCAATCCTGCTGTCAACTTTGAACATCGTTCCAAGTATAAAGACGCATCTGCTCTCTTTGTCCAGGCACTGGAGCATCACGTTCGTACAGGACATCTTCAGCTCCTCTTCGAGGATTGCCTGCTCGACCCCCTGGGTCAGGTCCGGAATATCTTTCCCCGCGCCTCCTTCGATATCTTCGCCATAAAACTCAAAGCTGAGCGGATATTTTGAAAACATGTTTTTCTTATAATCCTTTAGATAATTTGACGCAATCCGGAAGACCCACGTAGTAAATCTACTCTCTGCCCGGAAGGATGACAGATGGGTCATCACCTTAATCAGAATCTCCTGTGTGGCGTCCTCTGCGTCTGCTATCGTCCCAAGCATCCGCAGCGAGTAGTTGAACACAAGGTCCTGTATCTCTGTGAGTATCTTTTCCACTGCACTTTTGTCTCCAGCCACAGCCTGGCCGACCAGCTGTTCCATTTCTTTTTGTAATGTATCATCCATATCATTTTACCTCCTGTTATATTAGACTCCGTTTCCTCCCTTCTGTGACATAAAAAGACAGTTAATTTCTCAGCCGGAACGTTCTGGACGCGAAACGGTATACGAGCAGCGAGGCAATGAAGCTGTAAAGTACGCAGAATGCTGTAACCGCTATCCCGAAGACAAACGTATCCATGCGCAGCTTCATGAACAGGAAACATACGATGTACGTGCCGGACATTATGATTCTGTACGTGGCGCTTTTCAATTCCGTATTGACATTGTACGGCTGGAGCAGATAATAACAGGTCAGATAGTGTACGGAAAAGAATATGCTCAGCACAAGTATAGATACGAACAGGACGACATAGTTCAGCGGGTTATCCGTACCGCCGGAGATATAGAGCATCATTGCCAGTCCTGCCCCGATGACAGCTGCGGGAAGCAGGTTGACTTTGATGATTTCTCTGAGCCTGATGCGGAACAGCCTGAGGATAAATTCCGGCTTTTTAAAAAAGGCAAATGTGAGCATGCTGTGGTCGCAGTTCATAAACAATACCTGGGTAAAGGACGTCCCCCGGTTGATTGCATACATGATAAATACGAAATAAGGCAGAAATACGAGCAGCAGCCTGTTTACCGCCTCCTTTACCTCTGCATTGATCTGCATGGCTGCCAGAAGCACGGCGATGAACGCCGCCGCTATACATGCGGTCCGCCGGGCCGGGCGCCAGAGCGCTCTTTTATGTCTGCGGATGAACAGCTCGTTAAAGTATTCAAATCCTTTCTTCCTGCTTGTAATCGCCGTATCCTGGCTGATCATCTTCCGGCTCTGCTCTTCCGTCGCCTTCTTAATAATGTCGTTCATCTCTACGGAATTTCTCTTATCCGCCAGGATAAGCTGGTACATCTCCCGATATTTTCCAAATCTCATAATCCGAATCAGGCTGTACAGGCCGGACACTACTGCCAGGGCAGCGATGACTGCGAATGCTCTTACCGGAACTACGATTCCGGCATAAGGAAGCCCGTAGGCTGCCACCAGCAGGATTCCGGTCAGAGGCCAGGCAAATCTGGGCGGAAGGTTCTCATTCATGCACATGCCCTTCTTCTCATAGCGGAGCAGAAGCAGCCACGCGGCAATCATCTTCGCAGCCGTCACAAAAAAAGGAAGCAAGATGCACAGGCCCAGATTCATATTCCATGTCACGCCAAAATAAATCGTAAATGGCATAAATCCCACTGCTACCTTCAGCGATGAATACAGGTAGTTAGAGAGCGTGTATTCCCTGGCATCCATGCGCATAAGAATCATCGCATAATACTTGTCATTCGTAGGATTGAACATATACGTATTCATGAATGTGCCTATGACTGTCAGAAACAGCAGAATATGCATGAACGTGTCCTTGGCGTCTCCCCCTTTATAAAAGCCGGCCGGCAGAGCCACAAGAAGCAGCAGATATAGATATTTTCCAAGAAATGTAGAGATAACCTCCCAGAGAGCAGTCAGGATATTTGCAAATATCTTCAGTCCCCTGCTGGCATACAAATCATCCGTAAAAAGTCTTTTTATCACAGGTATCTGCTGGATAGAATATATAATCCCGTTCACCCGGTATGTATTTTTCAAATCATACGAGATGCCAAATGCCCTAATCATCTTCTTCCTCCTTAAGTGCCCGGATAATCTTGTCCTTGAATTTTGTGTTGTCCAGATTGTACTTGTCCACGACCTCAAGCTCTCCGTGGTTCAATATTACTATCTCGTCACACAGATCCAGCGCAAGTTCCATGATATGAGTGGAGAAGATGATGATGTGGTCTGACTTGAGCTTTCTCAGAAGCTCTTTCATCTCTTCCGCAACCACCACGTCCAGGGAAGTGAGCGGTTCATCGAGCAGCAGTACCGGCGGCCTGGCTATAATATTCACCAGCATCTGCATCTTATTCTTCATGCCGTGGGAATAGTCCTTCAGCAGCCGGTCCCTGTCTCCTTTTTCTATGTTCATCATATCAAAATATTCGTCTATCGGCCTCAAGCCGGTTATCGACTTTTCATTGATCTCTATAAAAAACTTGATAAACTCGCGGCCTGTAAGGAACGCAGGCACGGTAGGCGTAGACAGGACGTAACCGATATCCTCAGGCTTTATCTCCTCTTTCTTTCCGTCGTCCAGGTAAAAGCTCCCGCTCTCCGACTTGATATCCTTGTTGACGCAGTTGAACAGCGTCGTCTTTCCGGCGCCGTTCCTTCCCAGAAGCCCATATATCTTGCCGCTTTCAAACGTAAATGATATATCCTTCAGCACCTCCTTTGTCCCAAAGCTTTTTGTCAGATTCTCAATAATAAATTCCATGCATTTCTCCTTCTGATTCTTGCAGACATCTGTCTGCTTTGTACAACTCTTACTTCCTTGATTCCAAATCCCCTCTGTTACAGCACTTCCGCGCCAAACGGCATAAGCGCCAGCTGTGCCAGCTTAAAATGCTGCAGGCCGAACGGTATGCCGATGACAGTGATGCAGAGCAGTACGCCAAATACTGCGTGCTCAAGTGCCAGAGGTACCCCCGATACGATAAGCCAGATTATGTTAAGCAGAAGAGAACCTGCCCCTCCGCCGTATCTGACTTCCTTGCCGAATGGGAAGAAACTCAGCGATGCGAACTTGAAGCACTGCATTCCTACCGGTATACCTACGATGGTGATACACCAGAGCAGCCCTGCAAGGCACCAGCTTAAGCCGCTGAATACTCCTCCAAATACGAACCATAACACATTTCCAAGACAACCCATATCTTTCACCTCCTTCTCTACGGATACAATATCCACGACAAGCTTTTAAAATCGTGTGAACTAAAAAAGACCTCTATCATGACATTGACATCCTTGACATCTGCCACAATAAAAGTCTCGCTATCTCATTTGATACGGATACCTTCCGGTATCGGCTGACGATTTCAAACCCGCCTGATTCAGGCGTTCAGCTACTCCCTTTCAATTGCTTGATATAGAATATAGCACCTTGGCGACTCCTTGTCAATATGTATAACACAATTAAGATTCCTTTATCCATCTCCTGCAGCTCTCAAGCCTTGGTGCAGGGTCAAACCCCATATCCTTCCCCATCTCTGCCTCCATCTCACAGGGGAAGTCCTCACACTCGCCGCAGTGGTTCAGCCCTTTTCCCTCACAGCATACCTTCACTCCACAGTCGCCGCCCCAGAAAGGCCTCTCCATATTCGTACATCCGGTACAGTTAACCTCCTCCTTACGCTCACAGTCATTGCAGCAAATGCCACATCTCGATTCGTACATCGTATCCTCCTTCGGAAAATCCATCGTATAAAACTATGTATCAACTACATTATATGATTAAAATATGTTAAAAACAATGATAATTTTTATAGATGGGTACACCACAAAGTTCAATTGGGGACGTGATCCTTTTGAAAAATGTTACGTCCCCAAATTGCTTTTTCCACCGCCACCGCTTATACTTATGTTTGTAAAGGAGAGACTATCATTATGAGACGATTACTAAAATATCTGAAGAAGCATCCTGTAGTGACGGTTCTTGCACCGCTTTTTAAAATGCTGGAGGCCAGCTTCGAGCTTTTTGTTCCTCTGGTAGTGGCCAGGATGATTGATGTCGGAATCGGCCGGCAGAGGTCAGCCTATCTCTGGCAGATGGGGGGGATTCTCATCCTGCTTGGCATTGTCGGTTTCGGCTTTTCTGTCACAGCACAGTATTTTGCGGCCAAGTCGGCGGTGTCGGCCGGCATGGCTATGCGCAATGACTTGTTCGCCCATATTAATACGTTGTCATATAAGGAAATCGATACCGTCGGTACTTCTACGTTGATCAATCGAATGACCAATGATATCAACCAGGTCCAGAATGGGATAAATATGTTCCTGCGCCTGTTCCTGCGCTCCCCTTTCGTCGTGTTCGGCGCCATGATCATGGCTTTTACCGTGGAAGTCAAAGCGGCGCTTCCCTTTGCGGCAGCCATACCGCTTCTGCTTGTCGTCGTCTTTGCGATACTGCTCGTCAGCATGCCGCTGTACCGCAAGGTACAGAAGCAGGTGGACAAGGTGCTCCTGAGCACCCGCGAGAATCTTCTCGGCATCAGGGTCGTGAGGGCTTTCAACCATCAGGACAGCGAGATGGAGCACTTCCGGCAGGAGAGCGGCAGCCTTTTTCAAAAACAGATACATGTAGGGAAGATATCCGCCCTTTTGAATCCCCTCACGTATGTAATCATCAATCTGGGAATCATCGCTATTCTCTGGTCAGGCGGCAGACAGGTCAACATTGGCAGCCTCACCCAGGGTCAAGTGATTGCACTGATTAATTATATGTCACAGATTCTGGCGGAACTTATCAAGCTCGCCAACCTTATCATCCTTCTGTCAAAATCTATGGCCAGCCTGAACCGTGTCAACCAGATCTTCGATATGCACCCTTCCATCGACGGCGCAGGTCTGCCTCTGCCAGCCGTAATAGAAAGCGTACCTGCAGTCCGGTTCAAGGATGTCTCCTTCCGTTACGCGGATGCCGGCAAAGAGACGCTGAGCGGCCTTAACTTTACGGCCATGCCCGGTCAGACGATTGGTATCATCGGCGGTACCGGCTCCGGCAAGACGAGCCTCGTAAATCTCATCCCGCGTTTTTATGACGTATCGGAAGGTAAGGTGCTCCTGAACGGGCAGGATGTGAAGGCATCAGCCCCTGCTTCCATACGGAGCCATATCGGCCTCGTGCCACAGAAGGCACAGCTTTTCAAAGGGACGCTCAGAGAAAATATGCAATGGGGTGAGCCGGATGCCTCCGAGGAAGATATCTACCATGCGCTCGACACCGCCCAGGCCAGAGAGTTCGTGGACTCCAGGCAGAAAGGCCTGGAACTCATGATAGAGCAAGATGGAGGCAATCTCTCCGGCGGCCAGAAGCAGCGGCTTACCATCGCCCGGGCACTCGTGCGCAGGCCAGGTATCCTTATTCTGGACGACAGCGCCTCCGCGCTCGACTTCGCCACAGACGCGAAGCTTCGTAGCGCTATCAGGCAGGACACGAGGCAGATGACTGTCTTCCTCGTATCTCAGCGCGTATCGGCCATTAAAAACGCAGACCAGATCATCGTCCTCGATGACGGACACATTGCCGGAACCGGCACACACGATGTACTGCTCGATACCTGTGCAGTATATAAGGAAATATACGAATCACAGATATCCGGACAGGAGGTGGCACATCATGCAGATGCATAAGAACAGGCAGGATAATAAGAAAAGCAGCCGCATAGTGATGCGGCGCATCCTCGCGTGTATAAGGCCGCACCGTGCGCTGGTCGTACTGTCGCTGCTGCTGGCCGTCGCCACCGTAGTGCTGACACTTTACATCCCTATCCTGACCGGCCACGGCGTGGACAAGATAATAGGAAAAGAGAATGTAGACTTTAACGGCCTTGTATCCATCATCGTCACGATACTCCTATGCATCGCTGTGACGGCTGTCTGCCAGTGGTTCATGAACCATATCAACAATAAGATAACCTACCGGGTCGTTAAGGACCTGCGCATCCGTGCCTTCAGCCATCTGCAGGTACTCCCCCTCTCCTACGTGGACAGCCATTCCTTGGGAGATCTGATTAGCCGTATCATCACGGATATCGACCAGTTTTCCGATGGCCTGCTGCTTGGGTTTACACAGTTGTTTACCGGCGTCATCACCATACTTGGCACGATACTTTTTATGCTGAGCATCAATCCATACATTACGCTCGTAGTCGTCGTTTTAAGCCCGCTGTCTTTCCTGATTGCAAACTTTATATCCAAACGTACCTTTACCATGTTCAAGATGCAGTCGGAAGCGAGGGGCGAGCTGACCGGCTTCACAAATGAGATGCTCGGCGGCATCAAGGTCGTGCAGGCATTCGACCATCAGGCTGAAGCACAGGAGAAATTCGAGGAAATCAACGAAAGGCTGTCAGGATATTCTCTGCGTGCAACGTTCTTTTCCTCTATCACGAACCCTGCCACCAGGTTCATGTACTCGGCCATATATGCCGGGGTTGCGATTGCAGGATGCTTCGCGGTTATCAGCGGCATGCTGACAGTCGGCCAGCTCTCCAGCTTTCTGAGCTACACGAACCAGTATACGAAGCCTTTCAACGATATCACAGGCGTCATTACGGAATTCCAGAACTCGCTCGCATCTGCGGCCCGGGTGTTTGAGCTGATTGACCAGCCTTCCATACCGGAAGACAAGGCCGACGCGGTACAGCTCGCTGATCCGGAAGGGCAGGTTACCATGCAGGATGTAAGCTTTTCTTATGTACATGACGTCCCATTGATAGAGCATCTGAATCTGAACGCAAGTCCGGGACACCGGATTGCCATCGTAGGGCCGACCGGGTGCGGCAAGACGACGCTCATCAATCTGCTGATGCGCTTTTATGAAACCGGCTCCGGCGCCATCAAGATAGACGGAACAGACATCCAGGATATCACCACCCATTCCCTGCGGGCCGCTTATGGCATGGTGCTGCAGGAGACCTGGCTGAAAGCTGCTTCCATCCGGGACAATATCGCATACGGTAAGCCGGACGCCACAGAAGAAGAGATTGTACGGGCCGCCAAAGAGGCCCACGCCCACAGCTTTATCATGCGGATGCCCGATGCCTATGACACAGTCATCGCAGAAGGCGGGAGCAACCTCTCCCAGGGGCAGAAGCAGCTGCTCTGCATCGCCAGGGTCATGCTGTGCCTGCCGCCGATGCTCATACTGGACGAGGCAACCTCATCTATCGATACTATGACAGAGATCCGTATCCAGAAAGCTTTTGAAAAAATGATGAAAGGCCGCACGAGCTTCGTCGTTGCGCACCGCCTGTCCACCATAAAAAGCGCAGATATGATTCTTGTGATGGACAAAGGGCATATCATCGAACAGGGCAGCCACGAAGAACTATTGAAAAAAGGCGGGTTCTATGCCCGCCTGTACAATAGCCAATTCGCTCCCATATAAAATCATCCTCCAGGCCGGGTAAAGTCCAGGCCGGCTTTGCCTGGACTTATGTTTCCCCCTGACTTTGCCCTTCCTGTGATAAATATGTATATAACATCTGCCTTAACGTCCTGACATCTATCGGCTTAGAGAAGTGTGCATTCATCCCGGCCCGCAGGGCCATACGTACATCCTCGTCAAATGCATTGGCTGTCATGGCGATGACAGGCATACCCCTGACATCGTTCCGCTCAAGCAGTCGGATGTTCCTTGTCGCCTCATATCCATCCATCTCCGGCATCTGAATGTCCATCAAGATAAGATCGTAATAACCATCAGCCGATTCAGCTACTTTCATCACAGCTTCTTTGCCATCGCACGCTTCATCAACCTGCACGCCTAACTCACCAATCAGTTCCCTTGCTATCTCCCTGTTCATCTCATTGTCCTCCACAAGAAGCAGATGTTTGCCCGAAAGATCCGTCGTACTGCTAAGCTGCTCTTCTTCCTCTGCCTGCTCTCCCCTGCCGTCCAGCCTCTCCAGCAAATCAGACATTTGGGAACGATAGCACGGACGGAATAAAAATAGCGATACTCCGGCTTCAATGGCCTCATCCTCCACCTCTTTTGAATGCTGTGTCCGGAGTGCGAGTATTGGCATATCCTGGCCAACCATTTCCCGCATCTTGCGTACGGCCTCGGCTCTTTCCTCAGACGGAACCTCCCAGCCAAAGATGACAAGACGCAGATTATCTGCTGCCAGCTCCCCAGAATTACGGCATATCCGTATCATGTCGTCTGCACCTCTATACTGAACGTCAAGCCCCAGATCACCTAATATCCTTGTCACATTCCTGCAGCTGCATTTCTCGTCATCGATGATAAGACACCGTGCACCGTCCCACTCTCTGGGTCCTCCCTTATGCTGGTCTTCCTGTATCCTCAACGGAACCGTCACTGTAAAGACGGATCCTTTTCCTGGCTCACTCTCCACCTGTATGTCACCGTTCATCAGGTCAATTACATTCTTGGTGATGGCCATGCCGAGCCCGGTGCCAACCACTTTGCTGCTCGTAGAATCCTTCGCCCGCTCAAAAGGAAGAAACAGCTTGTCGAGGAATTCCTCCGACATGCCTATTCCTGTATCCGCACACCGGAAGATAAAGTTATGGTAGCTTTTCCGGCTGCTCTTATCCTGGCTTATCTTTACTTCCACGCTTCCGCCAGCTGGCGTATACTTGACGGCATTGCTCAGAATATTGACACCTATCTGCCGGATGCGTAGCGCATCCCCCACCACATTTTCATCTTCCAGTCCGTATAATTGGACGTCGATGCGTATCTGCTTCGCCTCCGCCTGGGGGCGGACAAGTTCGACCATCTCCGCCACGCTCTCTGCAAGATTAAACGGCTCATCCCCAAGAGACAGTTTCCCGCTCTCAATCCTGGACATATCCAGCACATCATTGATGAGGCTGAGCAGATGGCTGCCGGAGCGGTTGATCTTATCCAGGCATTCCCGCACCCGCTCTGTCTCGCCCAGATGGGCTTCTGCGACAGCCGTCATCCCGACGATTGCATTCATAGGCGTACGTATATCATGACTCATGTTAGACAGGAAACGGCTCTTCGCCTCACTGGCGCCCCTGGCGTTGTCCAATGCAGTCTGCAGCGCCTGCCGCCGCTGCTCTTCCTCATGCCGCTGTTCATCGGTGCGGCGGGATATAAGGATTGCCAGCTTGTCATCCGAATACGGATTGTCCACATAGATAACCTGTGTCGAGGTCCAATGGTAATTGCCATCCATGAGCTTTTGCTTCATCTCCAGAAATACTTCCTTTTTCTGCCGTCCCAATGTCTTTTCGATTCTCTCCGGCGCAAAACGGCGCCTATACTCCTCCCTATTGTCCGGATGCACGGTAGCTTCCATATTGGAGAAAAGCTCGCTGTATGTATTCTCTTCTCCGAGGTGAAGCAGCAGCCCCGATTTTACATAGATAAAGTTGACAAGGTCTCTCGTCAAGTTGACACTGATGATAACAGGATACGCATTGGATATCGCCCCTACGAGCGTCACCCTCTCCTGCAGCTGTTCTCTCTCTGCTTCCACTTCTTTCTGCTTTTCTGCCGTAATGTCATGGAACGCTGCGATTAGTACCGGATGTCCATCTTCATCGAGCGTCCTTTCTACAATGCCGGCGGCCCACATATAGCTGCCGTCCGCCTTCTTCATGCGGTTTTCAAAGGTATGCTTCCCTTCGCTGACAGCAGTATCCGCAAACAGCTGATGAATCGCCCCACCCTCTTCCTGATGGAACATCTCTTCAAGCCGGATATCTTCCAGTTTATTGTCCGGCACATCGTCCGGATACGCAAGGAGGCTCATGCCTTCTTCGTTCAGCTGGATAAGACGGTACGGCGGCTGTGCCGAGATCAGAGCGATACCCTCGGGAATAGCATTATAAAGATGGCTGATGTACTCGGCCTGGTTCCTCAGCTTTCGGTTCGTCCTGTTCGCATATCTTAAGTAAAGGACAGCAAGTATCAATATCCCGATTATGATGCTGGCAATCAGAACCATGGAGCGGAAGATGATATCATTCGTCTGCGCACTGACGACGCCCTCCGGAATAATAGATACGAGGAACCAGTCGGATTCGAGCTCCAATGGAGTATAGCAAAATACCGTCGTTTCACCTTTATAGTCAAAAACTGCCCATCCGGTTCTTGCATCCTCCAGCGACTGTGCAAATTCTCTGACACTCCCCGCATCATTGTCCGATGCCCTCAGGATATCGAACAGGTTCTTGATTGTCTTATTGCTGTTGTGATGGGGAGAACGAATAAGCACATCTCCTCCGGCATCCACGACATATGAAAAGCCGGCATCGTTATAAAATGACAGGCTGAAACTGCCTACAATGCTTTCAACTTCATATTCCTTCAGTACATATCCTTCTGTCCCGTCCTTCAACGTAACTTTCACAAAGACGTCAAATACATTCATTCCTGTAACGCTGCTGATGTGAGGATTGATGATTCCCTCTTCTGCATCTGACTCCAGCAGCACACTCACTGCCCCGCTGTCTCTCGCCATGTCTGGGCCGACAGCATTACCATTCTCCAGATACAGGCTCACGCCCTCCTCGATCTCGCTGAAATTTTGTACCACGTATATTATCTCTTCGGCCTGCTCCAGAGAATATCCCTCAATATGTTCTGCCAGACTCTGAATAGACATTATGTCATCCTGAAGCTGTACTTTTAGCGTAGTACATCCCTGCCGGGTGCTTTCCATGATTGTCTCCACAGATTGTTCCCACAGCTGCTGCTTCACAGCCTGAATAAAGAAAAAAGTCAGTACGCAAAGAATGGCCCCGACGCATGCGGCGGCCAGAGCTACTTTTTTCTTCGTACTTCCGTTTCCCTTTCTCTCCATTATTCCTGCGTGCTCCCTTCTTGTCCGGCTTGCGTGTCCATCCAGTCCATAACCGCATCAAGCGGTTCGCCGGAAAGCAGCCCGACAGACGCCTGTGCCGTCAGTTTCCAGATAGGCATGTCCAGCTTCCCATCGGCGCCTAAGACCGTCCTGCCGGACTGGTAGCACGGGATAAGAGGCCGAATCTCTTCTACAGAGGACGGGCTGCCTTCTTTGAGGGGGCTGAAAGATGCCTGCTGGTCTGCGAACTTCTGTATATTATCTGCACCGGTAAAATATTCTACGAACCGTTCCGCCTCCTCTACATGTTCGCTGTCAGCATTGACACTTAAGCGGGTATCCGCATTGATGACGACAAGCGGTCCATCATCCAGCAGGGGATACGGGACAACCTGAAATGAAAGATTCGGTTCCATCATCTTGACCCTCCCCGCAGCCCACGCACCCGTCAGCATAAACGGGGACTCCCCCTTCACAAACTGTTCCAAATCATCAGAGGTCTTCTCCGTGTGCAAGGCAGCCTGTGCGTCTATATATCCCTTCCGTACAAATTCTTCCGCCAGGGAAAATCCCGAGGACAGATAAGTGCTTAAACTTTCCTCTTCTGCATTCAGGCTTTCAAACACCTCATTCTCCCGTCCTTCCTGATACACCTCGTAAAATCCTCTGCCTATAGCCAGCGTCTTCAGTGAAATGTCGTTATTGGCGATGACCGGAGTCATGCCCTTTCCCTTAAAATAATCAAGCACCTGAACCCACTCGTTCAGATTATCCGGCACCTTCTGCCCGTTTTCCTCCAGCAGATCCATATTACAGTAAAGGCCGAACACAGACACCGTGGTGGGCACCCAGTATATCTTTCCGTCTTCATCCATCTGGTCAAGCATAAGGCCTGTATATCCCGATATCGTCTTCAAGCCGGACAAATCCGCAAGCTTCCCATCTGCCGCCAGGTCCAGAACGACATCGTGGTTTACCATAAATACATCGGCACCTTTTTCTGCAGCCATACGCTTTTCAAGGGCTTCAAAATATTCACTGCCCTTCAAGCTCTCATATGACACCCTGATATCTGGATTCTCCTTCATAAAATCGGATATAATCTCTTCAATTACAGCGACATTCTCCGGCTCATATTTATTGCCAAAAAACGTGATATCAACGATATCCCCCGTCTCATCATCATAATTTACAACTTTGTTCTTTTCACCGCATCCGCCTAATATAAGGCCGCACGACAATAGGAACACGCAAGCCGCCATGGCGATTCTTCTTCTCATATCCTGTCCTCCGCAGCATCTATTCCTATGAAAAATTATACCATAGAAGCCTCTATTAATCCATCCATTTAGCTTGCCCCTTAGCATATCCTTCATCTGCATACAAAAAAGCCTTTGCAGACTTCTGTCATACAAAGGCTTTAAAACGTGGGCGAGAGGATTCGAACCCCCGACCTTTTGGTCCGTAGCCAAACGCTCTATCCAGCTGAGCTACGCCCACATATTATATACGCTGCTCATTTGCAACGTATATAATATTAACGCATCCAGCTTGTTTTGTCAATACGCCTGCCACACTTTTTTAGTAATTCAAAGCTATTTCTCAAATACCGTCTGCTCCTCCACCGGCGTCATCAGAGCTTTCAATGCCCTCTCGACGAGCTCCCTTCTGATTTTCCTACTCTTATCTTCCCCAAGGTTCGGGTCACCGAGCGGATATGGGATTCCGACCGCGGGCACGATTCTGTTCGCCCCGATTGTCAGTGAGATTGGAACGACAGTGGCGATATGCACGACAGGGATACCCGCACGCTCAATCTCTTTTACCATCGTTGCACCGCAACGCGTACAGGTGCCTCAAGTAGAAGTCAGAATGACAGCCCCGATATGGTCATCCAGCAGCTTCTTGACAAAATCCCTGCCGAATCCCCTGGCATTCCCTGTTGATGTCCCTGTCCCTGTAGTCGTGATGAAATAATCCGCCAGACCACCGATTACGCCTTCCCGTTCCATCTCTCGCAGTACGTCAAGCGGGACGACCAGGTCCGGGTCCTCCGTGACAAACGCCCTGTCGTATCCACCGTGGATCGTCATGAAGTCTCCCTTATCCATATGGTCCATACCCTTGATACTATAGATGCCATACTTGGTGGCACTGGAGGATTCTATATGGTCCGGATTGCCATGGGGGACGATTCCGCCTGATGTAACGATTGCAATCTTGATCTTACTCACGTCCTCAACCGGAGGCAGCGGCGGCACACGGTCAAAGACCGGCATCGGATATTCTGTCTTGCATTCCTCTCCCCGCATCTTCCTGACAAGCAGGTCTACCGCCCGCTCAGAGCCTCTCTGCTCATGAAAATAGTTTACCCGTATCCCTCTCTCCAGATATCCTTCTTCCTCCGGCCCCAGGATCTTGGCGCCTTTGGCCAGCTTCTCTCCTACAGCCGCCATCTTTTTGACTGCCTGGCGCATTCCTGCGGCTGAATTCTTCGTCTTTATGATAATGAGATCCTTGCGGAACATATCGGCGCCCGGATTCTCCTCATACATGCCGGTCAGCACCGGTATATGTAGTTGTTCTTCGACCGCGCCGGCTATCGTGCCGCAGGCGACCCCATACCTTCCCGCATTAAATGCAGGACCGGCAATGAACATCTGAGGGCTGTACGGCCTGATCATTTCAAGAATCTTATCTTTTGCCTCTTCTATATGTTCGCCAAAATAGTTGTCTCCACATATGACGGTAGCAGCTATCTCATATTCCTCGCCAAAGGCTTCTGCAAGCGCGATGCCCGGTCCCACGGCGCCTTCCCTGATTTCAGGCTCCATGCCTGCCGCCTCTTCTCCTCCGGCCCCGGCAAAAAAGTTATTGATATAATGGACAATTCTGATATTAGACATCCGCCATTCCTCCTTTCTTAGTACGTACGCGCAGCCAGATGGTTATAACCGTTGGCTATCGTAGACGCTATGATAATCTGAAGCTCCGCATCGATGCTGCCGTCCGGCTTCAGGCTGCCTTCATAACCGCCGATCATCGTCTCAACGAACTCCAGCGTACCTATCACTTTGTCCATCGGCGGGAAATGGATGATGACATTCCCCTGCCCGCATGAAACGACCGTATCCGCCTCCGGTACCGCATCCGCCAGCGACTGTGACTTACCGTCACGGCCCGGAAATTCATCGGTTACGAGTACGACCTTCGCGCCAGCGAGGGTGGCTTTCTTACAGTTCATCATCAGATCCGTATCCGGATTGCCATAGCCTTCTTCTGTGATAATCACTCCGTCAAGTCCAAGGAATCCCACCAGCTTGCCAACCATATCGGAACAACGTTCCTTGTCTGCCAGAAAGACATTCTCATTTGTGAGGATGACACCTATAAAATTCAGGTCCCTGCCGTGTCTCTTATACAAGTCCTCAATCACCGGATTGTTCAGATGGTGGAATGTCGTCACCTTGTCGCACGGCGCCACGCAGTTGCCGCTCACGATGGCCCCGTCCATGATCTCTGTCGGATACATGAATGTCGGTAAGAACTTTTTAGCATCCACTCCGTAATAATATGTATCATGCAGAAGCCCTTGTGACTGGAGCATATGGATATAGCCTACCCTCGGAAGATCCGGATATTGGGCCACCTGCTCCGGATATGGCTTTGTCTCGTATACGACCACTTCCTCCGGATCGACGTCTCTTGCAGCCTCTCCAATATAGGCCGCCACCTTAAGGCCTGCGAGGCGCCCGGCGGTCTCATGTTCATGAGGGTCAATCCCGTCTTTGGCATGGAATATGACACAGACATTGTTCGTCTTCGAAAACGGTGTATACTTAGCCGCTTCGCCGGACATATCTATGATTCCCTCCTGAAAGCCGACTATCCTTCCCGACGTGACGACTGCCGCGCCCACAAGCGCATGTGTCCTGCCTTCCCCCACCTGCTTCACCTTACTGATGATACCAGGGAAGAGACCGCCTCCGTCCACTTTCACGCGAGGCTCGATGACATCTTTGACCGGTGCGATTCGGACAGATTCCCCTGGCCTTGCAAGCTCCACTTCCGCCGACACGAGCCGGTCGTCCTCAAGTACCAGGTCGATAACTTCCTGTCTGCATATGTAGAGGGTGCCGTTCTCTACATAGGTCCGTTCTGCAAACTGAACATCATGAATGAATATTTTTCCCAGTTCCAGTTTCACTTTTTTCCCTCCTTTTCAAAAAAGAGAACATCAAGAATAATGTCCCCTTACGCCATAAATAAACTGCCGATTTTCTTATATCTTCATAATAGTCTAAACATTCTTAAATTGCAACACTTTTCCTTTATATTGAATTTTCTTCCGTTATATAGAACCAAAGTCAAATACAGACCTTTTCAAATAACGCCGGTTAGTGGTAAAATAACTTCATGGCGTACCGCAGGCACTGCGGCGCGCGTCAGTAGAAATCAATAAAGAAGGATAATACTATGACTAAGAAAATTGCGATTATCAATGATCTATCCGGGTTTGGCCGCTGTTCTCTTACCGCCGCCATCTCCGTTACTGCTGCCATGGGGGTACAGCCCTGCCCGCTGCCTACCGCCGTCTTAAGCGCTCAGACAGGATATCCGAGCTATTACTGCGATGACTATACCGATAAGATGGAACACTTCCGCCTCGAGTGGAAGAAGATGGATGCCCATTTTGACGGCATATATACCGGCTTTGTCGCAAGCGAGAGACAGATCTTGCATATCTTTGATTTTATAGAGACGTTCTACAAAGAAGGGACTTTCCTCATCGTAGACCCTGTCATGGGAGACAACGGCAATACATATGCCATGTTTACAGAAGAGCTCCGCAGACAGATGCGCAGGCTGACACTTAAGGCTGATATCATCACCCCTAACCTTACTGAGCTGTGCCTGCTTGCAGATATAGACTATCATACGCTGGCGCATATAGAAGACTGCAGCCGTCTGATAGATGCTGTCGGCCGGACAGGCAGAGAGCTGTGCAAGGAAGGGCCTGAGAAAATTATCGTAACCGGCATCCGTCATCATGACGAAAACGGTACTGAAATGATGGGGAATCTTTATATCTCAGAAAAGGACTGCCATCTTGCTTCATTCCCATACATCGGAGGCAGTTATTCGGGTACAGGGGATCTGTTCGCCTCGTGTCTCGCGGCCGGCATAGCCAGAGGGGATTCCATACCATCTATTATGAATTTGGCAGGAGAATTCCTGGAACTGGCTCTTGCAGATTCCGTAAAAGAGCAGATACCCAGAAATGACGGGGTCAATTACGAAAAATACCTGCATATGCTCTTCCGGCGAACTTCGCAATAAGCGGAATAAAAACAGCCTGCACTTCCGTAGAAGTGCAGGCCATAATCCTCTAAATTATCAAAAATACAAATATTCAAATGAAAGTATAACTCTTCTGCTCTGAAACATATTTCTTAATAATTCTTATACCGGACTTAAAATATAGACTAAGCTGTGCAGACGTTAACTGCTTTCAGCTTGCTGCTGTCTTTCGGATCTGTCTCTGTATCGAAAGTCACTTTCTGTCCTTCTTCCAGAGTCTTAAATCCGTTAGAAACGATTGCTGAAAAATGTACGAATACATCTCCGCCCTGGTCATCTGTAATAAATCCAAATCCTTTTTGTGAGTTAAACCACTTAACTGTACCGCTGTTCATTGTCAGTACCTCCATTTAATAATATTTGTATCTGAGATAATAAAAAAAGTACCTTATCTTGTAAATCATCCTGAAACGACTTACAAACATAGGTACGATTCAAATCTCATTGATTACCTTTTTACATTAACACATCTTCTATAAAAAGTAAAGGATTATTTCTATTTTTTTCTCTTGTCCAAACTGGACTGCTCAAATATGTTATATCTGGACTTTTTAATCCGTCCACTTTGGTGTTATCATTATCTCCAGACATAGAAAGGACTGATGGAATATGAAACAGTATGAACAACACGGGAGACAGGTCCCGCTCCTTACCGTCACCGGGCTTTTCGCAGCCATGGTTACAATCATGACGGCCTACATTTTCCACATACCCTATGGAACGAACGGGGGCTATATACATTTCGGAGACGCGCTCATATATATTGCTGCCGTCCTGCTGCCAAGACCGTATGCTCTGGCCGCGGCGGCTATCGGCGGAGGGCTCGCGGATATGCTCACCGCCCCTATGTGGGCTCCCGCCACCATTCTTATAAAAATGTTGATCGTCCTTCCTTTTACGAGCCATAAGGGGCGTATGCTCAGTCCGAGGAATGTGGCTGCCCCATTTATCGCGGCGCTCATATCCGCAGCCGGCTACTATCTGGCCGAGGGAATCTTATTCGGATCCTTCCTCTCACCGATAGCATCGCTAACCGGCAGCGCCATACAGTCAGGAGGAAGCGCTGTCATTTTCCTCATAGCTGCCGTGGCACTTGACAAGATACACATCAAGAACCGCACCAACCAGCTGCTGTTCCAGTGACTGGTCGACTAGAACCATAGAAGAAGGAGATGTTAAGATGGCCGATATATTATACACTTACAAACATCAGGTATACGCCAATATCACGAACAAATGCGACTGCCGCTGCACGTTCTGCATACGAAGCCACGAAGACACTGTAGGCGATGCAGAGACGCTCTGGCATAAGACGGACCCCACCCTGGAAGAGATTACAAGGGCCATGGATGCATTTGACTTTACGGGCTTTGAAGAGCTTGTCTACTGCGGCTACGGGGAACCAACATGCGCACTGGATAACCTCATTGCGTCGGCAACATACGCCCGGCAGAAATATGGGGTGCGTATCCGGGTCAATACGAACGGCCTCGCCAACCTGTATCACCAGAAAGATATCATCCCACTGCTTTCTGAAGCTGTGGACGCGGTATCCATCAGCCTGAACGCCCCCACAGCGGAAGCGTATGACAAAGTGACGCGGCCACAGTTCGAAGGCGCTTTTGACGCGCTGCTTCAATTTGCATCCCGATGCAAAGAATATATTCCCGATGTCAGGCTCACTATCGTAGACATCCTTCCCCCGGACGAGATAGATGCCTGCCAGAAGCTGGCCGATTCGCTTGGCGTTACATTAAGAATCCGGGCGTATGCGTGACAGTTGAATCTCTGCCCGGAGTCCATATAGACTTACGGGCAGACGGGCCTACCGGCCGATACACTTTTCTATCGTTGCCACTAATCTATCCATGTCTATCGGCTTTGACACATGGGCATTCATACCTGCATTCTGTGCCTTCCCTATATCGGCTACAAATGCATTGGCCGTCAGAGCAATAATCGGAACAGATGCCGCATCTTTCCGGGACATCTCACGTATTGCGGCAGTGGCTTCATATCCATCCATGACCGGCATCTGTATGTCCATCAGCACCGCCGTGTAATACCCTGGTTCCGATTCCCGGAACATCTGCGCTGCAACCGCTCCGTTCTCTGCCGAATCGACAGCGATTCCGCGCATTTCAAGCAGTTCCACCGCAATTTCCCTGTTGATCTCATTATCCTCTACCAGCAGCAGTCGTCTGCCGCGAAGTATGCTCTGCCCTTCTTCCGGTTTTATACGCTCCGCCTTTTTATTCTTCTTCGTGCAAAACATTTTTAAAACATGCAGCACCTTCGATTGGAACAGCGGTTTTGTTATAAAAGCGTCGGCACCTGCCTGTATAAATTCTTCTTCAACACCGGAGTAATCGTATGCCGATATGATAATTATAGGAATATTCGTTGCTACCTGCTTCCGAATAGCCTTTAACGTCTCCAGGCCATCCATCCCAGGCATCTGCCAGTCCAGTATGACTGCGAAGAAATCATCGGACCGCTTTTCAGCTTCTACGATACGCCTGACCGCTTCGGTCCCGGATAATACCCAGTATCCCTTCATTCCCAGTTCATTCAGCATGACGGCCGCACTTTCGCAGACTATCTGGTCGTCGTCCACAATCAGGACCGGAAGTCCAAGCAGCTCTTCATTACTGTCCATCCTTCCATTCTGCAGCTGGAGAGGTAGCGATACCGTAAAGCAGCTTCCCTCACCAAGCCTGCTCTTTACGTCAATCGTTCCGTTCATCATGGTGACAATATTTTCTGTTATAGATAATCCAAGCCCCGTACCCTGTGTCTTGCTGTCCCGTACTTCCTCTGCCCGTGTAAATGGTTCGAACAGATGAGGCAGATAGTCCTCGGACATGCCAATTCCATTATCTTTAAACACGAACTCATACCAGCCTTTCTCCGGGATAAGAGAGGGAAGTTCGTTGATTTCCAGGCTGATTTCGCCCCCTGCAGGCGTATATTTCATTGCATTCGAAAGCAGATTCGCAAACACCTGCCTTAAGCGATCCCCGTCTGCAACAACCTTCTCATGCCGTACCTGCCCGACAACGACATGGAACTTCTGCCGTTTCTCTTCCATCAACGTCCGGAACATGTCGCATGTATTCTGGATAAGCTCCGGAAGTTCCACACATTGGGGCGTCAGATCGATTCTTCCGCTTTCTATCTTGGACATGTCCAGGACTTCGCTGATCAGGCTCAGCAGATGGCGGCTCGCCACTTTAATCTTCTTCAGACAGTCCTTCACTTTTTCTTTCGAATCCAGATTCGCTTCTGCGATTGCAGTCATGCCAATGACTGCATTCAAGGGCGTGCGGATATCATGCGATATGGCAGACAGGAAGTCCGTCTTCGCAGAATTGGCCGACTTAAGCGATTGAAATGCGTCCTCCAGCGCTATATGCTGCCGTTCTTGTTCTATCCGGTCTTCCGTTATGTCTATCCCTACGCTATAAATGGAAGGTATGCCGTCCCAACTGTCTTCGCCGCTTATATAGCTGAATGTGACCGTCAGTATCTTCTTTTCTGCGCCGGGGGGAGTTACGACCAATTCCATAACCGAGCTCTGCCCGGTTTCCGTCAGCCCTCTCAACGTCTCTTTGATGCGTTGCAGCTCATCTCCTTTTATATATGCAGCGGCAGATACATCCGTAATATTACTGTTATCTTCCTCACAGCCGAGTAGCCTGGAAAAACCTGCTCCATGCCACAGGATAGTCTTATAGTCCCTTGCGTCCAGCCTGCAGAATACTCCTGGTATCGTACCGATAATCGTCTCTCGCTCCTGGTCTTTCTTCGCCAGCTTATATTCGGTGCTCAGCATATCGCAGCTTAATTCTATCCGTGCACGCCGTCCATTCCATTCGATAATACGGTTCTTAATCATAAATGTACGGCCCAATACCTTGTTATCAAATTCCCATTCGTAGAATCTATCTTTGCTCAGATATGGATTTGTACAGAACGGACACGGTTCGCTCCTATCCTGAATCACCTCATAACATTTTCTGCCAATGAGCTTTTCCTTCGGGGCCTTAAGCGTCGTACAGGCCGACCGGTTCAGATAAAGCAGCTCATAAGACTCCATATCGCAGATGTAGATGTTGCCGGCGTACTCCTCCATCATCCATTCAAAATACCGTGTCTTTTCCTCTTGCGGACGGTAGGCATCATTGATGTCGGTTATGGCAAGCACGGCTGACGGTCCATCCCCCTCATCCCCTTTCGTGACGGCTGTCGCCATATGTACCCAGATGGGGGAGCCGTCCTTAACCGGCATGCGGCAGATAAACCTGTGGCTTTCTGTCAGGGCGTCGGGGGCGTCAAGCCACTCTTTTTCAATATGCCTATAATCCAATGGACAGTGCCTATAATATTCCTTCAGACTGCCGTACCCGGACAGCAATTCCTCTTCCGTCAATCCAGTGCTTTCATAAAAGCCAGAATCCGCCCACAGAATTGTCAGTTCGTCATCAAACCGGCATTTGAGGAAACTGATTCCGAGTCCTTCACATCCCGCTGCCCCGTTGACCGGCACGGGCCTCTCTTCTGGCCCCCCTGCTTTTATCATATTCTCATTCTCCATATCTCGTAGCCAGAGCACAGATGTCTCTTTTCTTCTGCCCTGGGGACTCCTTTCTCATCTTGGGTAACCTGCAAGACGCCTGCAATTCAATTAAGCATCACCTTGTCCACATCCAACCTTAATTCGTTAATTATAGCAAAAGACAGCACTTCTGGCAACCCGGGATGGCAAAGAATGTGCTTAATTATAGATTTGACCATTATACAGTGTTACACTATAATAAAAGGAGACACAGCGGGTACATGACGGAAGCGGTGCAGGTCATGTGCAAGTGGGCATTGAAACAAGAAAATGTGACTCATATCATCGCGGAAACAGACGTTGACGGATTTGCCTCACAATGCATTTTGCAACGGAGTGGCTTCGTTGAAATAAAGCGGGCAGAAACCATTTGGTGGCGATTATAAATATGCTGCTGATCGCACCTCTATCATATGAATAAATAATATATGTTACGATGATGAAACAGCAGGAGGAATAACCTTTGCAAAATGAAACAAGCCTACAATTTATTATATATGATATATTCAAGACACAGATAGAATTTGGAACTTACCGGTATGGCGAACGTCTTCCTAAGATAGAGGATACGTGCACTCTACTGATGGTCTCGCTGGATACGGTCCGGTCTGCCTACCGCCGTCTTCAGAGGGAAGGCTATATCACTTTATCGAAAAACACAGGTTCCATTGTCAAGACTGATTATCCAGAGACAGAAATCGAACAGCATATCCAGTCTTTTTTTGCCAGACGCAAAGATGCCTTTATGGATCTTCTCCAAAGTATGCCCATCTTGTTCGGCAACATCCAGCTTGCGGCATGGAAGAATGTTTCTAAGGATAAGTTAGACAGTCTGGAAAAGCTGATTGCATCACGGCAGGTCCATCCGTCCTACCTCATTATGCAGTATCTGAACCTGATTTATGGTTCGCTTGGCAATCCGCTTCTGATGCGCCTCGTCCAGAAGATTTGCATCCAATATATGATACCATTTTTCAGCCTCAAAGATTACCGTTCCTATATAGATGCCGAGACAGATGCCGTCTTCTTCAGAACAGGTCTTTGCCGTAGGAAAGACTGGGCCGCGCTTTACACCGCTTCTATGGACTTTATAGATATTTACACCACAGCCGTACAAAACTTCTATGAAAGCAGAATTACAGGTGCTCTTCCCCTGCAGCAGGCTGCATTTACATGGAGCAGCTATAAAAAGACCTCTCAGATCTGCTACAGCCTGGCCCTTGATCTTATGACCACGGTGGGAAGAGGCGGTTACAAAGAGGGAGATTATCTTCCTTCAATTGGCAGGCTCGCAGAGGAGAAACAAGTGTCTGTCAGCACAGTACGCCGGACGCTCTCGCTGCTGAACAGCATCGGCATGACAAGGTCCGTCAATGGTGTTGGCACTCAGATACTGGGCGTGGACCAGATTGAGGCGAACTGCGGATGGACGGAGCCCCAGGTAAAGAAACTCCTGACAGACTTTACATATAGCTTTCAGATCTTCCTCCTTTCCTGCCGGGACACGGCGACGGCAGCCTTCTCTTACGCAGATGAAGAATGTATCCTTTCCTATATAAGCCAGATTGACCTGTTTAAAAATGTCAATAGGCCGGATCTGATTACATCCTATTCACTTAAGTTTATCGCACAGGCCGCACCATATCAGACCATCAGAACCGTCTATCATGAGCTGTTCCAGCAGCTGCTCTGGGGATATCCGATGAGAAGCAGGTTAGGGGACCAGGACGCCATCAACTCCTACTATCTCCCCTATCTTGATGATATGGCCGTATGCCTCAAACGTTCTGACGCAGAAGGTTATGCTATGATATTAGAAGAACTTCTTCAGCATCAGGCAGAAGTTATATTGGATGTGCTTATGGAACTGAAATATACCGAAGCTTGCATTCCTCTGACATAATCATGTGAAGATTTATTGATTTTGCAGCATGGATAAGGTATAATGTGGACAGGGTATGCTGTAAGTACGCTTTTAGTTCACAGGCGGAAGACCCACGAACCAACACGCTGGCGGAGGTGATTCCTATGGATGAGATGGAACGGGCAATACAGAGAGCATTCATAAAAGAAGCAAAACAGATGGAACGGGAATTGAGCCAAACAGCATATGGTACGCCATCCATAAGGGTCATAGATAAGATGCGTAAAGCTGTAGGCAGAGCTATCGAGGAATACGAGCACAGAAGAACCGGCAAATCTCCCGGCTATAACGTACAGAATAAGAAGAGCTGACGCACGAGCTGATTGTGCGCAGCTCTTTTTTTGTTACATGATTTGAAGCAAATCTCGTTAACTGTCAAGGATATCACTTATGTAAGGTATGCTGCTGACGATATTCATAGTAAGAGACTATCGAGAAGAGGAGAGGATGCACATGGATATACAGGCCCTTCCCCATTCCACTACGGAACAGACGGACAGCACTTCGACGTCTGCGGCTGATATTGCGGCTGATATAAGCAGCAGCCAGTCCAGAGCTGAAATGGAGTTTATCGAACACGCAGAAAAATCATGTACAAATGCCGCGCAGAGGAACGATTCCGCCGACATCTCAAGAGAAAGCAAGACCAGCGGTACTGAAGAAGCAGATACCGCAAGGAAAATTGCACGGCTTTTGGAAAAGCTCAGCGTATGGCAGACATATCCTAACACTTCTCTTGAAAATGAGCTGGCCCGGCTGAAAGAGCTATACACGGATATCCTGAAGCATATTATCCAGCTTACAGGCAACGAGGAACAGAAAAGGCTGCTCAGTCTGCTGGAGACATATCTGCTGGAAAACCTGGAGAAGCTGACACAGAAGCATTTTAATACCCTGGACAGCTTTTTCCAACGATTTGGCGAAAGGCAGCACCGAGTCAGTCTGTATAACAGTCTGTTTCAGTACGCCACCGGAAGGACGCTGCCCCCGGATAAGGTCAGCCGGTTTCTATTAAAGGAGCATTCTTCTTTTGCAGATCATTTCAGCGGGAAAGAGACGGCTTCGAAAAATGTGCGTGAGGGAATCGTATACTTCAGAAGTCCATCCGAAAAGGAAATACCTTACAGCAAGGCATTCAGCAGAAAACAATTATTAGAATCTGATTATTGGCAACGTGTATATCAGGAGCCTCTGCATCATGCAGAAGGTCCTGTCTCCAGAGACCTGTTCTCCGAGAACAAGCCAACACTTAATATGTTATACCAGGTGCAGGATCTAAGGACGGCAGAAAAGTTTCTGACAGAGCTTCTCGGCAAAGGAAATCTGCTGATGCACCCGGAAATGTCAGCATGCAACAGCCAGATCAAAGGATTTCTGGCCGCCGCCACCTGGCTGAAGACCGATGCCTTCCTGCAAGCATCCGGGATACAGAAAGGGTTGTCAGCCAGCATATCGCAGGCTGTCGACAAGCTGCTGCTCGTCTATATCAACAGCGTAGCAGGTCCCGGTCGTTCCGCTGCTCTTGCAGACCTGCCCAAAGATATAGTCCCACAGAAAGAAAGCTGTGGAACTATAGTCTCCGATATATACTGCCGCCTCAGAATCATCTGCCTGAAAGAGCAGAATGCCGGGAGCGCTCTTACAGCAGCACTGAAATATGCATACGCACAATATGTGAAGCAGAATGAAAACGGAGGGTTCTTTTTCAAGCACCCTGGCATGGAAAAAAACGAATGCCGAAAAGGCTATCTGCTTCTCAGGAAAGACTGGAAACAGTTTGTCGACGGACTTCCGGTCCCCTTGAGGACAAGACAGGAGCTGGAGGAATCCTTTAACAGCCCCTGGGGCGCTTACGTGTCTCCCCTTAATCCGCTTTATAACCCGAAAGCCGCTCATCCTGCCATCCTCGGCGGCATCATTACTGCTGGGATTATCATTGCCTTGTGCCTGTTTACCTAGGCACTTCCTACAGCTGATCCCACCGGGCTTTGATTTCCGCCCTTTCCTTTTCTCTTTCCTGTTCCTTCTGTCCCTTCTTCCGATTAACGGAATCTATAATCTCCAATGCAATCAGCAAGATTCCGTTTATCCCGATAATGATAGGTATCGTTAACGCAATAATATTGGCCATAGCTACTCCTCCTATATGCCTGAAGCAAATGTTTTCTTGTGTTAACAGACACTATAGCACGAAGCGTTTGTAATTTATAGGGAGTCTCTATACCTTTTCCTTCTTAACTGCTTTTATAAACGATGCGCATGCCGCAAACATGATAAAAATAAACGGAAATGCCGCTGCCAGCGATATCGTCTGCAATGGCTTCAGGCCACCCGCCATAAGCAGCCCTACGGCCATGACGGACTGGATGATTCCCCATAATATCTTCTTACTGTTGGGGGGATTGATACTTCCCCCGGTCGTAAGCATGGATAGCACGTAGACACCGGAATTAGCTGATGTGACGAAAAATGCACAGAGAGAAACCATTGCCACGATTGACAGCAGGAATCCCAAAGGATACTCCTGTAGTACCGCAAAAAGCCCTACTTCCGGGGTTGCAACCGCTTCTTTTAATGTCTCTATGGCCAGGATGCCTTTCTCTCCCAGATTGATTCCAAGGTTCCCGAAGACAGCTCCCCACACACAGGACGCCAGTGCCGGTACGAGCACAACTCCAAGGATAAACTCCCGTATGGTACGTCCCTTTGATATACGGGCGATAAACACTCCCACGAACGGCGCCCAGGCGATAAACCAGGCCCAATAGAAGAGCCTCCAGCTACCAAGCCAGCTGTTGTCACCATATGCGGCCACCTTAAGAGCATCGGGTATAAAATTTCCGATATACTGGCCCATCCCGTTTACGAAGCTGTCCAGCGTCTCTATCTTCGGCCCCACGAGGAAACATACTACCATCAGCCCGACTGCAACATATAAGTTCGTATCAGATATGATCTTAATCCCTTTATCGATTCCTGATACCGCTGAAGAAATATATATCACAGACACCACTGCTATAATGATAATCTGAACGAAGAGATTGACTGGTATGCCAAATAAATGATGGAACCCCGCACTAATCTGCATGGTGCCCAGACCAAGAGAAGTGACGACTCCGGCCACAGTCGCAAATACCGCCAGAATATCAACGAGCTTTCCAAGCCAGCCTCCCGCCAGCTTCTCACCGATAAGCGGTTCCAGAATACTGCTGACCAGTCCCTTTTTATTTTTACGGAACATGAAGTATGCAAGCGCCAGCCCGATAACCGCATAGTTGGCCCATGGCAGTATCCCCCAATGGGTGAAGAAAGACTTTATGGCAAAATCAGCCGCCTCCGGCGTGGCTCCTTTCATTCCCCCGGGATTCAGATAGTGGGTCAAGGGCTCTGCAACGCCCCAGAACACAAGCCCTACCCCCATACCGCATCCAAAGAGCAGTCCAAACCATGTGATGTTCCTGTATTCAGGCCTGGAATCATCTCCGCCAAGGCGAATCTTGCCATACTTCCCAAATGCGATATAGACGACAAACACGAGAAATACAATCATCGCCAGCAGATACAGCCATCCGAAGTCCGTTGTCAAAAATGTAAATGCTGCATCGGATACCGCTGTAAAGCTTGCATTAAATGCAACAGACCAGACCGCCATAAGCGCAATTATGATGAGTGAAACGTAGAACACCGGATTCCCCGATTTCTTTTTTTCCATATCCATTCTCCTTATCACTTCCTATACCCGGAATACGGTCTGTTCTTTGATATCTGTCGCAAGACTCTCAAGGGCCACTTTTGTCCTGTGGTACCGGAGCTTCCATTGGTCCTCCCTGGAAGTGCCCGGATCTCCAAGCGGATACGGAATTGAGATAGTTGGTACGATTCTGTTGGCCCCGACAGTCTTTGCCACTGGTATCAGGTTACACATCTGCACGATTGGAAATCCTGCTTTTTCAAATTCTTTTACCATCGTTGCACCGCAACGAGTACAGGTGCCTCATGTGGAGACCATGATGACTGCATCTACATGGTCTTCTTCAAGGTATGGAATCATTTCGCCGGCCATCCTCTGCGCTTCTGCCTGTGTCGTCCCCGTTCCTACCGTCGAATAAAAGTAAGGATGCAGACTTCCATATACTCCCTCTTTTTCCAGCACCTTTAATGCATCAACCGGTGTGATGACATTGGGATCTGCATCTGCAGCAGTCGGATCGAATCCTGCGTGAATCGTCTTATACTCTCCGCTACATAGCTGTGCGGAGTCTGTTATGTCATATCTGCCCCACCGGGTTGCAGATGCGGACTGGATGCGGTCCGGATTCTCTGCCGGTACGATACCTCCGGTAGTAACCAGCGCTATCCTGGCCCGCGTCAGGTCTTTCACGGCAGGTGCGATTGGAACACGGTCCATTTTCGGGATAGGAAGTTCTGTCTCAAAGGCTTCTCCGCTTAACTTTTTGACGAGCATCTCAGCCATACGTTCACTGGCCGGCTTACCGTCCGCACGCCACACCTGGCGCCGTATGCCTCTTGGAAAGTAGCCTTCTTCCGCTGCACTTCCTACCGGCTCCCCGTTTATCAGCTTATTGGCAACCGAGACCATCGCACTTACATCTTTTCGCATCTTTGCCGCAATATTCCCGCCCTCTAATATGTACATTTCTTTCTTGAACATCTCCACGCCAGGGTTCTCTACGTTCATAGATGTCACAACCGGGACGCCAAATTTTTCCTGGACGGCCTTGCATATCGTCCCGCAGGCGACCCCGTATCGTCCGGCCTGAAATGCCGGACCTGCCAGAAATATACCGAATTCCTTGTCTTCCAGCATACCAAGTATCTCAGCGACCGCTTCCTCCGTATTGGAACCCATGTAATTGTCCCCGCAGATTATTGTATGGGTAATCTCGGCATCCAGACCTTTCGCAAACTGCATTGCCGGACCTATCTGTCCTTCATGTATCTGGGGCGCGGTCCCTGCCTGCTCCTCCCCGCCAATCTGACCAAAAAACTGATTTACATATAGAATTGCTTTTTTCATCGCACACCTCCACTAGAATTCTTTCATCGTTTTCGGAGACCATCCGCACACCCGGTCGCCGCAGAACATCGAGTTATTCTCCATAATGATGGATCCGTCGCCGCGGACAGAAGGCCCTAGTATCTCATCATCCGCCCATCCGCCTGACAGGCCGTCTCTTGCCAGCGCCTCTAGTTCTCCAAGTACCGTCTCCATAGCGGGCAGCTCTATCAGTTCGGATACATTGCCGCAGGAGACGATGGCGTCACATTTCTCATCCAGTGTCACGAGCGGCTGCGACTGCCCGTCACGCCCGGTACACTCATTCGTTACCCCTACCGTCTTAATTCCGGCATCCTCCAGTGCTGCAATGCATCCCACGAAGTCCGCATCCGGATTGCCGTACCCTTCTTCTGCTACAACTGCACCCTCAGCTCCGAGACTGCTGGCAATTTGGGCCACAAACTGGGCAGCTCTCTCCTTCTGGTCCAGGGCGACATTCAGGTTGGACATAATAATGCCGAGAAAGTTGATTGTCTTGTTGTGCTCTCTATATAATGCCTTAATGTTAGGGCAGTTCTGGATATCATACGTAGACCATTTGGAGGATACCGGCATGAAGCTGCCGGATACCAGCGCCCCGTCAAGTATCTCATTCGGGTGCATGACCGTAGGCAGCATATGGTTAGCGTCCCACCCGTACACGAGAGCGTTGTATCCAGGCTCTTCCATCTGTGACTGCGGCTGCATCACATAGACTACAGATGGGAGCTTCTCCGTCTCAGAGCCGCGTCGTGTCATCGCTTCCAGCTCGTAGCTTTCCGTCTCTTCAGGCTCCAGTTCCTTCACACAGTTTCCAATATATTCTGCCAGACGATGCCCGGCCCTTCTAAGAGCGTCATTCTTTTTCTGCTGCTCGTTTTGCTCAAAGTCCTCATTCGTATCTGCAACGAGGACGATGTTGTTGAGCTGGCCAAAGTGGGTATATTTCTGCCCCTCTCCGCTCATATCGACAATTCCGTCCTGAAAGCCTCCCCAGTGCTTACCCACTACAATGACACTGGCATTTTTAAGCGCATATGTAACTCCTTCACCTGACGGCGCAAGATCTCCTGTATACCCCGGAAAGATGCTTCTCCCGTCTGGGCGAATCCTCGGTTCCACCGCCTCTTTTACCGGACACATGCGAATCTTATCGCCAGGCCTTGCTATATAAAGCTCCGCCTCCGTAATCCTGTCATCCTCACGGATATAATCAAGGGCCGCCGCTTTGTCTATGATCAGGACACCGTCTTTAAAAGACAGCTCATTTCCAAATACAATATCCTTCACATAGAAATTACCAATCTCTAGTTTCATATTTTCCCTCCTTGTTCAGAGACATGCTTATAGCATTTCTCTATATATGTTTCCTACAAGTTATCCAATGAATAAGCGCGCTTATTCATCATTTTGTATAATCAGTATATCTATAAGCGCGCTTATTGTCAATAGAGATTGTTTGTTTTTTCACAAAATGTTGTTACTTATATATAATTTCTATAGTTGTTTTTCACAAACCTTCATGATATACTGTGAACAATTGACAAGATAAATCATACGACAGACACGATAATTCATATATAAAGAGGATGGAATCATGGATTTTATGAAAGATACTACCAGGCGGCTTAATGCCGTCTGTTTTATAGAGGCTGCTCAGGAGCTCATTGACACAGAGGGACCGGATCAGGTATCTGTACGGAAGATTGCCGCAAAAGCAGGATTCCACAATTCAACTATATACCTGTACTTCAAAGACGTGGATCAGCTTGTCATGCTCGCCTCTCTGAAGTATTTTGAACGGTACAGCAAGGCTCTGGCCAGACAGAGCCTCAAAAATGTATCCTACCCGGAGAACTTTCTTGCAATCTGGTCCTTTTTTGGAGAGACTGTATTTGCGCAGCCCCAGATCTTCTATAATTTCTTCTTTGGGAAGCACAGTGAAGATCTTACTGATGTCATCAAGCTCTATTATGAGCTGTTTCCGGAAGAGAAAGAAGAATATTCCACGGAAATCGAGAGCATGTTTTATGGCAGAAATATCACAGAACGATGCCTCCGCCTACTGGAACCTATGACAAAAGAAAAGACCAGTGTCACAGAGGATAATCTGGAACTGGTCAATGATATAATCGTGAACTGCCTGAAAGGATTGCTGGAACAGAAATTACAGAACCCGCAGATGGATGAGAAGGCATTGAATGAGAGGCTGCTGGATATGATCGTGTATACGGTAGGGATGTACACGAGGTGAAGCATTTTACCTAATTCCCTTGACCTGAAGCGAGCTGCCTAATCGTCACAAGCACTGATGCAAGAGGTTATAAGGCTTTCGCTATGGAGCCGACTTACGAACAGCAACCTCCGCACAGACCAAATCAGCTATATGCTCCGCTGATTCATCAGTCAGGAGGAAGAACATTCCGTCATTACGGCATTTTTTATACGTATTGCCATTCAAATCATAGACAAAACCTTTCACGCATGTATCGCTGCAGGCCATAGGATCGATAAGTCTCTTGCAGTCACGAGAAGCAGTCATTTTCTTTTGCATATCAGCAGGCAGAGAAGCGATGATATCCTCATACTTCCTGGCATTGTCACCATAAATCCTTGCCAAAACACCCGACTTTCTAAATACCCAGTTCATTACCGTTTTATTTTCTAGTCTGTATGAAGCAGTGTAACCGCTTTTTGCTTCCTTGATTACAAGGTCACAGCCTTGTTCCATAAGTTTGTTATTAAGTTTTTCGACAAATGCTTGATACTCTGGTGCAACTGCCGACAGAAAATCTTTGAATGAACCCTTTTCTTTTGCCATTAACATATCCTCCCTTAATTTCTGATAAGCAAGTACGTATTCATCTCATAAGAAGAAGCCAATACAACCATCAGGCACGCTCGGCATATAGATCAAAATCAGCATGCCACTTGCCATCCTCTTCTACAGTCACATCCTGCCAGTGAAAATGATCGTCTGCAATTTCAACGAAAACCCACTTTCTTCTTTCATCCTCCATGTTTGTAAGAACTATCTTATCGCCTTGCTTTCTTGCTTCAAACCGCATAATCTTTCCTGTATAGCCATATGCCACATCCCAAGCGCATGTCCCAGGGTTGTAGACACGAAGCGTTGTTCCGTACTCAAATCCAGGCAGGACAATAACATCCTGTATCGCCATTCCTTCAAGAATCCACGAAAAATGCCACTCGCCTTTTATGACACTGGAATCGCTGTTGTCTACATAGTCTATGTTCCAACTGCCGATTAGTTTTCCGAAATAATCAAACTCTTCGGGCAGTGCTTTATGTTTTTCTTCACTTGCCAGTGCTTCAAAGAAATGCTTCATATACTGAATCCTCCGTTATTATAACTGTTTTCCGTTTCCTCTATCCGACTTACCACTTAAAAATTTCTAATCTTCATATTCACATTATATCATTAATATCAGGAAAGTATATCTTGAATGTCAGCAATGTGACATTTCTGTTATCGTCGATTTATGTCGTTTTTATATATTTTTAATCTGTTTGTATCTGCCTATCTCTTTTTGGCATCGTTTTGTATAAGATCAAGATGTAAGGTCAAAAGGAGATGACATGAACAAGGTAAGACTTTTGTTGCTAAAACTCGGGATACGCTCTAATCTTAGAGGGTTCCACTTCCTCCTCTACGCTCTGCAGCTCTGTCTGGCTAGCGAAGACTATCTGCTCTCTGTCTACAAGTCGCTATACGTGGATGTCGCAAGCCACTTCGGCACATCAAGGGATAACGTTGAGCACTGCATTCACACAGCCATCTCAAGCTGTTGGAACAAAGGGAACCGCAGGCTCCTCTTTAAGCTTGTCAAATCCCCCTTAAAATCCAATTTAACCGCCTAATTATAAGCACTAAAAAAACCATCAGCGAATAATACTGATGCAACACGAAATATTACATGAAAACAAAATACCGACGTAAACACGTCGGTTTTACAATGCCGCAGACCGGAATCGAACCGGTACGGGAGATTAGTCCCGCAGGATTTTAAGTCCTGTGCGTCTGCCAGTTCCGCCACTGCGGCATTTCCTGCGCCAGCCCCTGAGGGCCGTGTGCATCGGTGCATAGCACCGCATCACATTATGCAGACATATAATTAGAACTTTGCAGTACATATCTACTGCAAAATGGGACCTATAGGGCTCGAACCTATGACCCTCTGCTTGTAAGGCAGATGCTCTCCCAGCTGAGCTAAGATCCCATACAGCGACCCAGAAGAGACTCGAACTCTCGACCTCCGCCGTGACAGGGCGGCGCTCTAACCAACTGAGCCACTGGGCCTTATAAATGCTATGAACTACACCGCTTCAAAAGAAGCCTTTTGAAAAAAGCAAGCCGCAGCACTTATCCAGATACTTCCGGATTGAGTGCTGTGACGCTGCAATGGACCCTCGGGGACTCGAACCCAGGACCGATCGGTTATGAGCCGATTGCTCTAACCAGCTGAGCTAAGGGTCCAAACTTAAAAAGTCCCTTATAGGACTAAGCCGTTGACCGGACTTGAACCGGTAACCTGCTGATTACAAATCAGCTGCTCTGCCAATTGAGCCACAACGGCACACCTCAATGACCCCGACGGGAATCGAACCCGTGTTACCGCCGTGAAAGGGCGATGTCTTAACCGCTTGACCACGGGGCCAGATTGCTGATATATACGGCCTGTCTCATGGAGTGACCGAAAATTATAATATCATATACCCGGCTCAAATGCAAGACCTTTTGAATATTTTTTAAATTAATTTGCCCCTTTTGTCATATAGAGAACCTATGATAATACCTAATAGTATAAGCAACGTGTTATCAAATAATAGTGCCGCGAAGAACCCTAACACTATGCCTGCTTCCGCTCCATTACATTTGAATTTATCCATAGCAGCCTCCTTTATAATATATACCGTCCCAGCTATGTTAATTCTAGCATCTTCTCTTATTGAATACAACTGCTCTTATTATGCTGTTCAGAAGAGCTCTCTATGTATCTGGCATAAACAGTTCTTCCTCAGTCGTATCAAGCAGCTTTGCAAGCTTTATCGCTGATTCCAACGTAGGATTGTATTTGTCATTTTCAATCGCTTTTGCCTTTCTTAGCTTCTTTATATGGTTTTTCATATCTTCCCCCAAGTTCCAAATGCTGCTACTATGATTCCAATTACAATGACAGCGATGATAATGGCCATAAATAATATGCCGATTATAGATCTGGCAACAGAAGGCTCTTGAAACTCATCGTCTCCTTCCATACCTCTTCCTAAAATAAGGCTAATATAAAGACCGGGGACATCTTCTTAGATATCCCCGGTATTATATCCATCCTCAGATTACCAGGAGCCATTATGGTATTATTTTGTCTTTACCGGTATCCACACTTCACTGTAGTAATTTTCATCCTGATTTCCTTTGGCATAGTCCCGGATATCCGTATACATCTCGATACTGTACCCTGCTGCAATATCATACTCTTTACAGTTTGGAAGCCACTCGGAAAAAATCTTCTTCGTAACCTCCTGTAACGCCTGGGGCATGGCGCCCTTGCTCGGGAATACTGCCCATGTAAACTTCGGAATGGTCACCTTACAGAGCCCTTCCGGTACATCGGCGTCCGCCTCACAGTCGTCAGCAATCAGATATTCAAATTCGTCTGATCCCATACTTTCGTCGATATTCACGCCGTATTTTCCGCATATCTTTTCCCCTTTTCCTGTTTCGTAATGCTCTGTCCAGAACGCCGGAATCTTCTCCACTGCTTTCTCGTAGCTGAATGTTCTGGCATTTCCCAAAATCGTGAATGCTTCTTTTTCTACAATCTTGTAATCCATAATCGTACCGCCTTCCAATGAAAATTTGAGTTTCAGCGGGGCAAATGACCTTATCATAGCACCGCTCTTTCTTACCGCAGACGGGGTCGAACCGTGAAAACGGGTAAACGCTTTCGTAAAGCTGTCCGGAGAATCATAGCCATACTTCAACGCAATGTCAATAATCTTTTCGCTTGTGGCAGCAACGTCGCTTCCCGCACACGCAAGACGGCGTTTCCTGATATATTCGCCGACTGTAAACCCACAGAGAAGGCCAAATGACTTCTGGAAATAAAAGCTGGAAATATTGGCTGTACGTGCAATATCCTCCATCGTTAGCTCTTCCGTAAGATTATCTTCGATATAACTGATTGCATCACCGAGACTGTCTATCCAATTCATCACTCTTTCTCCTCTCTGCACTGCTATAGTACCAAATCTTCTGACCGGCCTCCCGATAATTCCTGCCAGATTTTGTCCGCTTATCACGCGAGGCATTAATTACTGTTAATATCGTATCATACCAGCCTTATAGTATGCCACAGTAGTCTTTAATCAGACAGTGCAGCCGGTCACCGGAGCATACGGGCACCATCGCAGAAGTATCCGCCAGCTGGCCATCTTCATATATATTCGCGCCTGCCGTCAGGACAAGGGCCGGTATCACATCATACCGCGGCCCGAACAGCACTTCCAGATATTCACTGTATTTAGCTGCCTGCTCAAGCTCCTCGATTGAAATTACATCTTTCATCTTAAATTCAAGCGAAAATACCTTATCATCAGTCACGAGGATGACATCTGCATATATGCGTATGCTCCTGGACCGTTTTATACGAAGTTCAAACAGGATTTCCCACCTGTCCCATATTGAACGTTCCACTCCATCTTCTATCAGGCCGCCGAACATATTCTGCATGGTACTGTATGTATCTTCAAATGAATGAAACAGCCCCCTCGTGTCATTCAGATTCCGTCCAATGTGTCTGCAGCCCTTCTTTAATCTTTCCAGGAACTCTTCATAATCTATGTCCAGAAACTCCCCGGCCCAGCTATAATACCCGCAGAAATCTTCTATGCCATAATGGGGCACGTTCTGGCGGATCAGTCCGTGCCACCGGTAAGCTTTATCCTGGTAGCAGAGCTCCTTAATATAAGGAGAGCCATATAGGTAATGGTTGATTGTCTTTCTCGATTCCCCTGATATTCTAGCAATATTCTTTGCTCTTATTCCCTCATGGCTGCAAATGAGAGCATATATATTTCTTTCTATGGCGTCCATTCTTATCTCACACCTCTCGTCTGCATCCGCTGTACTTTCTCATAGTGGAAAGCTTATGTCACTATGCACTATTATACCTTATCGAACCTCAGTAGTCCAATAGACGTAATAAAAAGTATACAGGCCCGCGTATCCTATCTCAGATAAGCGGGCCTGTATTCATCTCAGATTGTACTCACAATCAGCCTCGCAGCCTGAATCGGCTGGCGGACTGCTTCAGATTCGCCGCCTGGCTGCTCAATTGCTCGGCGGATGCGGCGGATTCTTCCGCTGTGGCGGCATTAGACTCGACGACATCAGATATCTCGCGGATGCCATTCAATACATGGTCAAGCGCCTCCACCTGTCCGTTCGATACAGAAGCGATCTCTTCTACCAGCTGTATCGACTGCTGCGCCCCTTCCACGACTTTGAGCAACGCCTGCGTCGTATCATTTGTCAGGGCTGTGCCCTGCTTCACCTGATCAAGCATATTCTCAATAAGAACCGTCGTGTTCCGGGCCGCTTCTGAACTTTTTGCAGCCAGATTACGCACCTCATCGGCCACGACAGCAAAACCCTTGCCGGCTGTCCCGGCTCTTGCCGCCTCTACAGCTGCATTCAATGCCAGAATATTTGTCTGGAACGCAATATCTTCTATCATCTTAATAATGCCGTTAATCTGGCCGGAAGCCTCTGCAATCTTGACGATAGAGCCTGACAGGTCTTCCATCTTTCCATTGCTGACCTCAAGCTGTCTTCCTGCACTTTCGGAGCAGTCGCGCGCTGCTATTGCATTAGATGCCATAGATTTCAGGCTTTCCCCGAGCTCTTCTATACTGTTCGACAATGTCTGTACTGTGGATGCCTGCTGTGTAGAACCACTTGCCAACACCTGAGCGCTTGTCGCCACCTGTTCGGATCCGGCTGCTACCTGGTCGGCCGCCTCATTAATCTCTGACAATGCCAGATTGAGTGCTTCCAGAATGGTGCGCATAGCTCTTTGTATCGGTAGAAATTCACCCCGGTAGTCATCGCCGATTTCCAGATTCATATTGCCCTTTGCCATCTGAGCAAGCTTGGCGTCAATATCGCTGATATATTTTTTCAGCTCCCGCTTCGTCGTATGTATCGCTTCCGTAAGCCTTCCAAGCTCTGATGTATCCGCTTCCAGCGCAAATTCATCGGACAGGTTTCCGTTCGCAATCTCTCCCATCTCATTCTGGATCTCTACAATAGGCCTGATAATCCGCTTTCTTGTAAAATAGCTTGTAAGTACCTGCATGACAGCGATAAGTACAACCGATAGAATCAGGCAGACCAGAATTATCTTGGACGTTCCTATCAGCCCGTTCACTTCCTCGACCGCCCGCTCATCCAGCGTCTTTAGGAAAGTCGACTTCAGCTCATTGATCTTTGCTATCGAGGACGAGTATTCTTCGCCATATACATATTGGACAGCCGCTTCCCGGTCCCCCTCCATTACATTATCCATCGCTTCCTCTTCCAGAGGCACGAGTGTATTGGAAAGCTGCGACATTTCATCAATCAGCTTTTGCTCCCCTCCTGTAATTCCTATTTTCTTCAGATTAGCAACACCAATATCCCGGTTCTTCAGCTCATTAATTTCATTCCAATAATTGTCATAATGTTCCTGGTCAGCCGTAGCCGCATACGCCCTTACTTCATTGGTCAGATATGAGGAGCCGTTCATGAAACGATTTGCATTGTAGGTCAGCTCGAACCGGTCCGCATTTGCCTTATTAATTCTGCTGTTGATATTGCTGTATGCGAAAAGTGAGAAGACCATAAATAAAAGAGCCGCTCCGGTAACCGCATTCAAAATCAATATTAATGTAGATTGTTTCATTGCCTTTTTCATCTTAGATTCCTCCGATTTATTATGAGACCTTATTATATATTTCGGCAGAATCTGATAAAAAATAACAACTGTTGAGACGATGAGCGCCTTTACAACACACTCTTTCCACTCAAATTTACTCACTTTGTTTTTACCCGTAGAGTTTTTCCATAAAATTTGATATGATATCAGAAGCTTTATAAGCTTCGACCGCATTCCATAGGAAGAGCTGCGGATATCCCTCGCAGCCAGTTACTGACATGGAAAATCTAAGGAGAAGGAGGCTGCAAAATGGCAGATAATCTCAGCAGTATCTATATATATCGCAAATTATTCTTTACCAATCTGATTATAAGTGCCTGTACCTTTGGCGGAGGATTTGTCATCATCACAATGATGCGTAAAAAGTTTGTCGAGGAACTTCACTGGATTACAGAAGACGAAATGCTGGATATGACCGCCATTGCACAGTCTGCTCCCGGAGCCCTGGCGGTAAATGCTTCTATCGTGATAGGGTATCGGATGAAAAGATTTGCAGGCGCTTTTGTATGTACCGTTGCAACAATCATACCTCCGCTCGTCATCATCTCGGTCATAGCATTGTTCTATAACCAGTTCAGGGATAATCGCTACATCGCTGTCGCTCTCCAGGTGATGCGGGCCGGGGTCGCGGCTGTAATCTTTGATGTCGTGTTCTCACTTGCCGGAAATATAATAAAGACGAAAAGTATTCTCTGGATAGGGCTTATGGCAGTGGCTTTTATCGCTTCCTACTTTTTTAACGTAGGCGCTGCTGTAATCATTCTCCTCTGCGGTGCTGTCGGCTTCATCCGGGTCTGCCTGGCAGACCGCCGTGATAATTCCAAAACTAAGACAGGAGGGGGACAGCCATGATCTACCTGCAGTTATTCTTAAGCTTCTTCCAGGTCGGGCTGTTCAGCTTTGGAGGCGGCTATGCGGCTGTGCCGCTCATCCAGAACGAGATTGTAGAGACACACCACTGGATGGAGCTGAGCCAGTTTGCTGATTTGATTACCATCGCCGAGATGACGCCGGGACCGATTGCCATCAACTCCGCCACTTTTGTTGGACAGCAGGTCGCCGGTCTTCCAGGAGCTATCATCTGCACGTTAGGATGTATCCTCCCTTCGTTCATCATCGTACTGCTGTTGTCCTGCCTTTACATGAGATATAGGAGCATGAAGGGCATGCAGGGGATTCTGTCCGGCCTGCGTCCGGCCATAGTTGCAATGATTGCAGGCGCCGGTCTGTCCATCCTGCTTCTGGCCCTGTTTCAGAGTGCACTAACCAGCATAAAACTCAGCAATTTCCGCATAGTAGAGTGTATGCTGTTCCTTGTCTCTCTCTTCTTGCTGCGCAGATATAGAATCAGCCCCATCGCTGTCATATTCGGTTCAGGGATTGTGGGAACCCTGCTATATACCCTTCTTCCCTCATAAGATACCGTGATGATCTGGATGACAGCCATTCAAGACGCGTTATTACACTCTGAGTAATCAAGCTTAAAGGCATCTATCTTAACAAAACTTTATATTACAATAAATCTGGAAAAGGAAGGCATAATTATTATGGCAAATATAAACAGAACACTATGGCATGACACCGACGGAAATTCCATACAGGCCCATGGAGGAATGATACTGCAGCATGACGGTACGTATTACTGGTATGGCGAGAATAAGAACGGCAGTACCTCTGTCGCTCCTTCCGGCGATATCCGGGTAGACTTTATCGGCATCTCCTGCTACTCTTCTTCTGACCTGCACGATTGGAAGTATGAAGGGCTTGCCCTGCCCGCTTCCGATAATCCATCCAGCGATTTGTACAAGGACCGTGTATGCGAGCGTCCCAAGGTGATCTACAACAAAAAGACCGGGAGATTCGTCATGTGGATGCATATCGACACTGCTGACTATACGGCCGCCCGCGCCGGAGTCGCTGTCTCAGACTCACCCACGGGACCTTTTGCCTATCTTTACAGTGTGACTCCGAACCGTTCCGACTGCCGGGACTTGACCGTTTTTCAGGATACGGATGATACTGCTTATCTGATCCACAGCTCCGATTGGAACAAGACATTGCGCATTTCACAGCTTACGGACGATTATACCGGGCTGACTGGGGTCTGCACGAAAGCCTTTATCGAACAGGAGCGGGAAGCGCCCGCCGTCTTCTTCCATGAAGGCCTGTATTATATGATTACCTCAGGCTGTACCGGCTGGAATCCCAACAGCGCCCTCTATGGCATATCCGGCAATATCCAGACCGGCTGGAAGCTGATCGACAACCCGTGCTGCGGCAAGGATGGCAGGATGACTTTCTACGGACAGAGTACGTATGTATTCCAAAAAGACGGCACCTTCTATCTGATGCTGGACCACTGGAACCCCGAGGATCTGAAGTCCTCCGGCTATAGCTTTCTTCCTATCCACATCGACGGCACAACGCTTACCATTACGATGGAGGACTGACCTTTCATAAGTATATGCTTTCGTATCACTCCATAAGCGTAAGCAGCTCCCGCGGTTTGCACCTTGCTATCACAAGAAATGACGCTCCAACTGACACGATAACTACGGATATCCCGGCAAGTCCGGATACCGCGGCCGCGGCCGGACTGATTCCCATGTCCGGTCGGGCCTCTACCTCTGCCAGTTGTGCATAGTCCAAATCATACGTATGTCCATGGGGCTGCGTCTCGTCTCCCTCTGTCCTGGACATGGCATTCTCGTAGAGCATATCGCCCGCTTTTCCTGACAGCGGCAGGGCGATTACGGCAGACAGGCAGTACGCAGCCAGGAATATGCACGTACATTCCAGTAAATGCTGCCAGAAGATATTCTTCTTCGAGACGCCGAAAGACATCAGCACTCCGGCTTCATGTATCCGGTCACGCTCCCAAAGCGTCAGCAGCAGAGCAAGAAGAACAGCGCTGACAGCTATAATCAGCCATACGGCAAGGGATGTCATGCCGGCCAGCCGTTCCAGAGGCTCCACGCTTTTCTGGTAGGCGGTATTGTTGGCAGACATTTTTAATGATTTCCAGTCGATGCCCTCCATTCCTCTTACCTGTTCCGTAACCGCTTCCAGTTCCTTCGGATCTTTCACAAAAAAGGCGGCACCACTGTTAAATACAGTATCGGACCTGCCTTGAAGCATGTCTGCAATCCTCATGCCGGTCGTTTCATCAATAAAGATAAAGTTTGCCGGCAGGTCGCATTCTGGCGTAGTTTCGCTTCTGTCACTTTTCTGCATCTCATCGAAGATCCCCGCTACCTCTAACGTGATATCCGCCCCAGTCTGGCTGCCGTCTCCGCTGCCCTCCCCTGTAACGTCTACCGATACCGTGTCTCCTGTCCGGATATCATTTGCCAGGGCCAGCTCCTTGGATACGAGTGCCTTCCCTCTGTCCGACGGCTTAATATGCCGCCCCTCTTCAAGCGTCAGGATGTCTAGCACAAAGGACTCATGCAGGCTGCTGTCTGTATTGCCCAGGAATCTGGCCTGCTGCGCCTTGCTGTCTCCTTCCATCGTAAATCTGCCGGGTGTGAGCGTCAGTTCCGGCAATGGCAGATAATAGGTGCACATAGCATTGTATGATTCGATGCCGCCAGCCTGCATAACCTTGTCTATCAGGGTCTGGTCCACCTGCTGCCGGATGTTCATCTTCTCATAATCCACTGCTATCTTAAAATATCCCCCCATCTCTTCCCGCAGCCTGGCGGCAGCTTCTTCTGATGAGCGGTTGACCGCCAAGTCCAGCAGCACAAGCGTCATGATAGTCAGAAAGGTGATGAAGAGGAGGACACTTTTTCCCGTTTTTCTGGTAAGATACAGAAATGCCCTTCGCCATGCTCCCATGCTTTCCCCTCCTTTCAGAGTATCTTCGGCCTCCTGCCGATCATCCGCCGGCAGGAGGCTATGACAGAGATAAGAATGACCGCCAGTATGACGAGAAATACGCCCCCTGCCGCCTCCGGTGTCAGATGATACTCCAGTGCCATCCGTTCGGAAGGCACCTTATTAACCGCTATGCTGCCGGACCCCTCATTGATCTCCACTTCATACGGCATATTTCCGATATCTTCGTTTACCGAGCCAGATACCACATCATCTGCCAGCGCGGCCATCGGTCTTGCAAGTATGCCTGCGGCCACAAATGCGATTGCTGCGATGATACAGCATTCAAGAACAATCTGGGCCAATATCTTGCGTCTGGTGATTCCCAGCGAACTGAATACCGCTATCTCCCGCTGCCTGCTCCTCATCCATATGGCCAAAACCAGCGACAGGATCACTCCCAGCCCCACGGCCATGACTGCCGCCAGGATTGTGGACAATCTGGCCAGCTTATTCAGCGGTCCAGCGGCAGCTTTATAATCACGGTCATATTCCTTAAAGCTATAATAGCTCCAATCTACGGAAGCCATATCCATAAGCTTTTCTTTCACCTGTCCAAGCATCCTCGGTTCCTCTACATATAGAGTTAGGTTATCCAATATATCATAGCTCTCACGGCCAAGCACCTGACGCCCATAATAGGTATTATACTCAGACTGCGCCCAATAGCGCATATATGTGTCTGTGAAGACGACATTATCCAGTATCTGATCCTCTGATGTCCAGTTTGACAGATCCTGCTGGAAATTAATCTTGAACAGGCCGACAACCTCCGTTTTAAAAGCAGACCCATACCGTTCCCCACTAATAAAATCAAAGTTATACGCTTCTATTTCATCCCCGATCTGCAGCCCGTTTCTCTCCGCCATCTCCTCTGATATGACGGCCTTAGCGCTGTCCCCTTCTTCAATATGCCTTCCTGCGGTCAATTCCAAGGCCCCATTCGTAAAAAAGGGATGCCACTTTCCCTCATTCACGATATAGAACCCATTGGCATGTGCATATGTTTCATTGCTGGCTATATCTTCCTCCGTCCAACCAGCCTGGTTTTCAGGGCCCTGCTTCTCTGCCTCTTCGAGCGTGCTCGTATAACCTCCAGGATGAAGCTCCAGTCCGGTGTAGGCTGTCTCAAATCCCTGGTTCGTATAATACCCTTCCACCCCATCGATATCCAGAAGCTCCTCAAGATGCGAGCGTGTGAGCAGTGGCACTTTTAAAGTACGGACCATCTCTCCTTTATCATCCGGAACGAGCTTGAACACCTGGTCACCGGGAATCTCAGCCATAGTCATAACAAGCCCTGTCGAGATAGTCTTGCGGATGTCATCCGCCGCCTCAGATGCGCCGGACCGGATTGATATGGCTGCTAGCATGAATAGGCTCATGCTCATAATAATTGCAAACATGATAAGGGTCCTCACCTTTTTTCTCGTGATATAAAGGCAGGCTCTTTTTATAATTCCCACACGGATTCCCCCTTGCTGTCAGGACAGTACCCATATATGTTTATAAATAGATGCATTTTTCAATATCAGGCAACAGCATGTAGATAGATCTTCCTGTCATCTTCTCAAAGTAATCCTTATATTCGTATGTCTTATTCCAGCGTTCAATTGAAAAAGGATATATGCCGTATCTTCGTGTCGTATCGATAAACCTTTTTTCTAAAATGCAAAAACCGTTCGCATCTGCAAGTGCATCACTAAGGATAATCAGTTTGTCGTAATCATCATAGTCAAGGTTGTTAAGATAATCCCTGATGAAGTCATACTGTCTATCAGTAATATCCTTTTTCCCGATATCTGCACCAATATCCTTAACTGGAAAAGAATGGGTCAGACAGATTCTCGCGGCTTCATCCCATCCCTTAGACATTGCATAATCATAACCGTCAATTATATGCCTCACAGCAGCGATGCCTGTTCGTCTCCCGATATCATGCAGCATTCCGCATACAAAAGCTTTTTCGCTATCCAGGCCTTCGCAATGCTCTGCTATCAGACTGGCCGCTTTTGCGACATTCTTAGAATGGTCCGTCCATGGTCCGGGATTCATTTTTCCTGCAATTTCTAACTCAGATAATGCGATTTCTTTCTTTGGATACATTGGCATCCTCCTTCCATTCTGCATCTACGTTTCTTTCGTCCTGCCCATTTCCAGCAGAGTATATTTGCTATTCCGTAAATATATTAATTCCCGCAAGCATCTTGTGAAGCTTATGCTCGTCAAATGGAAGATACTCCGCAACGGTAAATCCAACCACTTCAGAATTATCGGCAATGCAATGAAGAATCTTTGTCAGATTCTCCATGGTCAGTCTGCCACCCCCAGATCCGTCTCCGGCTAACTCCTGGTTTGCAAAATAAGTAGAGTGAAATAGACGCTCGTCCAATACATCTATGTCAAAATGAACCAATATATGGGAAAATTTTTTTATAAATGTAAGTATTTCTTCATTAGAAACAGGCTCTTCTTTCTGGATTTTGTAATCCACGCCCATATCATCCAAGAATTTTCTCTGATAATCATGCAAATCCTGCAGACCTACATACAATATATCATCTGCTTTAAACTTTTCATTTTTCATCATATCTGCCAGCGCGCTGTCACCATGCCCCATTAAGGAGCCAAGCACCATAGCATGCGCATTTGGATAGCCGTCTCTTACAGTAGAGACATCTGGGTGTGCATCAATCCATATAATGCCTGTGTCCTTGTACTTCCCATGCAGATAATCGAACGGAGCCTGAGACACCATACAGTTACCGCCGATAGTGATGATTTTATCCGGGTCTTCTGCTTCAATCTTTTCCATAGCATTCTGAATACCGGCAAGTACCTCCTCTTTTGCATAGATGCCTTCTGTTATACGTTTATCTATTCCGTCAGGCGGTGCGATTTCTACTCTGATTGTCGGCTGATTGTCATTCGCGGGCAGAATATGTGCCAATAAGTTCGCTCCAAAATAATATGTTTCTAATCCCCCGCTCACATAGTCGGGATACAATAATCTGATCGTTTTCATATCGTCCGCCTCACTTTCCAATTCTACTTCCTATGAAAAGAATAACATTCGACCAACTGCCTGACAAGCGCTTTTATGAGGTGCAAAACTTATTTAGTACAGATGGATATTGCCTCTTGTTTCTTACTTTTCATTGATTCTACAGCTTTCGCTTAACCGACCACACAGGGAAAATTCATCGTATCGACATGAACACCTTTTTGCGTAGCCTGGTCAATCCTGTGTTTATTTCTTTTTGACAGCATTACTTCCGCTAAAAATAACACATGCACAACCGAGTATAAACCAAATCACTTCATGCCGAGATATTCCGAGAATTATAAAAATAATAGCAGCTATTCCATAAAGTATCGAAGTTGGATATTTGTTTTTCATATTTTTCTCCTTGAAAAATTCTGATCTATAGCTCTTATGTACTCATCATACTGATATCAGAAGTAATCCGATTGGAATAATATAATGGCAAGATGGACTCGATGAACCACCGATCTCTTCAGCAGACTTCTCAGCCTCTGATTGGTATTCTTCTTGGCCATGCTCATACCTCTTCCGAGTACTGCTCCTGATTAAATACACTGATTTTCCCATCAGATAAGCGAAATACCTGATCGGACTGTTTAGCAACCTCTTTAGAGTGGCTGACGATTACAACGCATTTATGAAAGTTTCTGGCCTTTTCTTTCAGCAATCTGGTGATTTCCGCCGAAGTTTGCTCGTCGAGATTTCCAGTCGGCTCATCGGCTAAGATAATCGGTGCTTCGGAAGCCAAAGCCCGGGCAATCGCCACACGTTGCTGCTGTCCTCCTGACAGCTTCAGTACGCTGCGTTTCATCTCAATATCGGTTAATCCTACCTGCTTCAGCATAGATACGGGATCTGATACTGCTGTTAATTCCACATTTTCCTTCGGTGTCATATAATCAATTAAATTATAGTTCTGAAAAATAAACGCTACATCCTTACGCCGATGCACTCCCAGTCCAATCTGAGCAATATCCTGATTATGAAACAAAATCTGTCCGCTCGACGGAATATCCAGTCCGCCCATGAGCGAGAGCAGCGTTGTTTTTCCACAGCCGGACGGTCCCAGAATGACATACACCTTCCCCGCTTCCAAAGTCATATTCACGCCCTTTAAAACCGGTCTGCCCGACGTGTAGCAATATGTTACTTCTTTGACTTGCATAATGGCCATACAATACCCCTCCTAACTCATTGACGATAAAATAGTCTTTGGTCTTAGCCGAAATACGGTAAACGTGAGATAAAAACCGCTCCCCCAGTAATAAGCACGACCATGAAAAACACATAGAGACACTGTTTAATACCAATCTCAAACTGGAGTTCCTGATTGCTTGCGGCAGCTTGCCTGGATTCATCCGAGCCTGCCTTCTGCTGCTGGCTGATACTGCTTTTCACATTCTCTCTGATTACTGGTATCGCACTCTTTGCCACTCCGAAGGAAAGCACAAATGCAAGAATCATAATCAACAGACTCTCGGTCATGAATTGAAGCATAGTCTGAAGTTTGTTAATCATAACTGTAAATAAATTAGTTATGGATGTTTTTTCTATTTTTACGTATCTATTAAATTATTTTAACCCGTCACTAAATTGCTTTAAATCCACTTTCACTTCATCAGGAAGTTTATCATATTCAACATTAAGAATCGCACCCTGTAATGCATATAAGTGAACTAAACAAACATTAGGATATCGTTCCTTTAATTGTACAAATATCTCTTTACTACCTAATCGAATCAAGTCCTCCGATGAGCGTATCCCAATAGAAAAAAGTTTTGCTTTCATTTCTTTCCCGATATTCAACATATTATCTAATTTTTCCATAATGGATTCCTCTCTACAACTTCTAATTTATAACTATCATTATATCTTTCAGTCGTAATTCTTACAATAATCTGTTTTCTTTTTACATAAAAAACCTGCAAACGATGACGTTTACAGGTTTTTCTTAACTCCCCGAGTTGGGTTTGAACCAACGACCCTTCGGTTAACAGCCGAATGCTCTACCGCTGAGCTATCGAGGACCACCATATTATTATATCCCCTTGCACCTTTTCCTATGCAAGAGGTCCTTACATGTACCTTCAAAACTGCATACAAGAAATCTCTCCATCCATTACCTGTCCACCATCATTCTGGTCATGCCCTCGACCGATTAGTAGCAGTCAGCTCCATGCA
>NZ_JABFCH010000029.1:0-56904 GCF_017566055.1 Extibacter sp. GGCC_0201 | reverse complement strand
AGCCGGCGATTCCCTCTGCTACGGGCTGATGCACCTGCCCGATATAGCTCTTATGATTGTCATAAGCCACACTTTGAAGGCCGGCCTCTCCTTCAAAAGACCGGAACGCCTTGCCAAGCGTGCCGCTTTTCATCCAGACATCCGACAGGTATCTGTTCATGGAATCGAGTTCCGACAGTACCGTTCCTACATTCATCTTTACGCCCATACCTTTCTCCTTTCCTGCTTATGTAACAGTGCTCATCCCTGCCCATTCACATGACGGTCAACCTATCTCCGTGACGTATTCCCGCCTGTTTGAATGTCAGATATGGATTCACATATGTCTTCTGCCTCCAGGACCTGACTGAGATGCCCTCCGGGGGCACTTCAAGTGTAAGCGCGCTGTTATCGTTCAGGATATCCAGCACATCCCGGATCCTCTGCTCTGACTTCACGCTGACATCTATCTTTCCATTATTGTACTCCGTACATATCGTTAATACTATCAATCCTGCGCTTCCTTTCCCTTCTAAGCTTTCCTGCATATAAGTATGCGGCGGCCAGCACGACGGCGGCGATAATCTCTATCCAGAATATTACGTCCGAACCGGTACCGGCTTCCTCTTTTTCTATTTTATTCCCGATATTTTCCACAGTCCCGGCAAACACCTGGCCGCGGATAACATCCAGCTTCTCTTCTCCGTCATTCGTAGTGACAAACACCTGCTGTCCGATATACGTTATGTTATGCATATTTTCCAGCTCTAAGGACTGTATCTTTTCTTGTGACCTGTCTTCAAATACTGGTAAGCCGTACAGGTCACAGAGCGAGATGCCGGTGGTGCTCTTCTGTTCTGTTATCACAGAAGTATCCCATTCTATATCTGTATCTTCCTGTTGAACCTGAACTTCTTCTGTCTCCATATAGCCTCCCATTGCGTTCATATTGCCAGACGCATCATCAAAAGGGGAGCCGGAGCACCCGGCCCTTGGCTCCCATCGCCCTATCTGCCTGAATTGGCCGCACTTGCAGCCTGGTCTGCCTCTTCATAGTATGTTGCATTCTGCTGCAGGCCTGTCCCGATATCCTGAATCAGATCCTGGATTGCCTGGAAGCTTGGCGCCAGTTCCTGATAGCGGGTTATGTACGCTTCTGCTCCCGCTCCCTGCCACAGCTCCGGCAGCTTGCTGTTGACAATCGTATCCAGGAATGAGCGCAGCTCCGTATACTCCTGCATTGCCTGTCCTGTTATCTGCTGTGCCTGAGTCTTCACGTCATCGCTTTTAATTCCTATGTTCATATGTATCCTCCTCTCTTCTTTTGATTTATAATTAGCATCTCTGGATGTTAATTATCCTTTTTCTTTCTACGCATTGACGCATTTATAGTGATAGAGGCTACGACGCCGAGGATGGCAAATGCACCGAGCACTTCCAGTACGGCCCTGCCGGTTTCCGAGGCCTCTTTTACATCGCTTCCTGACGCAGATGCAGCGTCATCTTCCATATTGCCGCCACCGGTATTGCCTGCCGTATTCTGCTCTGTCACCCAGAAAGGATCCACAATAAAGCGGCCCGCTTCTTGATTCTGTGCTTTTCCTATCCTTGTGTACGGTAATTTACCCGTAAAGCTCTCCATTCGTTCCTGGTTGTCCCGGCTGCTCTCTTCCTTTACTTTCTGTGCCCCTGCAAGCCCTTGTTCGACTGCTTCTTCCGAAGCTTTTGTCGCCTCTTGTATATGCTGCTGTAATGCCACTTCATTCGCCGTGTATGTCTCATAGGTCTTTGCCATGCTCTCCAGACGATCCGTGTCTTTTTCCAGTACCTCCTTCTGCAGGGAGCTCGTATTGTCGTGCATGTCTGCATATGAATCCTGTATTGCGCTACGGTCGATATGCCCAAGTGGATCATATGCTGTCAGCGAGCTTTGGAACGTGGACAGCTTTCCATCGGAATCGGCATAGCTGCTTTGGAAGGCATGTTTCACTTCATCGGCCCTGTTAAGCAGAGGGGATACGACATCGCTTCTGAGGCTGCCCATAATATCATCCAGTTTTGTCTGGCTGATTGGCTCAATCTTATAATCTTCATCCGCCGCCAGGTCAACGCCTGATGCCGCGAGGCTGTCCGCAAGCAGCCTGTCCGCCTCTCTTCTATTCTCCTGCGCGTCTCCTTCTGTGAAGGTTCCGTCCTCCTCTTCTACGAACCGTTCGATGCTGCAGTCTGGCAACAGGCTCAGAACGATTGCTTTTATCTCTTCTTTGTCCTGGATATCTGTCGAAGCCACTCCCACCCTATAGGTGCCACTGCTGTTCTGCCGGTAATCCGTAAGCAGCCGCTCCAGCTCTCCTACGTCTAAGGTTCCATCTGCCGCCGTCAGCGTGTATGCTGCTCCGTTCATCGTTACGGTCCCATCATGGACCGTCCAGGCCGGTAAAGAGCCTGTATCATATGTACCGGTACTCAGAACATCGGCGATATCGTCTGCCGCTGTCTGGATACCGTTGTTATGCTCTTCTATACCGTGGCGCATCCCCATCCAATATCTCTGTAGTACACCCAGATTCCCCTCCACAAGATCCAGCTTGCCTTGAATATTGTCTCTGTTGCTTTCAAGTGCCGTATTATAATCTGCAAGCAGCCTCTTTACCCCAGGCAGGCCCGGGTCATATATATCGTTTCCTTCCGTATCCTTTGTGACATCCAGGCCTTCAATCTGCCGGTTCGTATCGTCAAGCGATGCCTTTGCCTCGCTTCCTGCTTCCGCAAGCTGCCTCCTCCCCTCTTCTCCCCTGGCCACACCTGTTTCATACTGGCTCTGTATCTCTTCGATAGCAGTTACGTTTCCGAGGATATATTGTTGTATGTCCAGTTCCGTTATGCTCATATCCGGCTGTAGGAGCTGTGGGAATTCTATATATTTCTGCAGGTCATAGGCCTTGATTTCCAGCAGCACCGATGTATCTTTCTTATCATTTTCCATCACCTTTATGGCACTGTCCTGTGCAGTATGGAACTCCTCCAGAATCCCTTCCACATACAGCAGACTTACATTGTCCGCCATCGACTGTATGAAAGAATCGACCTGTTTAAGAATCGTTATCTTTTTCTCCTGGGCGAGCTGCTTATTGATCTCATATGTTATATTTGACTTAGACATCACCGTATTCAGACTTTCGATATCTGCTGAAAAGCCTGCCGGTATGACGATATAAGCCGCATAATCTCCTGTCTGCACTCCATTCCTGGCATCTTCCAGACCTGCGTATACATAATTGCCGCCGGAGAAATGAATCAGGCTCGCAGCATAATTGACCGCTCCGTCTTCTCTTCTCACGCCCTCGTCCAGATTCACCACCGCAATTATGCTGCTCTCTTCTTCCCGCCCGGCATCTGCCACATATGCCGTACTTACCCTTCCAGCTATAAAACCGGCCGCAAGCAACACAAGTGCAGCTACAGGCAATATAATCATACGGCCGACCTTCTTATTTCTCAAGCAGCCGCCCTCCTCTCCATACTCTTTGTCATTTTCTTAACTGGCAAAGACGAGCCAGTAACAAAGAGACCTGTCGTATTATATTACTATCTTATGATTTTAGTCTGTAAAATCAAAGCAGATTTCCTTAACTGGTCGATATTTGTCCTTCAAATTATCAGTTATAAACAGCAATTCAGATATCCGCTTTCAGACAATTTATACCATATATCTTCTTCTATGTACATAAATCGCCGCCGAACCGTCGGAGGCTTGTCTTTATTTGGCTATAATCTATAAATTCAATTGACTTTTTCTATAGAAATTGATACAATTGGAACAAGAACAGACAATATTTTAACAAGGAATATAGTAAATCGGGGTACTTGTATTCCAGTTTAGAGGACATATTGTTTGTTTATTTTAAGTTTTAGTTACTTTTTAAACAATCTGGAGGGATGAACTATGAACGCAACAACTATTTTACGTATTATTATCATTGTGTATACAGCAATCTTCGCCGTATACTGGATTAAGGACTGTGTAGCTCACAAAGAAGAGTTTACGGGCAAAAAAGTAATTCCGTTGTTCATCATTGGTGCTATTACAAACTTCCTCGATACGCTTGGTATCGGAAGTTTTGCAACTACACAGGCTGGCTTCAAGTTTACAAAATCAAGTCCTGACGAGACAATGCCTGGTACACTGAATATCGGTGATGCTATACCGGTCGTAACAGAATTTGTTCTTTTCCTGACATTAATTGAAATGGATACATTAACTCTTGTACTGTTAATCATTTCAGCAGTTATAGGTTCTTACATAGGAGCAGGTATCGTTTCCAAGATGCCTGTTAAGCAGATTCGTATCGCTTTGGGAGCCGCTCTTATTGCTCTCGCTATAATCATGGGCTGCAGATTATTATCATTCGGTCCATTCGGCGCTGTTGGTACGGCTACAGGCCTTACAGGCATTAAGTTAGTAATCGGTATCGTTGTCAACTTCTTCCTTGGAGCTTTCATGACAATCGGTGTTGGTCTCTACGCTCCTTGTATGGCTATGATTGGTGCTTTAGGTATGAACATACAGGCAGCTTTCCCAGTTATGATGGGTTCCTGTGCATTCCTGATGCCAGCATGCGGTATCAAATTCATCAAAGAAGGCAAGTATGACAGGAAAGCTTCTGTACTTCTTACAGTCGGCGGTGTAATCGGTGTACTTATTGCTTACTTCTTAGTAAAATCTATGCCTATGACCGTGCTTACATGGGTTGTAATCGTTGTAATGATTTACACGGCAATCACGTTCTTTAGAGATGCTTCCAAAGGTTAATTAATATAACAAATAAAATGCCACCCGGCCGGGTGGCATTTTTATTAACTTCTTTATTTCTTTTTCCCTGACTTATTCTTTTTCTTTTCCTGTATCTTGCGGTCCTGCTCTGCCTCAGCTGCCTTCCTCATCATGTTCATCAGCCGTATACGTTCTTTCAGAGGCAATTTTAAAGGTATCACATCTCTTTTCGTCTTATCCCGTATAAACTTTTCAAATTCTCCGGCATCCCCCATATTAAAATCTCCAAAAGGGAGTACATATAATTCTTCATTGTTCATAGCTATAAAATAGTTCCTGTCATCCTTATAGCAGCCTGATACCTCGCCATATTTTGCATTGTTCACTTCCTGGTATTCCGTATTCTCGACATCAAACCCGCTTTGACCGAATGTAAAGAAAATATCCGATTGATTTTTGTAGTTATCATCTACAGCTGCAAGTTTCGTGAACGCAATATATCGCCTCGTAAATATAAATATCAGAATCAATGCACCGATTATGCCGCAAGGCCATGCTGCAGATGGAATCTCCCTAAACGCCACAGCCAGTATGATAAAGCAGCCGGCAAACAAACTAAGTTTAAGACCTGTTCTCGGATTTTTCACTTTATAAGTAAATTTAATAAAATCTTTCAGTACCTCTTCTGTATGCTTCGTTGCCACTTTATAGATAGGTGTCATATTTTTTCTCCCTCCGGTATACTATTCTCCTCTCTCATTATATTATATTTATCTTACAACCACAAGAGTCACTTGACAAAGTAAGACAATCAGTAAAAACTTGTGTCTTTACTCTTTTACCACGGTAAAGTGCATTAAATTACACATCAAAATTCAAATTTAATCGTTAAATTGCATAAAAATTAATTTTTTATTTTACTTGTATTGACACTTAAATTTATAAATGTTATATTAATAGCAACTTAAATGTACGAAAACCAATGGCGGTTACCTCGAGCAAGGGAACTGCCTATTTTTAAAAAAGTACAGGTAAGTTAAAACCAATATGGTTGTAATTGCAGTTAAGCTGCCGCCGACCATTTCCCCCAAGAATGGTCCTGCGACAGTGGACTCCAATTGATATATACATCCTCTTTAGTAGGAGCATTCCCCAGCTTTGTATATAAACAAAACTGCAATGCAACGAGGAAAAACCTCTCAATGACATACCAAAAAGAAAGGGCACGACATATCGTATGTCGTGCCTTTTCTTTATCCAAAGGCGCAGATGGACCGGCTAATCTGCATAACTATACATAAGCTAGAATTATTATTTATATGAGCACATAAAAGAGAAGGAGGTCTACTATGCAAGACGAAAAAAGAAAACAAAGAGAGGCCACAGGCAAAAATGAGGACGCTTTGACAGACAAGGAAAAGGAACTGTCCGGTACCTGGGCTGCCGACGCTCAAGATGACCTAGAGGACTGGATCGAAGAACAGGGGATTCAGCTGAGGTATTAAATGGGGGTTTAAGTAAAGTGGCGGCGTGCGGGAAGCCGGGTGGCAGATGCTCCGATGCGTACGAGGCTCCGACTAATTCACGTATCCCTAACCATGCGGAATGCGCGCCGATAGCGGCTTACATCCCGCAGGATAAGGGCTACGGAAAGGATTCTACGCCTCTCCCGCTTATACCTTCGCATCTCCCACCCGGCTCCCCGTCCGCTATCTACTTCACTTAACAAGGGCGAGAGTGGCTGTGTGACATTACTGGCCAGCGGATGAACGCTGGCTGCGTCAGCTAGATGGAAAATGATAGCAAGCTTAACGTAAACAGCACATACAGTTTAAAACGTTGTATATTATCGAGTCAAACTCTTGCAGCGAGGCGTGCACGCCGTTGCTACAGGAAGAGCCGGAATCAGGCGGGAATGTTATCTCATATAACATCCCCATATCTGATTCCGGCTCTTCCTCATAATAATTTCATTCCGCCTTTTTAATAATATACCGGCACAGATAAATTCCTTCCGGCCGCCAGTAACGTCACACAGCCACCCCCGCCGTGCCAGTAAAGTAGATAGCCGCTGGGGAGGCAGGGGACAGATGCGCAGGTATAAGCGGGAGGGACGGAGAATCCTCACCAGATTCCTTGGCCCGTGGGGTGTGAGCCGCTATCGGCGAACATCCCACAGGCTTAGGAATCTGTGTGATAGTCGCAGTTCCCGGACGCATCGGAGCAGATGTTCCCTGCCTCCCCAGCGGCGTCCCACTTTACGTAAACTCCTATTTCTTGCGCATCTTCAGCTTCAGCAGCGCTGTCGCTTTCCTGCAGTCCAGTTCAACCATGTTGTTCTCTCCGACCACATTCGTCTCTGTTCCGTCCACGCTCTTATTGATATCTACGATGCCGTCCAGATAGTCGTTCACAACGACGAACTGAGCCACTGTCCCATTGAAATTAAGCCCCGTCACTGCAATTCCACGGGTTCCAAGCTGTTCGCATGTATTCGTGTAATCTACATCGCTGTTGCCCCATCCGTCAGATGATATGATAACCCCGTCCGCCCGCATGGCTTCCGCCCATACGGCAGTTCTTGTACCTACGAGCATCTTATCCTCGTTATCATCCGGCGTTCCCACGATGATGATTCCCATTAAATCCAAGTCCGTATCACTTGACACGACATCCAGCAATGGATCTCTGAAGTGATGTAATGATGTTTCCTTTGTTGATGGTCCTATTCCCATGATTACACCTCCTACTGCATGGACCGGATAATGCCGTCTCTGTACTCATTAGGTGTAACAAGTATCGGCATATTACCCATATCGATGATCGAGCGTCCGCCTTCGACTCCTGAAGGTTCCTTCGCGAATAAATGTGTGTCATACATAGCGCCCTGTCCGGCAACCTGTCTTACGATAAGGACACGTTTCTTGCCGGGTCTTACGATGTCGTGATATTCATGGCGTTCCGTGCACTTTTCACCCTTGAACTTTTTCAGCTTTTCGCGGTATGACTGGATGAACTTATCGCATGCACGATGCGCTGCGGTCGGACCGGGCCTTTCCTGCCCCATTCCGGCGGCAAGCGTGACATCGAAGGAGATTATGTAATCGTTATCCCCCGGAGTACCTGCACGGTTCAAATAAAGCTGGTCTTTCAGATTCCCCTCTGAAGACCCAAACTCATGACACTGTTTACCGTTGACATCCACGCCTGTAAGCATAACATATACGCCGGTTACGGTGTGGGTAATCCCTTCCCCGAGCTTTCCGAGCACTTTCGTCGATACAGGTATGATGTCCATGATCGTATTCGTCCAGCGGTCATGGTCGCCGGGCTTGATGATCTGGATATCGATTTTCTCAAGATGCTCTTCTTCCGCCACCAGCTTATCAAGCATTTCTTTACTGACTGTCATATGACCGTCAACCGTTATGTCATTGTGTTCTCCCCATTCTACATCGTTCATATGGAATGCTTTGATTACAAGACGTCTCAGGTCTTTTACTTCTTCAGCCAATTTAAGTCACCTCCGATATTTGACAACTATTGTCATACTAAGTTTACGATATGTCGGATTCTTTTCCGATATATCGTTATATCATTTTTCAAAAAAGGGCAGATGCAAAACATCTGCCCTTCGATTAGAACCTGCGTTCACTAAATCTTAGCTACATATTCGAATGGCAACGGAACAATCTTTCCTGGTGTCTGGATCTCAACTAACTGCTCCAGAGTTGCCTTTACGATCTGTGTCTGCTGTTCAACATTGTGCGGTCCTCCGGCATTAGCACCCATAGGTACCAACGGAGCAACTGCACGAGGAGTACCAGTCTGACGTACGACCGGTGGAAGAGCTGCAATAATAATTGTAGGAATTCCAGCTTCTTCAATCGCTCTCTGCACCAATACTGCAGAGCGGTGGCAGGTACCTCAGCCAGCAGTGAGGACTACTGCATCAACATCCTCTTCTTTGAACATCTGTGCGATAGCCGGACCAGTTTCACCTTTGAACTTCTCCTGGTTTCCGCCGCCGCCCATGAATCCTGCATGTACCGGAGCGCAAGCTCTGATAAATCCTTCAGCAGCTAATTCATGAATTCTGTCTATTGGGAACATACAGTTGATGTCTTTGTTAACATCACTGTTATCATACCCACCATGGGATACCATCAGCTCGCTGGATGGTGTTGTGTTCTCTATTTTTCTCCATGTAAAGTCACCGGCAAGATTGAATCTTTCCTGGCTCTTTGTATGAACACCGGCAGCTGTTGCGAGAGCGATAGACATGTCTTTCAGCTCTTTCGTTACAGGAGTCCATACTGATGGCGGAGTAATAGGAACGAATATTTCAGATTGTAAACCTTTAACAACCGTTAAACTCATTTTTAAGCCTCCTTATTATCCATACGTTGGCGCATCTCTTCTTGTTTGCGTCTTTCTTTTTCAATGTTGCTGATATACTTGTCATTTACCTCATCTCCAAGCTGTTCCGGAAAGCTCATGTTCCACCCTACTTCCTGGCCTACTTTCAGCTCATAGTCGCAGATAAACATTCTCTTCGGGGCTTTGAAGAAGCCCAGGCGTCCTTTCAAATCAACGCTGATGCTGCAGTCGTCGATATCCACGATAACGCCTTCCATGTAAATGACCTTATCACCATAATTCAAACGTTCATTGTTCATTCAACATTACCTGAATTAACTGTATTTTTCTTTACGCTTCTGGCTCATCGGAAGTGACTGCTCATTTTCAACGAGGTCAACCTTAACGCCTGCAGCAGCTTCAATCAATTCAACGTTTGTAGATTTAACGTTTGGATTCCATTTCTTCTCAGCAGCTTTCACATCTTCTCCTGCCATAGCAGCTTTCAGCATAGCTAATGCACGGACTGCATCTTCCTGGCAGAGCGTATTGTTACCAAGAATTTCATTCTCGATACCAGCTTCTGATTTGTTATTGTCAACCATGTAGTTCATGTACTTGTTACCAACAACAAGCGCACCCTGTACTGCACAGTAGGACATACCAACAACCGGAGTTCCTCTCATACCAATCTGCTCGATGTGGCTTGCAAAGTCGATATGGTTGTTACCGAAACCTTCTGTTGTTACGAAAGCTCCGTCTGCATCCATAGCTTCTACTGTCATGCCGACACGTCTGGATACATAGAATTTTTCTGCGTTGATCTGCGGGCTTCCTACGAATACAACGCCACAAAGGTCAACTTCCGGATCATGCAGGGCCTCAAGAACCAATGGCTCTCTCCAGTAATGTCTGGACATCTCTTTAGATGCAGGTCCGATACATGTCAGTGCATGGATACATCCGTCAAGCACTTCCAACGGAGATACGCATACAGGCACGTTTCCTAAGTCTACGTTAGCTCTTGCGCCAAGAACACCAACAGGCTCTACAGGAAGGATGAAGTTGTCATGCATAGCTCCCTGTCCCATGATCTCCTTAACGATAACAACTTTCTTCTTGCCAGGACGGCGAACCTGCTTCAGCTCTTCTGTATCAGATACAAGGCTCTCGTCAAGCTTCTTCATAACTTCACGGATTTCCTGCGTGATGAGGTCAAATGCTGTATGAGCAGCCATAGGTCCACGGCGCTCCATGTTCGTCTTTTCCTGTACAACGATGTTACCTTTGATAAAGATTTCGCCTTTATCCGGGCAGCTTGGACGATTCCACATAATGTTCTCGTCAAGGTATCCTTCTGAAGAACCGAACTCACCAATCTGAACTCCGCCTTCATCTACACCTGTCAGCATCATAACAACGCCGTCAAGTACTCTCGTAACACCTTCGCCGACTACGTCATCGCCTTCTTTTGTAGCGATTGGCTGAACGTCCATAACTGTTTCAGAATATGTGTGATATAAATCAGGTGTGATAACTTCCAGTTTGAAATCTTTAACCAGATCCTGATCAGCAATAACATCTGCTTCAATTCCTTCACGGATGTAAAGAGTTGTTCCTTCGATCTTTGTCTCAGGCCCTCTCTTAACTTCTGTGATAGTGAAGTGTTTTCTTGTTAAGCTTCTTACTACTTTTTCCTCGCCAGCTGCTTCCGGAGCTGCTGCTCCTGCTACTGCCGCTTCCGCGCCTGCCGGCAATGGAGCAACTGCTGCCGCGCCGCCGCCAAGAGCACCAACCGGGATTTCAAGATCGATATCTTTACCTTCCCCAATGTGGATTTTTAATGTTCCGCCTGCTGCAGGTCCTGCTACAGGTGGTGCAACCGGTGCCGGAGCCGCCGGAGCTTCTTCTTCCGGAGCTTCCTCTGCCGCCGGAGCGCTTGGAGCCTTTGCACCTTCTACTACATCTGCTGTAAGCGGGCAAAGTGAATCACAAGTCTTTGTAAGTTTTGCTCCTAAAACTTGTTCGATGGTCAATGCACCATCCAGGTTCAGTAATCCTGAGTCTACCAAATCATCAAAGATCGCTGGATCTTCAAGATTAGCAGCTTCGATTGTAACGCCTGCTTCGGCTCTACAACATAATACGGCAGGATCATGAGCATGTTCTTTAGCTGTTTCAGCTGTGATTGACATATTTGTTTCCCTCCTTGTTTGGTTTTGCTTAAGTATCCATTCTGGGCACTTATTAAAATTATATATACAGCCACATATGATACACGAAATACCTCTCGACTTCCGCCTGTAAAAGAATCGGGGGTCTTCTACAGTTCATCATGTGCGGCAGTAATACCATTGTCCGCAGACTTATTTTCCTTCCGGAAGCTGGTCTACTTCTTTAGAAACTGTAAGTCTCCTGTACAGAGGATGACCGATTGTTCTCATAACATGGTCTGTCTGATGGAATGTTTTCAGCTTCAGTTTCGGCGCGGAACCCATAACTGTATTTGAACAGTCAGAGCAGTTGCCGATAATGATGAATTCAGCTCCATCCTTCTTGAACTGGAGACACTTCTGTGCCTGGCCAGGACAGTTTCCAGGATTTTCGCACTTGAGCGCCGCTCCCGGTTTTGGCTCGATTGCCTGCTTACATCTTGCCACAGATACAACCTTGCCATTCATCTTTTCACAGATTTCACGCATACGGTCTTCGCTTCCGCCGCAGGCACATACCAACAGACCCACGTTAGCGCCGTGTAAATCTGGAAATTCAACTGTTACGATGATGCCGCCCGTCGTCTTTGTCACAGGCGCATCTAATGTAGTGGACTTTCCTGTAAATGGTCCGCCCATGATAATCTCTCCATATGTACCGTCGATGCCGCCGGCTTTTTCAATCATATCCCCCACGCATGTTCCAACCGGAACGTCCATATATACGTGTGGTTCATTTCCGCCGTTCAGTTTGCCGATAACTGTCATATTCTTGCTGTAGCAAGGCTTTTTAAGCTCTATAGCTTCTGCGATACGAAGCAGCGTCTCACAGTTGATTACAACCGCATCTGCCGCAGAAGGAAGCTGTGTAGGATCCAGAAGCTTTCCAAGCGCTTCTCTTACGACTGCTCTTTCCTCTCCCATCGGGTAGATATCCGGAAGAAGATGAATCGTAATATTATCTTCGTCTTTGATGGCTTCTCTTAATATCTGTATTGCTTTCTCATTTTTCTTCTTGATAGCAATGATACCTTTTGCAGCGTTACAGACTTCCATGCAGTATTTCAGCCCGCGGATCGTGATATCAGTCTGCTCTTCAAGCTGCCGGATGTTATGGCGAAGTCCCGGCTCGCATTCTGCTGCATTCACCAACACATAGCCGCCATTAAGGTCTGTCCCGATTTTGACTCCTGTCGGGAATCCGGCACCGCCCATACCAACGATTCCAGCTTCCTTTACCATCTCAAGCTTGCTGCCTTCTTTAATAGGTACAAACTCGTCTTTCTGCTCTTCATCAGGCTTGATGATAATACGGTCATCCGTCACTTCTTCCACTACACCGTACACGCTGGAAAAAATGTTAGCGCCAAGGCCTGCAGGTGTTGCAATCAAGGTACCTTTTTTAACTTCATCCCCAGCCTTTACGATTGCTTCACAGGGTGCACCAACATGTTGACGTAATAAAATCTGCACATTTCCCATGACATCTTTCTCCTTTATTTTCTTTTTTTATAAGTAAAAAACGAAACATACATCCCGTTTACTTATTACATGTCCGCAGCATACCATTTACGTTATTTATAAATTTTGTCTATAATTACAATATATTGTTATCGCTATTTTTTTAACACTATATGTGTCTTTTTTGGCGGAGGCATGTGGGAATCGAACCCACCCAGGACGCTCTTAACGCCCCACACTAGTTTTGAAGACTAGGAGGCACACCAGTCACCCATCTACCCCCATGGTTCTTGCCTCATGCGTCTTGACTATAACACAATTTTATGCATATTTCAACCGTTTTTATTTACTTTTTATCTTACCAAAAAATCATTGACTTTTCAAGGTTTATCGTACATAATAATTGTAGCAGACTGAACGTGATACTAGAATGCGGTCTAATTGTTAATTTTATATCGTTATTATATGCGATATGCGGTTTCTTCTGTAAAAGGCACTGAGGAGACAAGGGAATCTCCGATGTGTTTTTATAAAAACTTATAGGTATTGTCTATGAGTAAATTTTAAGGAGGTAATGAATTATGGAGTTAAAAGCAAATGTTAACTTCGATCGGTTTGAGCAGGCATTACAGGTAGTGGACGCTCACACCGTCGGCGAGTTCTGCCGTGTAGTCATTGGAGGATTTCCGGAGCCGGAAGGCAGCACAATGATTGAAAAGAAAAAATGGATGGAGAACAACTACGACCACGTTCGTACGGCATTGATGTTCGAGCCAAGAGGACATCATGATATGTTTGGGGCATTCCTGTGCGAGCCTGTCAACAAAGAAGCTGACTTCGGCGTAATGTTCATGGATACAGGCGGATACCTTAACATGTGCGGCCACTGTACGATCGGTGCTGTTACCGTCGCTGTCGAAGCCGGACTTGTAGAGTCCAAAGAAGGGGTCAACGAAGTCGTTCTGGAAGCACCTGCAGGGCTCATCCGTACAGAAGCTGTTGTAAAAGACGGCAAGGTTGAGCATGTCACGCTGACAAACGTACCGGCTTTCGTTTATAAAGAGAACCTCTCCGTTACAATCGATGGAAAAGAGATTCCATTTACAATCTCATTCGGCGGAAGCTTTTTCGCATTAGTTGATACGACGAAGATCGGCATCGAAGAGATCAGCCCGAAGACGGTTCCTGATATCACAAAATTAGGAATGAAGCTTCTCGATGTCATCAACAAAGAAGTTCCGGTTAAGCATCCTCTGCTTGACATTGATACGGTTGATCTGGTAGAGTTCTATGGACCGACACCTAACCCGGACAAAGCAACCATGAGAAACGTAGTAATCTTCGGAGATGCTATGGCTGACCGCTCACCATGCGGTACAGGAACTAGCGCGAAGCTCGCTACGCTTCACCACTGGGGAGAAATCGGCGTAGGCGAGGAATTCATCTACGAAAGCTTTATCGGCACTACATTCAAGGGTGTTATCAAAGAGACGACAAAGGTCGCTGACTACGATGCAGTAATTCCTATGATTACAGGAAGCTGCTACCTGACCGGTGTTGCTACATACTTGATCGACCCAACAGATCCATTGAAATATGGGTTCCAGGTCGGTTAATATCTGCCGGAATTAAAGTTGGTACTGCGGTAGTTATAGAAGCGGATTAGTTCATAATCCGCTTCTCTTTATATAAAGGTATATCAAGGCAGGCTGTGCAGCGCACATCTGTCCGCGGTACACGATATGTTAATCTAGAGAAGGGAATGGGTGACGATGCCACGAAAGCGACAGTCAACGAAGAGCCGCATCGTAAAAGCTGCCTGGAATCTGTTTTACAAGAACGGATATGAGCAGACGACCGTAGAGGATATCATCTGTGCTTCAAAGACCTCTAAAGGCACTTTCTACCACTATTTCAAAGGGAAAGAAGCACTGCTTAATTCCCTGTCATATCTGTTTGATGAAAAATACGAAGAACTGGCCGCAGTTATTGACCCGAATCTGTCTGCTTATGACAAGCTCCTGTTTTTAAACCATGAGCTGTTTTATATGATAGAGACAAGTGTAGATATCAAGCTGCTTGCACTGCTGTATTCTTCACAGCTTGTCACGAAAGATAAGAAGTCTCTTTCTGACAGCAAACGTTTTTATTTCAAGTGGATTACGGAGATTCTGGAAGAAGGTCTGGAAAAAGGAGAATTTAAGAACACGAGCACTGCCGAAGAGCTCATGGCCATCTATGCCATGTTTGAACGTGCACTGCTGTATGATTGGTCGCTTTTCAAGGGAAAATACTCACTTTCCCAGTACAGCGACAAGCTTCTGCCGCATGTGCTTGACACATTCGTAGACGGTGTATAAATAACAGACGGCAGCACAAACATGCCCCGGAATTCAGGAATCCATCCTTTATTCCGGGGCATGTTCATCTCAGCGGCATTTATTCTAAACCATGCACTCGTGCATGTCCTCTTCTTCAATGCCGGCTTTTGCCATCATTTCTTTCATCTGTTCCCTGTCGTCAAGCCCTGCACACCAGGACAGGCCGCAGCCTGCGGATATTGCCCTGGGAACCGGGATAATCCGTCCTGGAGCACCGTGTTTCTTACACGCCTTCTCCATTGCCATAGCATCAGCCGTCGTATGGAATGTGACGACCAGTTTTAACTCTTTTTTTCTCATGCCTATTCGATTACCACTTCGAAATAGCCTTCCTTCTCCGTCGATACCGCAGACTTTCCATGCTCTTTTGCATACTTTTCTACGTTCATCTTCTGATGTGGTTCTGTAACAAGAACCTTTACCGCCTCTTTGACCTCTTTCATCGCATCCGCCGTCAGCATAAGCGGCTCCGGGCAGGAAAGACCTCTCGCATCTACTTCCTTCATATTATTTAACCTTCTTTCTCAGAATACTACTTATAAACCTGTATTTCAATACAAAAACATAATTATTTGGCTTCTTTGCGCTTGTTTGTAAACGCGATGACAAAGCATGCCACGATGCAGATAACGCATGCGACTTTACCGTTAAACGGAACTGCCCCGGCAACAATCTCTCCGGTCTCTGCATTGGCCGCCGTACCGCTTGCAGCAAGACCAAGGTTATGGCAGAGCGCTGCTCCGACAAGCATTCCGATTACCGTAACCGCTGAGTCAGAAGAACCCTGGCCCGCAAGGATGAGCTGGCGCAGTGGGCATCCTCCTGCAAGTACGGCAGCAAAACCAACCGCATACATACCAAGTATATTCCACAGATGCTCGGAATGGGCGATAATTCCAGGCGTGTCGAATCCGAATACGAAGCGGCCTGTGGCTATGTTGAATATGAGCATGACTACGAACAGTCCGCCAATCACGCTGAACAAGTCGAAGTTTTTCATCAGGATGATATCACGGATGCTTCCTGCAAAACACATTCTGGACTTCTGTGCGAATGCGCCGAAGACAAGACCGCCTATCAGTGATGCTATGAGCGGCGCATGCATGCTTCCAGGTCCCGCTTCGCTCGCCTTCAAAAGGGTCGTCCCGATGGAAAGGACAAGTATCCCTAACATGAGAAGAGGAAGCACCGTGCCACCAACCTTATTCGTCACATGTGCCCTTCCGAGGCTGAACCCCTTCTTTAAAGCCACGACGCCGGAACCAACGCCGAGAACGAATCCAATCAGCGCTACCCACGCGTTAAGGTCCCCGGCGGACATCCGGATTACCATACGAAGCGGGCATCCCAGAAATACGAGAGAACCCGTCATAATGATAAGTCCGAGCACAAACCGTATCATCGGCGAAGAGCCTGCCGTAGAACGGTACTCTTTTGTCACCACGGAAATTATAAACGCACCGAGTACAAGTCCGATGATCTCCGGTCTTGCATACTGTACAACTTCCGCCTGGTGCATTCCCAGAGCCCCTGCCGTATCTCTGATGAAGCATGCGATACAGAACGCCATGTTCGCCGGATTGCCGAAGTATGCCAGGCATGCTGCCACAAGTCCGCATATCACACCCGCAAGTGCAAGTTTCTTCTTTGAATCAGATAAATTCATGTTTCTCCTCCTTTAGTAACTCTCATTTGGCTCAGTCCTTCTTAGTCACCCCTGATCAGTCTGACGCCAACTCCTGGACAGCCGCTATTGCGGTATCCACTTCTTCATCGGTGTTATAGTGGGAAAAGCTGAACCTTACAGCCCCCTGTTCCACAGTACCGAGCGCCTCATGCATAAGTGGCGCACAATGTCCTCCCGGCCTTGTAGATATCCCATATGCTGTAAGAAGTTCATCACTCACTTCTGAAGAATCATAATCACCTATATTGAGCGCCACGATTGCACAGCGCTCTTTTAAGCTATAATCGCCATATACTTTTACACCGGGGATATCCTTTACCCCGTTATAGAACCTCCACATAAGCTCCTGTTCACGTCCGCGTATCTTGTCAATCCCCTCTTTTTCCAGATAAGACAGCGCCGCATTCAAGCCCGCGATTCCATGTCCGTTCAGCGTACCTGCCTCCAGGGCAGTCGGCATCTCCGAAGGATGCGTCCTGCTGAATGTCTGCACCCCGCTCCCCCCGCTCTTCAGAGGGCGGACAGCCAGGCCTTCTCTTACATACATGCCGCCGATCCCCTGTGGGCCCAGCAGGCCCTTGTGTCCTGTAAAACACAGCACGTCTATGTTCATCTCCTGCACGTCGATTGGAAATACGCCGGCTGTCTGGGAGGCATCAACGACGAGAAGAACGCCATGCTTTTTAGCAATTTCTCCTATAGGTTTCAAGTCGACATAATTACCGGTCAGGTTCGATCCGTTCGTTATAACGATCATCTTTGTTCCGGGCCTGATCGCGGCCTCAATGTCTTCTGTTTTTACCGTGCCAAGCCTGCTGCTCCTTACAACCGTAAGCTCGGTCCCGCGTTCTGACATCTCATACAGCGGCCGGAGCACGGAATTGTGTTCCAGCATCGTCGTCACCACATGGTCCCCTGGCCCGAGAAGCCCTTTGACTGCCATGTTAAGGCTTTCCGTAGAGTTGGCCGTAAATACAATCTGTCTCGGATTCTCTGCATGAAACAGAGTGCATAATTTTTCTCTCGTATCATATATAATCCTGGATGCGCTCAGAGAGGCCTCGTTGGCCCCTCTTCCCGCGTTCCCCATCGAGCTCATAGCTTGTATGACCGCATCCAGCACTTCCTTCGGCTTGTGCATGGTAGTCGCTGCATTATCCATGTATATCATCCGTACATACGTCCTTTCAAATTCTAACATTTGTCTTCTATCATTTAGTATATTACCATTTATTCCCTTCGTCTAATCAAAAAGGCCGATAAAAAACACCAGTTATAGACAGATTCTATAATTGGTGTTTTCTGCTCTATTTATCCTGATATATAGACCTTACCACCTTGATGAAACGTTCCGCGGAGCGCGACAGCTGATAATTTTTATTATATACGAGGTTGATATTACGTCCTTCGTCTGCAAAAGGTATCGGAAATACGAGCAGATGCCCGTCTTCCGCCTCATCCGCAGTAGCCAGCCTGGACAGTATCGATACCCCCATCCCCCGACGCACAGACTTTTTAATCGTCTCCTGGTTCTCGATACTCGCTATGATATCCAGATCCGTCAGCTCCACGCCGGCACGCCGGAGCTGCTTCCCTGCCTCCTTGCGTGTTCCGGATCCTTCCTCACGCATGATGACGTGTTCTTTCATAATCCAGGATATATCTTCTCCGCCCCCGTCTTGTATCTGCCTGTACTTATCTGTATTGGGCGTGATGATGACAAGCTCATCCTTGTAGAACGGTATATATTTGCAGTGCTTCTTCTCCAGCACGGTGCCGGTGAAGCCCACCTCAGCAAGATGATCCACAATCTGTGCGATTACCTTGGTGCTGTCCGTCTCTATTATCTTCAGCTGTTCCTCTGGATATTTCTCACTGAATTTGATAAGCACCTTTGGAAGAAGATACTGAGACGGTATCGTAGATGCCGCGATGGTAATGCACTGTCTCTTCTCCTTCCTTGACGAGCCGAACTTTTCTTCTATCTGGCTCTCCAGATCTATCATCTGCCTCGCATATCTGTATAGCTCCCTGCCGTCGTCCGACAGGCTGACTTCCTTCGTATTCCTTACGAACAGACGGACATTCAGCTCTTTCTCCAGCGAAGAAATATGCGCACTCACCGTAGGCTGTGTCAGGAATAATTCTTTTGCCGCTTTGGAAAAGCTTCCGCCCTCCGCCACCTGTACAAAGGCTTCTAACTGTTTTAGATTCATTAGTATGCTACCCTCTCACTCTCTGCCCCGGTCTTCTTGGTCACCCTGATGCTGTCCATATATTCCAGAATCGGTTTCGCGCTTTTCCTGCTCGTGCCGAATATATCGCGCACCTCTGCTATCGTTATGACTGGATTCTCCCTGAGCCTTCCGCTGATGATCTCTCTGGCTTCATCCATATAAGATTTCAGCGTATACGTATCTTCCGTGACCTTCACAAGCAGTTCTTCCTGAAGCAGTATGTTCAGTATATCATCAGATATTTCCCGGCTCATCCCTTTCATGTCTATGTCCGTATAGCGTACGAAATCATACCCTGCTTTTTGGACTGCCCCGGTAATCAGGCCGGACACCTTATCATAAGTCTTGTCTTTACATACTTTAAACTCAGGCGAACAGAGGAATTCATCCACCCGCTTAACGTGGCCGTCCGCCTCCAGCAGCTCTACCACTCTGTCAAATACGTTAGGCTTCATTTTCTGGAAGTAAGTCATCTGAACTTCTGCCTTCTTCATGCCATACCGGTACGGATGCTTTTCCTCGAAGGCCGCCAGCGCCCGCGCAATCACTTTCGCAGCCTCACGGGCAGCGTCTGCATGCCATACATAAGTATCCTTTCTCATGGCAAAGGAATATACGGTCCCGCAGGCTTCCAGCTCTTTTACATCTTCTTGTACCTCTTCCATGGAAAGCGCGGTCAGCTTTGCCAGTTCGGCCAGCGTAATCATCGACTGACCGTGCTCTTTTATGTGAAGTTCAATCACGTCGACAGAAGAGCCGGATTCTTTCCGCCTAAGTTCTTCAATCGCGTCTTCCCGGAAACGCTTCTTCACTCCCGGATTCGGCTCCAGCACGACGCCGCCTCCAATCGTCTCCATCGGGGAATAAAACCGTACGACGAACTTGTCTCCTCTGCGTACCGCGATGCTTTCCTCCAGACGGAGCTGTACGTAACCGCTCTCTCCCGGACCTATCTCGTCCGCGTCGAGAAGGACTGCCCGGCAGAGCACTTCACTAGTGCCTGTAAAAAGATGCAGTCTTGCATGATGGGTCAGGACCCGCATAGACGACTCAAGGACGTCCAGACGCACATCCAGAAGGTCCGTCTCTTTCATACTATCGGGCGGAGCCAATACGCAGCCTCGCTTTATTTCCCGCTTCTTCACGTTAGACAGATTGATTGCCACACGCTGTCCGGCAAAGCACTCTTTTACATCCTGCCCATGTACCTGAATGCTCCTAATCTTACATGGCTTACCGACAGGATACATCTGCAGCGTATCTTCTTTCGCAATCGTTCCCGTTACGAGAGTCCCGGTTATGACCGTGCCAAAGCCAGAAAGCGTAAATACACGGTCAATCGGAAGCCTTGGAATCGTATGGATGTCTTTGGGCACCACTTCATCCCGTGTCATCCGTTCGATGATGCTTATCAATTCCGGCAGGCCATCTCCGGTTGCCGCTGACACCTTAGCGACAGGTGCATGTTCCAGAAAAGTTCCTTCCAGCTCATCTCTGACCTCTTCTTCTACCAGTTCCAGCCATTCTTCATCGACGATGTCACATTTGTTCAGAACGATGATGCTCTTCTCAATGCCGAGCAGATGGAGTATGTCCATATGCTCCCTCGTCTGGGGCATGATCCCTTCATCCGCGGCAACAACAAGCAGGACCAGATCCATGCCGACGACGCCGGCGACCATATTGTTGATAAACTTTTCATGGCCCGGCACGTCGATGATACCGGCACGGTCCCCGTTCGGAAGGTCGAAATAGGTGAAGCCGAGGTCAATCGTTATGCCTCTCCTCTGCTCTTCCTCCCACCGGTCTGTATTGCGGCCTGTCAAAGCCTTGATCAATGTAGTCTTTCCGTGGTCTATGTGCCCCGCCGTGCCTATAATAATGTTCTTCATAATTAAATGCTCCTTAACGTGATGCGATAAGACTTGTCTCTTCCAGTACATCCAGTTCTTTTATCTGCTCTGTTATCAATTTATAATCTCTTTGTCCAAGGGTGCGGACATCCAAGAGGATTGTGTCGTTCACCGTCCTTGGAATTACCGGCACCGGCAGGTGGCGGAGGCGCTCTTCAAACTCCGGCACGCTGATTTTCTCCGGATGGATGGATACTGCCATGCTCGGTATCCTTTCCAGCGGCAGCGAGCCGCCGCCTATCTGTGACTCGCAGTGCTCCGTCTTAATCTCTGCCGGCAGATGTGCATCTTCCAGCATACTCGCAAACCCACGGGCTTCCTTCTCCACTTCTTCAAGCGGTTTTGTAATCATCCGCAGCACCGGGATATTTTCCACTGCCTTCTTTTCAGAAAGGTACTCCTGCAGTACAAGTTCCAGCGTGGCAGCCGTAAATTTGTCGATGCGCAGTGCCCGCGTCAGCTGGTTCTTTTTCATCATATCGATGTATTTCTTCTTGCCGATGATAATGCCTGCCTGCGGACCCCCAAGCAGCTTGTCTCCGCTGAAGCAGACGACATCCGCGCCTTTGGCAATCGAATTCTGTACGGTAGGTTCGTACGTCAGGCCATATCTGCTCAGGTCAATCAGCACGCCGCTGCCGAGATCTTCTATCACAGGAAGATCATGTTCCCTTGCGAGGGGAACGAGCTCGTCAATTTGCACCGTATCTGTGAATCCTACGATACGGTAATTGCTCGTGTGCACCTTAAGCAGCGCCTTCGTCGCCTCTGTCACCGCATGTTCGTAATCATCATAATGTGTCTTGTTCGTCGTTCCCACCTCGACAAGTGTGGCGCCACTTTGTTCCATCACGTCAGGTATGCGGAATTTGCCTCCGATTTCCACCAGCTCTCCCCGGGAGACGACCACCTCTCCCCCCTTGGCTATGGAACTCAGGATAAGCATGACTGCAGCTGCATTGTTATTAACCGCCATGGCAGCTTCCGCCCCTGTCAGCTTGCACAGCAGCTTCTCGAAATGAGAATAACGCTCGCCGCGCCGGCCCTCTTCCAGATTGTACTCAAGGTTGGAATATCCGGTTGCAATCGCTGCCACCTTCCTCATATGTTCCCCGCTGATTGGAGCTCTGCCCAGATTCGTGTGAAGAATCGTCCCGGTTCCATTGATGACCATACGCATATTCGGCCTGTGCATGGCTGCCACCGTCATCTCGATATGGGCCGTCAGCATCTCAATCTGAGCCTTCGCCATCTCCTCATCATCACATCGGCCGATAAACGCACGCAGCTTGTCCGTCTCAACACGAATCGCTTCCATCACCGTATCCCTGCTGTAATGTTCAATCATCCCCTGGACGGCCTTGCTCTCCAGGAGCACATCCACCTTAGGAATACTGCGGTACAACATATTCTTGTCCATAATACTGTTCCTTTCAAAATAGTTTGAATTGTGTGAAAATCTTCAAAGGGGTCAGACCCCTATATGCATAGGGGTCTGACCCCTTTTAAAATAACCTGATTAATCTGTCACTTTTCTCGGCTACTCTCCCGATGACTGACACTTTTGTATCCATTCCTGCCTGTCGGAAATCGCCCATCATCTCTGCAAGGTTTTCTTCTGCCACGCTGATGAGAAGTCCTCCCGAGGTCTGTGGGTCATACAGCAGATCCAGATAATGCTCTTCCACAGACCCGGTCTCTACTTTATCTATGGAATATCCTCTGTTCTTATATGCCCCTGCCGGTATCAGCCCCATCTTCGCGTAGTCGACGGCGTCATCAAAGTAGGCGATGTCGCGCACGTTCAGTTCAAAAGTGACACCGCTTGCAGAGGCCATCTCCACGCAGTGGCCCAGCAAGCCGAAGCCCGTGATGTCCGTACAGGCCGATACGTCGAAGCGCTCTACGACCTGCTTCGCCTTCTTATTCAGCGATGCCATGACTGTCTGCGCCTCACGGACAGCTCCCGGGGATGCCATCTCTGCTTTGATGGCTGTATTGACGACGCCACTTCCTATCTGTTTTGTCAGCACGAGGATATCGCCCGGCCTGCATCCATAATTTTTAAATATCTTGTCCGGATGCACGAAGCCTGATACGCACAGCCCATACTTCGGCTCGTCGTCCTGTACCGAATGGCCGCCCACCAGCACGGCGCCGGCTTCCTTGACCTTCGCGGCACCTCCCGCCAGTATGTCCCCGAGTATGGACGGATCCAGACAGTTCGGAAATCCGACAACGTTCAGGGCCACCGCCGGTTCGCCTCCCATAGCCCATACATCGCTCAGCGAATTTGCCGCTGCAATCTGCCCGAACATATACGGGTCATCCACGATAGGCGTAAAGAAGTCCACGGTCTGAATCATGGCAATATCGTCTGTCACCTTATATATGGCCGCATCATCTGATGTCTCAATGCCTACTATTAAATTTTCATCCTCAAACTGCGGCAGCTTACCCAGAACCTGGGCAAGGGTCTCCGGACCTAACTTGGCCGCTCACCCCGCAGTCTTGCTCAGCTGTGTCAGCCTCACTTCTGGCTTCATATGCCTGTCATCCTCCTGTCTGTATCTGAACTGTCCCGTGTCTTTGGCCAGTTTCTGCTCCCGTTACGGCTTGATTATCTTAGACGCCCCCGCCATAGTCTCAACTATGCTGTACATATTGGTCACCGTTCCGACCGCAAGCTTCTCCTTCAGGCCATAATAGTCAAGGCATGTCCCGCACGTCATGATCTCGACGCCCTGGGACTCAAGAAGCCTCAGATCTTCCAGAGAATCCGAACCTTCCGCCGTAAGGGTCGCGCCTCCATTATAGAACAGCATCGTCTTCGGAAGCACATCGAGCTGCGTTACGGCAAAGAGAAAGCCCTTCATGAGCACCTTCCCTAGTTCGTCGTTGCCCGTGCCCATCCGGTCGGAGGAAACGGCAACTACAAGGGGCTCGTTCTCCTCTTCCTTTTCAGCCAGAGCGTCCTCCATCTGTATCGTTATCTTATATGCTCCCTCAGCCGTCTGCTCTGAAGCAACCCTGCCTCCCTCGCTCTCTGCCATCTTTGTCACATTCTGCACGGCAATCTCATTGTCTACCAGAACTTCAATCGTCTCCGGCCCTGTAAGCGCCTGTATTGCCTTTTTGGTCTTGATAACCGGGACAGGACAATTGTCTCCCATTGCATTGACTGTAATCATCGTACTTCCACCTTTCCAGTAATTTGATGTTCCCAACACCTGGCACTTATAGACACATTCTATCACTGATGCCGAAAAAGGTAAATGGGAAATTAGCATTTATCTCGTATAATATTGCGGGACAAGGCTTCTTTCAAGCCCCACGATATGATACCTTCCATTGTGGTAATATGCCGGTCTCAGTCCGCCTTTCCTAAAGGCACGAAGCAATTCCTCCTCCGTCTTTACTTCCTCCGGAAAATAAGTGGCACATACGCCGACCTTTTCCGGTACATGGCAGTCGCTGGAGCCCAAAGTGACAAGATCAAGCCTGTCGGCATAAAGCGCTGCCCTGCCGCATGCTTCGCGTGAAGTACTTCCGTTCAGCACCTCTATGCCGTCCAGCCCCTTCACCTTCAGCAGATGTTCTTCCAGTCCCCTGTTGTTATTCCGGAACGGATGCGCGGCAAAGCAGACCCCGCCCTGGGACTTGACCATATCAATAAATTCTTGCGCCGGTATACGCTCTTTGGGATATTCCCTGATACCGAATGCGACGATATCTCCTTCCAGAGAATAATATTCAATCCCCGTAAAAATGGGAAAATCCACTTCTACAGAATATTCTCTGGCATGCTCCCTCAGTCCCATGCTGTCATGGTCTGTAATGCAGATGCCTCCTAATCCCCTTTCTTTTCCTATCTCCACGATTTCCCGCAGCGTAAGGAAACTGTCTTTTGAATAAGTCATCTCATGCATATGCATATCAATAAACATGCCGTCCACTCCTGTCTGCTTAAAGCAATATAAAATGTAGCGGTTCCCCGCAATAATACCTATGTACATTATATAAACCTTCCGTCCGCCCATCAAATAGACTTTTTTTATAATGGCCGTCTATTATAGAGATTATCTATATGATGATTTTATAGATGTTTTGTGATATACTTGTCCCATGATATACACGGAAGAGGGCATATCTGCCTTGTTCCGCTTCAACATTGAAGAATAAGGACAGAAAGGAATTTCATATACATGTGGATTGCAGACCAGTGGAAAGATTATGAAGTATTAGATTGCAGCAGAGGCGAAAAGCTCGAACGATGGGGCGGCTATCTCCTCGTACGCCCGGACCCCCAGGTCATCTGGGATACCCCGAAGGAACATAAAGGATGGCATGATAAAAACGGCCACTACCACCGCAGCAAGAAGGGCGGCGGAGAATGGGAGTTCTTCCATCTGCCTGAGCAATGGCAGATTCACTATAAGGAGCTGACTTTTAACTTGAAGCCTTTTAGCTTCAAGCATACAGGACTCTTCCCGGAACAGGCCGTAAACTGGGACTGGTTTTCCGATAAGATAAAAAAAGCGGGACGCCCCGTAAAAGTTCTGAACCTGTTCGCCTATACCGGCGGCGCCACTCTAGCGGCGGCAGCGGCAGGCGCAAGCGTCACCCACGTCGATGCCTCTAAGGGCATGGTTGCCTGGGCAAAGGAAAACGCAGCGTCTTCGGGACTTTCTGACAGGCCAGTACGATGGCTTGTGGATGACTGCGTCAAGTTCGTGGAGCGGGAAATACGCCGGGGTAACACATACGACGCCGTCATTATGGATCCCCCGTCATACGGGCGAGGACCAAAAGGGGAAATCTGGAAGATCGAAGACGCCATACACCCGCTTATCAGATTATGTGCCCAGCTATTGTCCAAACAGCCTCTGTTCTTCCTTGTCAACTCTTATACGACAGGGCTTGCCCCTGCCGTGCTGACCTATATGCTCAGCACGGAATTAAAGAAATATAACGGCCATGTAGACTCCCAGGAAATCGGGCTGCCTGTCACAGACTCGGGGCTGGTACTGCCCTGCGGGGCCTCCGGCCGATGGGAGGCAGAGTAGTTGGTTTCGTAAAGGAGATGCTACCCGGCTTCCGTCCGGCGCCCCAGTTTACTCTCCTCTCCCATTGAAGGCCTCCAGCAGCGCAGGTACCTCGTGCAGCGTTTCCACTACTTTATATGTAAGCCTCGTCAATTCTTCATCCGGACTTACCAGGTCGGGCACCATCACAGGCACCATACCCGCAGCGTGGGCAGAACGTATGCCGTTTGGAGAATCCTCCAGGGCCATGCAGCGGCCGGCTTCTGTTTCAATCGCGCCACACGCGGACAGATATATCTCTGGATCCGGCTTGGCCCGGCTCACCATATCACCGAATGCGAAGCCGTCAAAGTATTCTTTGATTCCAGCATCCGTCAGATTGCGCAGCGCATATTCGCCTCTTGAAGAAGTGGCGACAGCAGTCTTAAGCCCGTGCGCCCGCGCATACCGAAGAAGCTCTTTGACCCCGGGTTTCATAGGAAGCCCCTCCCTATCTGTTATCTCACGGAAACGCACCCTCGTTAGAGCCGCAAACTCCTCATGTGGAAAATCCGCTCCGACAGCCTGTGAAAAATATACTCTCCGGCTGGCTGCGTTCATCCCAAGCGTATGATATATATGACTGCCCATTTGCGGAATCCCAAGTACGTTGCCGCAGTCCTCCCAAGAGCGCTGGACAATGCGCTCAGAATCAAACAGCAGGCCGTCCATGTCAAATATAAGTGCATCTATCATCTTCTAAAACTCAATTCCTTTCCCAAGAGCATCCTTCAAATAATCCGATACCTCTTCAAGCTTGTTGATAATCTCCTGCTTCTCCTCCCACTCGTCGCCCCGCATGTCTTTACCTGCAAGACATTTCTGAATATGCTTCACTTCTTTTATCAATTCTTCTGTCATGATGATATCCCCCTTTGCTGTCCTGCTGCGATCTGCCGGCAGCAGCCTATGGCAGATCAATCTGTATAAAGACAGTATATCACACTCTGCTGTGGCGTGACAAATTCTTCCTCCATTTCCATACCAACGTATTGAATGCAGGCAGCTCAATGAGGTATACTGAAAAGTATCAATAATAAGAAAGGTCGGCCATTATGAAAGAAATAAAACGAATTCCACTTGAAGGGCTCTTCAACACACGTGACCTTGGCGGGTTCCCCGCAGCAGGAAACCGGCACATCAGACCCTGCAGACTCATAAGAAGCGGCATGCTCCGTGATATGACCCGGCAGGACAAGGAGACCCTCGTCTATACATACGGCTTAAAGAACATAGTAGACTTCCGCACCACGCATGAACAGTCCGAAAGCCCGGACCCGGATATTCCAGGGGTGCAGCACATAAGCAATCCCATTTTAGAAGCCATGACAGCCGGAATTACCCACGATGAAGAATCCGACAGGCAGCTCTCCCTCGGAGAGGCCACCATAAGCATGAAAGAGCGGGGCATAGACCCGGCCGCCTATATGCGGCAGATGTATGAAGAAATCATCACCAACGAATACTCGCTGAAGCAGTACCGCCGCTTTTTTGATTTCCTCGCGGCACAGACCGGCGGCGCCACGCTCTGGCACTGCAGCGCCGGTAAGGACCGGGTCGGTATCGGTACCGCTATGCTTCTCTTTACACTGGGCGTGGATTACGATACGATTATGGAAGACTATATGATGACAGGCACGTTTCTGCAAAAAGAGGTTGACAAGATTATAAGCCAGCTCTCCCACCGGATCAAAGAATCGTCTGCACTGGAAAGCATACGGATCTGTATGGGAGTAAAGGAAGATTATCTTGAAAGGGTCTTTACCATTATGAAGCAGACATCTGGCAGCATCCGTGCGTTCCTGGAAGATAAAGTCGGACTGGACGAAGCTAAAAGGGACACATTAAAGGCACTGTACCTCGAGTAACAGTGCCTTGGCAGCATTATGTATTGTGCCTCATATGTTTTTAAAGAATACATAGCGGGGCAGTCCTCCGTACTTCTCTTCTTCCGCTACAATGTCATATCCAAGCTTCAGGAAATTATTTACACTGTAGATGTTATCCGGGTGTGCCGTTCCCATCACATATTTATATTCCGTACCCGCCAGCAGTTTCTCGCCGCTGTCCATGAGCTGCTTCTGGATTCCGCGGCCGCGGAAATGAGGAACGACAGCCGCGGACTCCATATGCGCCACTGCCATCCCCTGTTCTTCCGTAAGCTTTATATAGCTCCCGAGATTATCTTCAGAATTTCCCGGATAACGGACAACAAGGAAACCCGCCATAGCATCGTCCATAACAGCTTTTAATGTAATACCCTCTTCTTCGATATGCCGTTCCAGAAAAGAGGTATCATCGATGACATACCAGCCCGAATCATGGATAAGCCGGTGGGCCTCTACCATGATTCTCCGAATCGCAGGAACATCGCCATACCCTGCCCGCTCAATACTCATTCTCTTGCTCATAAAGCCTCCCTCTCTCCATCCGTCAGCAGGTAGTAAACGAATGGCAGTTGTGTTATGATAAAATATGCAAAAACAAACGGAAAGGAACATATATGTTATGAAAATTATGATTGCATCTGATATCCACGGATCAGCATATTACTGTAGAAAAATGATTGACGCATACCACAAGGAGAAGGCAGACCGCCTTCTGCTGCTCGGCGATATCCTGTACCACGGTCCCCGCAATGACCTGCCGAAAGAATATCATCCGAAGGAGGTCGCCTCCATGCTGAACGCGATGAAGGGGGAACTGCTCTGCGTCCGTGGCAACTGTGATACAGAAGTAGACCAGATGGTTCTTGATTTCCCGGTCATGGCGGATTACTGCCTGCTGGAACTCGGCGGACGTACTGTATACGCCACCCACGGCCACCACTTTAATCCCCAGACGCCGCCTCCCCTAAAAAAAGGAGATGTCCTGCTGAACGGGCACACCCACGTACCGGCCAATGAGGACATGGATGGTTATACGTATATGAATCCCGGCTCCGTCTCTATCCCGAAGGAAGGCTCCTCACGCGGCTATATGCTGTTTGACGGCCGTTTTCAGTGGAAAGACCTGGATGGCGGCACATTAGATATCTAAGCCGCCTCATTCCACGGCCTCTTTCTTAATCCGTTTCCGGTAAAGCTGCCTCAGCCATCCGACCAGCAGCGTCAGGTAGCGCAGCACAGGCTCTGTCGCGATTGAAAATACGACGAAAAGCATGATACATTCCGCGGACATTCCCGTAATGGCGAACAGATCAGGAAGGAAGATGCTACACGCCAGAAGTCCGGTAATGCTCCCGATCCAGACGATGATCCGCAGCGTATTGAGCGGCTGGCATATCTTGAACAGAATCATAAATCCGACAATTGCAAGCAGCATCGTTGCCGCTGTAGAGATATCCGTCGGGCTCACGTCAAAGGTTCTGCCGAACACGACGAGTGCGCCGACCGCAAGCACGTCTGTCAGTCCTGCCGGCAGCGCCTTCAGGAATACATTCGTCAGGAAATGTCCCCTGATCACCTCCCTGTTCGGCTGCAGTGCCAGGAAGAACGCCGGTATCCCTATGGTAAACATACTGATCAGCGATATCTGTGACGGTTCCAGAGGATAGGTAATCATAAAGGCCACTGAAAACAATGATAGCAGGAAGGAGAATATATTCTTGACAAGAAACAGGCTTGCCGAGCGCTGGATATTATTGACAACCCTGCGGCCTTCCAGGACAACAGAAGGCATGCACGAAAAATCCGACTCGAGCAGCACCACCTGGGAAGCCTGGACTGCCGCCTCGCTCCCGGATGCCATGGCGACGCTGCAGTCCGCATCCTTAAGCGCGAGCACATCGTTGACACCGTCACCGGTCATGGCAACGGTCCTTCCCTGACTTTTGAGCGCCTGCACGAACTGGCGCTTCTGTGCCGGCGTCACACGTCCGAACACGGTATAATCTGCTATTGCTTCCGCAATGTCCTCGTCCGTATGAAGCGTGGCAGCGTCCACATAGCTCTCAGCATTTCTGATACCGGCTTCCTTGGCCACCTCCGACACCGTCAGCGGGTTATCGCCGGATATGACTTTCACTTCTACTCCCTGCTCTGCAAAATAAGCAAATGTCTCAGGCGCTTCCTTCCTGACCGGGTTGGCCAGAAGTATATAGGCAAGGGGCATCGCCTTTCCTGTCAGCGCTTTCCCGTCAACCTCACCATCATAGTCTGCAAAGACAAGCACCCGGTATCCCTTCCCCGCATACTGCTGAATCTCCTCTTTATACGTCTCATAATCGTCCCGGAGGATGAATTCCGGGGCACCGAGCACGTGGGCCTTGTCCTCATAGGTGACTCCGCTGTATTTCGTCTTGGACGTAAACGGCGTAACCTTGACCGGCTTCTCGTCCGAGTGCTCCTTAAAGTAAGACTTGAGCGCTTCCATCGTGCTGTTGTCGCTGCTCATGGCAAGCGCAAAATCTCCAACCTGCCTGGAGAGGCTGTCATCACCTTTGGTACTGACTGGAATAAGCTTCTTGACGCTCATCGTATTCTCTGTAATCGTCCCGGTCTTGTCCACACAGAGCACGTCCACCCTCGCCAGCGTCTCGATGCTCTTCATGTCGTGAAGCAGCACCTTCTGCTTTGCGAGCCGCATGGAACTGACCGCCAGCGCGACACTGGCAAGAAGATAAAGGCCCTCCGGTATCATTCCGATAACAGCAGCTACCATGGAGGTGATGCTGCTGCGGAACGTCTCATGGTTGAAGAACAGTCCCTGTACCACAAGGGCGATTCCAATCGGTATGAGAGCGATGCCGATGAACTTCACCAGCTTGTTCAAAGAACGCATCATCTCAGACTGCTCGCCCTTCTGCATCGCCTTGGCTTCCAGCGTCAGCTTGGATATATAGGAATCGGCTCCCACATATTCCAGCCTCGCGTGGCACTGTCCGGCGACTACAAAGCTTCCGGACATCAGATGGTCTCCCCTTTTCTTCGTAATCTCTTCGGACTCTCCGGTCAGAAGAGATTCGTTGACCTGCACCTCGCCTGCTGCCACGACCGCATCCGCGCAGATCTGATTTCCTGCTTTGAAGATGACGATATCATCCAGCACCAGTTCCTCAGAATCGACTGTCGACGTCCTTCCTTCACGCACCACAGACGCCTGCGGCGCATGGAGCATCGTCAGCTTTTCAAGGGTGTTCTTGGCCCGGATTTCCTGCACGATGCCGATAAGCGTATTGGCGATGATGACCGGCAGAAACGTCAGGTTACGGAAGGACCCGACCAGACAGAGCAGCACGGCCAGTACTCCGAATATAAGGTTGAAATACGTAAATACATTTTCATGTACAATTTCTTTTACTGTCTGCGCCGGGGGATCCACAGAGACGTTCCGGTATCCCGCCGCGGCATATTCCTCCACCTGCCTGGCTGAAAGGCCCTCTCTGTAGTCCGGCTCGCAGCGTGTGACCGGAGCACGCTCTTCCTCATAATCATATGTCTCTTCTTCTGTTTCTGTCCCATATCCGGACTTCCGCCTCAAAAACATGATATCCTCCTTAAGCTGACCCTCCGGCAGCGCTTACACTTCGTACCGCGCAAATTTGCACCGCAGGGAAACATAAGGTAATTATACCTCTGCACACCTTATAATTCTATAAACAGTTTCTGAATTTTGTCTTATTTTTCCTGCAAGCCCTTCCGGCCTATACGTCAATATAGATAGTCTCTTCCATACTTGTCCAGAAATTCTCCTATCGGTATCGGCTCGGAAAAGAGAAATCCCTGTCCGATATCACAGTGGTAGCTCTTTAGAAGCTCTCGCTGTTCCTCCGTCTCTATCCCTTCGGCGACCGCCGTGATGATTCCCAGCTCCTGGCACATCTGAATCGTGTGTTCCAGCACGATGCGCGAGCGTCTGTTCGTCATGATATCCCTGATAAGGCTCTGATCAATCTTAAGCTCCTTGAATTCCAGTCGGGCGAGAAGCGACAGATTGGAATATTTCGTCCCGTAATCGTCCAGAGAGAATGCAAATCCGTGATCTTTAAACCGCTCCATCAGTTGTCCCAGCGCCTCTGCTCCCATCCTGCTTATGCTCTCCGTAACCTCGATCGTCAATAGTCCGGGGGCGACCTGATACTTTCCTCTTATCCTGGCAAGGCTTTCTATGATGTCTATCCCCATCAGGCTGATTCTGGAGAAATTGACGGCAATCGGAATCATACGGTATCCTTTTTCCTTCCAGTTATCCAGAAGCCTGCACACCTCTTCGAACACATACAGATCCAGCTGCTGGATAACCCCCTCAGCCTCATACAAAGGGATGAACTGTCCCGGCATAAGAACTTCCCCATCCCCCGTCCGCCTTCTGACAAGCGCCTCCGCGCCGTACAGTTCTCCTGTATCTATATTTACCTTCGGCTGCAGGTACACTTCAAATTCGCCTGACGCAATTTCTTCTACAAGCCTTTTGGCAAGCATCTCGTGATAGGAGTTTTTCCCTTCTACGCCATTGCCATAATAGACCTGCTTCTCGACATACATCATGTTGTCGCTGTATCCAATCTGCTCTTTGACGTCCACGTTGCCCACACGATAATTGATTCCCATGGAAAAGTCACACATACAATCTTCCTGCTCAAACCTCCGCAGACGCATAAGGCGGTTGTCAAACTCGCTCTGGCCGCCATTGATGAACAGGCAGACAAACTCGTCTCCCCCGACACGGTATGCATTTTCCGGAAATATTTCAGACAGTCCGGATGCCACATTCTGGATGATGCAGTCTCCGTACTCATGTCCGTATTTGTCGTTAGATGCCTTCAGCGAATTGATGTCGATAAACACGACGCCCAGCGAATTAAGCTCCGTATCCTGCAGCTTCTCAATCGTCTCTATATAAAGGTTGCGGTTCCCAAGTCCGGTCAGGGTATCTCTGTAGCTCAGCTTCCGGAAGTTATCGAGCATATGCCGCTTTGTTATGTCATTTTCTATAAAGTACGGCACAGACTGGAGCAGCTTTATCTGTTCCGTGCCACAGGTAGGATTATCCACACCGATGAATCCCATAAGCGCCCCCTCCTTCCAGAAGGGCGCTGCCATGAGCTTCTCAATCCCCTGGGAGGCAAGGAGTTCATAATCCTCCGAACCTTCCTCCACAAATTCACATAGGGAATCAACATAAAATTCACCCCTGGACTTGAATGTTTCAAGCCATACATCCACCACGCAGATGGGAAGCTTCTGCAGATTGTCAATCTGAGGCGTAACACCCTCTCTGCACCATTCATAAGAATTTGACACTGTCCGTGCATCGTAATCTATCTCAAATATATATGCACGCTCCGCCTGATAGAATTCGCCGATTATACGCAGCAGCTTTTCGATAGCCGTATCAATCTCCGTATGTTCCGACAGCGTATGAATACATTCCACCAGCGTCTCTTCTACAGACAGCTGCCGCTCCAGTTCCAGGTGCTCTGCCTCAGATTCTGTAATGTCCATGCTGATTTCCAGCCGCATGCTCCTGCCGTCAATCTCTATCAGCTTATCTTTCAGTTCGTAGTGTTGTTTCAATATAGGATTGTAATGTTTCCATACATGACAGCCATTCTTCTTCAGATACTCGTTCGTACAGAACGGACACGGACTATCCAGCCCCTGAAGGACTTTATAACATTTGTCCCCGATGCACTTACGGTCGATGTCAAACTTTTCCATCAGCGCTTTGTTCATATACACCAACTCATAGTTCTCCATATCTGATATATATACCATGTTTTCACTTTCATCTAATATAAGAGAAGATATCTGATCGTATTCCAATTTGCAGCCTCCTGTCCTGTCCTTCAAATCTGATATAGCTATTATACTCTACTTTCAGCTGGCTGTAAAAGTAATCTTTCACTTGTCTTGGCTGTCTTTTATGTATTTCTCTGCCGCCGGATCTTTGATATTATATATGCGCTGCCACTCCTTCGTGGCATCATCCCGTTTTGCCGTCGACTGGTTTCTGTACAGGAACCGGACGAGCGGATAAGGGTCTATCCATATCTCATTGTTCCCTTCCCTCTGGGATTCGTCAAAGATAAGCTGCAGGCCAAAATGCAGATGATACGTGTCGATGTTATTGACATTCTCTTTCGTACTGTATCCTGTACGTCCCATATAGCCGATGACATCTCCGGCCTGCACGACCGAGCCTTCTTTCAACGATTTGGCAAAAGGGAAGTCCTGGCGCAGATGAGCATAGTAATAGTACCGCCTGTTGTCGAAGCTGCTTACGCCTATACGCCATCCGCCGTACTGGTTCCACCCGAGCTCCATCACATAGCCGGACTCCACAGCCACTACCGGCGTACCCACCTGCCCCATCATATCATGCCCCAGGTGGTTTCTCTTATAGCCATAGGTCCTGGATACTCCAAAATCATCATAATCACCGTAAGGGAAGCCTTTGGCGATAGGATGGAAGGCTTTCAGTCCGTATGTTTCTGTATATTTCCCGTCTTCCCCCTGGATCTTGAACGTTCCGACCATGCCGCCGAGCACGGACTCATAAGCCTCATGGTAATATTCATAATACTGCATGTCTTTCGTGAGTGTTTCCATATCGGTCCCGTCCTGGGACAGCTGTTCTGCCAGCGTATCCATGTCACTGGCCTTATAGCTTGTAAAATCGCCCCCGTACTTTGCCCCGAGATATGAAAGCAGCTCTACCCAGTCCAGATGTGGTTCCTTACCGTAGGTGTCTACATCATACTGGTACGCTTTGTCCAATGCCTCATAACATACATTAAACTCCACCCATTTGATATAGTCATCTTCCTTCTCATTTGCCACGGCGGCCGTCTTCTCCGCGTTTGCCCTTCCAAATAGAAGCGCGGCGGCAAGGACAATCAGAAGCAGCTCGGCGGCAATGCCCTTCGGTGATATAACAAACTTACGCATACATGCTCCTGTATAACGGATTCCTAACAGTCTATGACATGGGACAGTTCCATATGCCGCCCTTTTGAATATATTAGTAAAAAGAGTATACACCTAAAGTCAGGAGCAATGTCCATGCACCTTATATCATCTATACTGTTTGCATTGTCCGCCAACATAGACACCCTGATCGTCGGAATATCCTATGGTATCAAAAAGGAGCGCGTACCCTTTGCTGAAAATATTGTCATCAGCCTGATTACATTTGCCGGAACGATATTCTCCATCTATATGGGACTGCAGCTCACCTTATTCATTCCGGCCAGCGTCACCCAGAGAATCGGCTGTGTCGTCCTCATCATCCTTGGCCTGTATTATACGGTAAAATCCATAATAGAGTACCGTCAGGGCAAGCTGCCGCCGGATGACTGGGATAATCCGGAGGCAGAACCGCCGGATAAGACGATATCTCTGAAAGAAGCAATCCTCATCGCCTGCGCGCTCACCGTAAATAATATGGGAATGGGCATAGGCGCCAGCATCTCAGGGATGAAGCTCATCCCCACCTCCATCGCCACTTTACTCATCTGTATGGTATTCCTGCACGCCGGTAATAAAATAGGCCGGATAGGAGTATCGGGCGCTTTGAAACGGTGGGCCGGACCGGTCTCCGGCATGATACTGATCGTACTCGGGCTGTACGAGATGCTGCTATAGCATCAAAGCCCAAAAAAATAAGAACCAGAATGTACACCTCTTTTCCTTCCGGTTCTTATTGCCTACATATATCTTTCTGAAATCTTCCAAACACTTCGTATTATTATCCTTCATCCGGTAATTGCCCGTTTTTCTCTTCCGCCGAATCCAGGCAGACACTGCCCATCTACTTTTCTTGCAATAATTTCACTGGCTTGAAGACAAAAGGATAAGGCTGCCCTCCTCCATACACGCAATATACATGCATGAAAAAGAGCAGACTTACCGCTTCACACCTGTTCTGGCCTTCTAAAGCTTACCGTGGAATTTGTCTTTGTCAAATTCAGGGTTGAAGTAGTAGAAATTATTGCTGTCCAGCTCGTCCTTCGTCTTCTCCAGCGCCTCGCCGAAACGCTGGAAGTGGACAATCTCCCTTGTACGCAGGAATTTAAGCGGTTCTCTTACTTCCGGGTCCGTTATCATGCGCAGCAGATTGTCATAGACGGTCCTGGCTTTCTGTTCTGCGGCCAGGTCCTCGGTCAGGTCAGCTATTGCGTCGCCCTTGGACTGGAATTCCAGCGCCGTAAATGGAACAGACGCTGCGGCCTGCGGCCAGAGCGCTGTCGTGTGGTCGATATAATAAGCGTCAAAACCTGCTGTTTTGGCCTCTTCAATCGTAAGGTCTTTCGTCAGCTGGTATACCATGGCACAGATAATCTCCATGTGGGCCAGCTCTTCTGTCCCGATATCTGTCAACAGGCCGCCGACCGCCTTGACCGGCATCGTATACCTCTGAGCCAGATATCTCATGGAAGCGGACAACTCCCCGTCCGGACCACCGTACTGGCTTATGATCATCTGCGCCGTCTTCGGGCATGTCTTTGTAATCTTAACCGGAAACTGTAATCTCTTCTCATACTGCCACATTATACGCACGCTCCTTCCCAGGGCATCGGCCCAGTCTGCCAGCAGAATCTGCCGTCCTCTTTCTTACCACAATACGGAATGCACTCACGGGTAAGCGGGTAGAACTTTTCTGCAAACTGTTTTTTCAGCGTCTCCCTCTCCGTAAGCTTCTGCTCAAACAGGCTCAGCGCCTGAGCCTCAGCGCCATGGGTGTCAAGGTATAGTGTCAGATCATCAATTACGAAGCTGACCTCCGTTATCTGTGTCATGAGCTGTTCTCTTTCTTCCTGTTCCGGCAGCTTCTTTTCCGTACCGAACAGGGCACTTTTCTTATTGCCTTTCTCGCTGTCCGTCGCAAAAAACGGCATATCCAGCGCTTCAAATATGGTACCGGTGCACAGTGCTTTCTTATCATCATATATCTCACCGTAGTCCTGCATCGGTATATTGGCAATTGCTAAATGTTCTTTTGACATAATTTTCTCCTTTCCTGTATATACTAAATACTTGCCAGCTAAAAGTTTGCTGCACTTTTAGTATCTGCATAAAAAGGAGAGTTATATTGGTAATATAAGTTACAATGCCAATGTAAATCGCGTTCCTTTTTTATAGGATGACTGCACATCGATACCAATCTTAAGTTCGTCTGCAAGCTGTCCTGCAAGATACAGCCCCATGCCGCTCGACTTCTTCCTCTGGCCTCCGGCGTCTCCGGAAAATCCTTTGTCAAAGATAAACGGCAGGTCGCCTTCTCTTATCCCTGCTCCATTATCCTCCAAGATTAGTAATAATTTCTTATCTGCAGCGGACTTTCGGGTTGTTATGACAAGCTCCGGACATGCCACATCCCTTCTTGTATATTTGATGGAATTACTTACGATCTGGCTTAAAATAAAGCAGAAGCTTTTCCTGTCCGTATACGCCTTCGCATCGGCGACATCTGCCGTAACCCGGAAGCCGGCCTCATGTAGGAGCATTTCATATTCTGACAGCACTTCGCCGATGCACTCAGCGACGCTCACTTCTTCCAGCAGGTAATCTTTGTGTACCGCTTTCAGCCTTGCATATATCAATATCCGGTCCACATATCCCTGCATCTGGTTCCTGGCATACTCCAGCCGCTTATGAATATCCGGCTCTATCTCACCCTTCCGGTTGTCGAGGAGAAGCGTCATAAGCGCGAGCGGCGTCTTAATCTCATGCGCCCACGACTCGATGAATTCTTCATATCCCTCAAGATGACCCGCCTGTTCCCGCAAGCGTTCCTCTTTTCCCCGCAGCAGTTCTGCCGCCAGCCGGATTTCCCGGCGTTCCCTCGCGCTCAGGGCGCTAATCGCCTCTTCTTCCTGCTCCTTATCCGGGCGGTTCAGATATTCAGTTACTGCATCTTCAAACCGGCTCTCCCTGCGGCACGTCCATACGGCCGCTGCCCCAAAAAGAAGGACAGAAAATAAGAGAATAAGCCCAGCCAATTCCCAGAACGCCCGGATATCCGCCAGCCAGAGGAAGAGACCGAAAATAGCATCCGAGATGAGAAGCAGCCCGAGCCATATCTTATAATCCATGCATCTTTCCCATATGTTTCTAATCTTCTCCATCTGGTTCCCTTCCTGCCAGCCGATAGCCTATGCCTCTCACCGTCTCTATCCTTCCTTCCAGAGAAAGACGGGCAAGCGACTTCTTAAGTCTCGTCATGTTGACCTGCAGAGCATTTTCATCGATGTATTCCGTCGTTCCCCAAAGCGTCTCGCTCAGCTGCTCCTTCGTGGCCGCCGCCTTTGTGCTGTTCATAAGCTGTTCCATAATCTTCCCCTGATTCTCCGGCAGCAGGATGGACGAGCCGGATGCATACAGCGTATACGTGTGCGTGTCCAGAGACAGGTCCCCAAGATGAATGATATGTTCCCTCCCCTCATACCGGCGCAGCAGATTCTCTGCCCTGGCGAGAAGGCGTTCCTTGCGGCACGGCTTCGTCAGATACTCGTCGGCTCCAAGGCGCAGCGCCCTCACCTCATCGTTCAGATGGTTCCTGGATGTCAGTACAAGCACCGGAATGCTGCCGTGTTCCTTTAGTTCCATACATATGTCAAACCCGCTTTTCCCCGGAAGGTTCAAGTCCAGCAGCACAAGGTGGGGCGCATGCCTGCGAATGAGCTCAGACGCCCTGCCGAAATCCGTAATGCAGACTACCTCATATCCTGCCTTCTGAAATATACATTCCAGCTCTTCTCTCATAAATGTTTCATCTTCTACAACCGCTATCTTTTTCATCTGCTCCCCTCAATCCGTCCGCTCATTTGGCGGGCGCATCATCTCAATAATATGGCGCCTTCCGGCCCGCATAACTACCGTAATATACACATACTCTACGATGCCGAGAAGGCCTGCCATCAGAAGCGCGGTCCAAAACATCTGGCCGGTCCTGCTTCCAAGCCCCGACGGGAGTATGCCGCCAAACAGCGAGCTGATTCCAAATATACTGCTTATGGCCGCCGTCACTACGGTCAGCGCAAAGTACCATCTGATCTGCGTGTCCGAGGAACGGCAGACCTCCTTGCTTCCACTGCCCAGCATCATAAGCATCCGGTATCTCCTCCTGCTCTTTTTCTGCTGCATCAGATATTGTACGCTTATGACCGTATTGGCTATGACGAGAAATATAGCAGCAAGATACAGGCTTACATAAGCGGACGCCACATTATAGAACATCTGCCTCCCAAGACCCTGCAGATACGTCTCATATTCCAGGTCCGTCTTTTTCAGCAGGCTGTTCACCTGCATCACCGCCTGGAGAAGGCCCTTTTCTTCCACAAGTTCTTTCTGTACAGAAGCATTCCAGTATGTGCTCGTCTGCCCCTCATCAAACAGCTGGTCAAATACTGTGTCCGTGACAATCAGCCCGAGGTCAATCGTCATGAGACGGTCCGCCACAAAATTGTCCGTGTACAGTGTGCCTGATACCCTGTACTGTTCCCCGTCTATCGCAAGATACGTACCCATCCTGCACACTTCCTCTACCGTCTCTTTGTATCTGTCATCTGAAAAATCTGCGTCAGAATAAAGTGCTGTCTCGTTGTCGTTCAGATGAATCGCATCCTTACCCGCCATCTTTCGAATATCGTTATATCCCGACAGTGAGATTATATACGGAGAGGTAAAATACTGCAGATTATTGTTGAACTTCTGCTTTTCCTCCGTATCCTTCAGCCTGCCGACCGCTTCTGACAGCTGTGCCGTCTCAAATACATGCTCCTTGCGCTCTGACCCTTGGGTTTCCTCTTCGGTATACAACAGGCTTACTTTCACACCAGACAGCCCCGTGAGCTTATCTTTCAGTTCCGGTGTGGCCAGCTCACTCCGGATATGCCTCTCTTCCCCTGTAAATGTAAAGTCCACGGCATGGCCTTCGTCACCTTTCGTCACCCATCCGACTGCAATGCCGTAAGCAAAGCATACGAGGGCCAGCAGAATCAAAAGAGAAGATACGGCCATGGACCTGTGCTTCAGGAATACGTTCTCCTGAAGCTGCCGGTACGTAAACGTAGAGAGCCCTTTCCTGCGGCTCTTGTTCAGAAAAGATTCAAGCCCCTTCCCCAGACCGGAAAAGAGCAGGAATGTCCCTACTGTTCCGGCGGTTACTGTCGGCGCCATCATAAATATGTTCTTCCAAGCAAGCCCGGCAATTGCCATGCCATAAGCGGCAAGAAGGAGTAAAAGCCCAGCCAGGAGCCGAAGCGCCGCATACCGGCCAGTCTTCACGCTCTGCTTTTCTTCCTGCCCCTCTTCCATCAGACTGCTGATTTCCTGTCCTGCTATCTTTCTGCTCAACATGAGGAAGGCGAGAATCTTTACGCCGAAGAAGCCCACGGCAGTCCACAACACTGCCCCCAGGGAAAAGGAAGGCTGATGTCCGAGAATCCCAAGACCCACTAATCTGGAAGTTATGAGGCTGACCATCTCAGAGAGAAAGATTGATAGGGGCAGGCCGGCCAGCAATGCCAGCATACTGTTCCACATATCCTCCGCCATCAGTATGCCGAAGAGTCTTCTTCGCTTCATCCCAAGCATCAGATAGATTCCAAATTCCCGGTTCCTGCATTCCAACTGGTACTTGCCCGCAAAGTAAACGAGGAAGAAGATGAGGAACAGCGAAAATGCATACAATACCGGTACCAGACCGAGTAGGCGGTTCACCGCATCGCTCTCCATCGTGTACAAAAACTGTATCACATTCTGGCCTTCCAGTGACAGTATCATGTAGAATAATACGACCGCAGCCACGAGAGAACCGAAAAATATGCTGTTTTCCTTGCGGTTCCTCTTGCTGTTTCTCCTTATCATATCAAAAAACATCCGCGCTCCCTCCCAACTGTGCCATAGCTGCAAGAATTCTTTCATAATAGTTCTTCTGGGATTCCTGCGGAAATTCTCTTCTCAATTCGTGGAAAATGTACCCGTCCTGCATAAACAGAATGCGGGAACAGTAGCTGGCTGCCCCTGCATCATGGGTAACCATCAGGATAGTACGGCCGAACTCACGGTTCAGCCCGTTAAGCTTCTGCATAAGCGCTCTTGCATTTTCCGTGTCAAGCGCGCCGGTAGGTTCATCGGCGAGCACGATGCCAGGATCTGGTATGAGCGCCCTGGCTGCCGCCACTCTCTGCTTCTCGCCTCCCGACATCTGGGACGGAAACTTATCCAGCACTTCCCTGATTTCCAGATAGTCCACAAGTTCCTGGAACCGGTCTGCTTCTACCCCCTCTTCTTTTCCGTGTATCGCCAGCGGAAGCATAATATTCTCCCGCCCGGTCAGATTGTCAAGCAGTTCAAAGTCCTGATAGAGATACCCGATGCGGCTGCCTCTGTATGCAGCAAGGCGGCTGTCATCGAATACGCCGATGTCCTCGCCGTTGAGTAGAATCTTGCCTTCCGTAGGCTTTAAGGCGGTGGCGATGCAGTTCAGAAGTGTCGTCTTGCCGGAACCGCTCTTGCCCATGATGCCAAGAAACTCACCTTCCAACACGTCGAACGTCATACCGTTAAGTGCTTTTGTCATGCTGCCATGCTTTCCAAAATGCTTGCGCAGGCCCTGTACCTGTAATATTTTCTGCTTCATAATTATCGTACCTCCCATCTACAGGAATTATACCGTATATGGCGGCACGAAACCACTTACATAAGATGTAAGGTTTGCCGGTACGATCTCCATGATCCTTTCCATCCGCTCCAAGTTCTTGTCCGAATGCTCAATCTCTCTCGAATAACGGTAGACGGTCTCTATGACATCTTCCGAATCGAGCATCTTCTCATTCTTCATCCATCGCGCCATGAGCATCTCTTCTATTACCATGCGGCTTACTGCCGCCAGTTTCGCTTTGGCGCTGATTCTGCCATCATATGCCGCCCCACAGAAATAAGTGAAGATAAAGTAGACAAGAAGCTGCTCCGCCTGTATCTCCCACTCCGGCATCCGTTCTTTCAGCCATGTGCCGAATTCCAGGCATATCCCGGCGTAGCTGTCCGCCGTTCCCATATGGAGGAACGCCCTCGTCTCGTCCAGACAGTTCTTCCAGTCTTCACGCAGCAGTTCCAGCGTATCAAGGCAGGAAAAAAGCTTCATCATAAAGGGAAGGCGTGCGCGGATCCTTCTTCCGTCCGCCTCCCATGCGGCTGCTAATGTGCCTTCCCCGTTCCCGTATGCGCAGAACAGTTCCTGGCAGGAGAACAGCATGCCATCCGTATGCCTCTTCTGCACGGCATCGGCAAGAGAGAGCATCTGCTCTTCTCTTTGCTCCACCGGAAGCGCCCGGTTCTTAAGCAGGTTCAGCACCACTTCCCTGGCATCGGCCAGCACAGAATATAACAGCAGGTCGAAGTCCCCGTAAGACTCTTCCCCCTCCTTTTCATACGACAGATATGCCACCGGCTCTCTTCGGTTCATAAGTATCTTTGCAACGGCAGGGCACGACAGAGACAGCGTAATCTCCCGGACGCCTTCAAACTCTTCTATGTGTCTCGGGTAGAGCCGGCACGTCCTGCACAGGCTGTTTTTCCCCAGTTCTGCATACATGTGGCACAGATTATCTTCATCCAGAAATGCACAGCGCTTTCCTTCCTTCTGCCGGAATACCGCCCGGTTCCAATGGATGGATTTACGCAGCTTACGTCCCATCCTGCCCCGGATACGGGCATATCTTCTAAGCGATCTGCCATCTATGGCTATCTGCCATCCCGCACAGCATGTGTCTTCACATCTGTCTGCGGCACATCGGAAATGTTGATAATAATCTGGTATCGTATATCTCATATCGCTTAACATCCTTTCAAAATCTGTCGACATCCTCCTGCCTTTCATGATATAGTATCGATGGCGCAGCCGGAAGCGGCGCCATCAATCGCAAGGTATAATATACAGAAAGGTTATGGGACAATGGCACGGGGAACGCAGTCCGATTGTTTTCGGAACATTTTTTCAGCAGCTCTATAATACGGTAGACACAATCATCGTCGGACATTTCGTCGGCAAAGAGGCGCTGGCAAGCGTGGGAGGTTCTTCCACACAGATCATCAATCTGATTGTCGGCTTCTTTACCGGCCTTTCTTCCGGCGCGTCTGTCATTATCGCTCAGTTTTACGGAGCAAAAGACAGGCACTCCCTGAGGCAGAGCCTGCATACTGCCTATGCATTTTCTGCAGCGGGAAGTATCGTTATCGGTATGCTTGGATTCTTACTTGCACCAAGGATGCTGGCATGGATGAATACGCCTGCCGAGCTTGTAGCAGACTCCACCACGTACCTGCGTATCTACTTTGCAGGCATCCTCTGTACTACCTGATCGTGTGCTGCATCCTGAACATCGTGCTGGACACGGTATTTGTCGTCGTCTTCCACATGGGTGTGGCAGGCGTGGCAGCAGCCACCTTAGTGTCACAGGCTGTAAGCGCCCTGCTGGTGTCGTTCAGGCTCATCCGGGGAGAGACGATGCTTAAGCTTTCTCTGACGCAGATCCGCATCCACGGTCCAATCCTCCGATTGCTGCTGCGCATCGGGCTGCCTGCGGGCTTCCAGTCTGTCATGTACAATATCTCCAACACGATGATCCAGGCGGCGCTGAACGGGTTCGGGACCGACACGTCGGCGGCATGGTCGGTATATAACAAGCTGGACGGGCTGTTCTGGATGATGAGCGGCGCCTTCGGCATCGCCATCACCACATTTGTCGGCCAGAATTACGGGGCAGGAAAGACAGACCGGGTAAAAAAGAGCGTCCGTGTCTGCCTTGGCATCGACTTGCTCTTTTCCGGAATCCTTGTCATCTTTTTCCTCGTTTTCCGCATGCCCCTTTTTGGCATCTTCACGACAGACGCAGAAGTCATGCGGCTTGGCTCCTGGATGATGGGCCTCATCACGCCGTGCTATATCTTCTATGTATTCCTGGAAGTGCTGTCCGGGGCGCTGCGGGGTATCGGAGATGTCATCATCCCTCTTATCATAACGATGTTCGGCACCTGTCTGCTGAGAATCATATGGGTCGCGGGTGCGCTTAAGATACATCCCGCCGTTGATACGGTCATCTTCAGCTATCCGGTGACGTGGATCATCTCGGCAATACTGTTCATCCTCTATTATTCGTACCGGAAACGGAGGCTGTAGTGTTGCCCTACACGCCTTTCTTCCTGCAGATATCTGCCAGACAGCACTTATCGCAGAGCGGCTTCGTCCTCGCCGTGCACACGTCACGGCCATGGTAGACGAGACGGTGGCAGAAATCGCTGCCTTCTTCCGGAGGGATTATCTTCCAGAGCGCCATCTCCACCTTTTTCGGTTCCTTGATACCGTCTACAAGCCCCATACGGTTCACAAGACGGATGCAGTGCGTATCTGTCACGATAGCAGGCTGACCGAACACATCGCCCATGATAAGGTTGGCGCTCTTACGCCCCACGCCTGGAAGCTTCAGCAGCGCGTCAAAGTCTTCCGGTACCTTTCCGCCATATTCCTCTTTCAATATCTTCATACAGGCGCTGATATCCCGCGCCTTGCTCCTGCCAAGGCCGCACGGCCTTACAATCTCTTCTATGTCTTCTGCGTCTGCGGCAGCCAGCGCGTCCACATCGGGGTATCTCTTATACAAGTCTTCTACGACTACGTTGACTCTTGCGTCCGTGCACTGGGCCGCAAGGCGGACGCTGACCAGCAGCTTCCACGCATGGTCATAATCCAGCGTACAGCCGGCATCCGGGTACTCCTTTTTCAGACGTTCGATTATCTCTAGTGCTAAGTTCTTCTTCGTCATACTGTTCCTCTTCTTTTCATCAATTCTTTGTATATCTGGAGGCTTTCGTCATCAAATAAGACAAACACCACCTTCTCTATCCTTCCGGGGTGCTCTTCCAGATATGACCGTACCGTATGTATTGCGACAGTGGCAGCCTCTTTCTTCGGATATCCGTAGATGCCGGTAGATATGGCGGGAAACGCGATGGACGTAACCCGCTTTCTCGCCGCAGCCTCCAGTGAATTCCTGTAGCAGGCCGCCAGTACCTCTGCCTCTTTCTTCTCGCCGCCGCGCCATACAGGACCTACCGTGTGGATTATATATCTGCCCGGCAGCCGGTAGCCTCCGGTCACCCTCGCTTCATCTGCAGGACAGCCATGAAGCGCTCTGCATTCTTCCAGAAGTCCCGGGCCTGCTGCTCTGTGTACAGCCCCGTCTACGCCTCCCCCTCCGAGAAGGGAAGAATTGGCGGCATTGACTATCGCATCTACATCTGTAAGTCTGGTAATATCACCTTTTATTACATGTATCATGGTCATCCTCCTTTTCTGTGAAGTGGTTTCTATTCATTTTAATCTCTGCCTGTCCTAATGTCAAACGACAATCCGTTTTGTTGCAATATAAATATTGCATAATGTAATATATAGTTGACATACATAATTTAACAGTCTATACTTGAGTTAAAGGAGGCGGGAGATGAAAAACAAAAAGATGAAGCTTGCAAGAATCAATATGGATATGTCTCAGGAGGACCTTGCCAGACGCGTGGAAGTCACCCGCCAGACGATAGGTATGATAGAGGCCGGGAAATTTAATCCGTCACTCAAACTTTGCATCGCAATCTGCCGGGCACTCGGCGCCACTTTAAACGACTTGTTCTGGGAGGAGGATGAAATATATGAAGAAAGTAGTAGATGAAAGACAGGAACTGGAAATTATGAAGATAGAACGCACAGGATTCTGGGTGCTATTTGTCGCACTGGCTGCAGATATCCTGCTTAAAGTATTGTTCTTTCACGTTCCGGTGCGGAATCTGATCGGGGAACATATCGTCTTTCTTACAGGATGCGTAACCATCATCATCGGATGTGCAAAGAGAGGGCTGTGGACGAATTATTCTGTACCGTGCGTCAAAGACTATCTTATACACAGCCTTGGAGGAACTGTTATCTTTACGCTTCTGTTCGCAGGCGCCATGGCTCTGCGGGATGCCAGGCATCTTGCCGGTATTACGCTGGCCTTTGCAGCCTTTATCTTTCTTCTTATGTTCGGGGTGCTGGCAGCTATGGGGGCATACACGAAAAGAAAGCAGAAAAAGCTGGATGAAACTTATGGAGATGATTAGATTCAGGAGGTAGCGCTATGGATTTTGAACAAGATTATATTATGAGGCTGGTCAAAGACCTGGTACGCTTTCTCATGCAGCTCATCACAGGAAAGCCCCAGTTCCGGTATGAGACAGACATAGAGCAGCCCTCGGCGTGCGGTGATGATTATACCCGCATCATCGCCATGGCTGACGCAGGCAGAATCAACGAAGCCGAGAACCTGCTCTATGAGAATCTGGACCGTGATAACGAGGACTATCTGCTGATGGGCCTGTCCTTCTACTCACATGTCAACGACTTTGATGACGATTTCCTCCGGGAATCGGATTATTCCAGAGATGAGATCAGGGACGGCATCGAAAGCTTTATAAAAGAGTACGGTATCACAGGGCTTGAGGCCTTCCTGCCTAATCTATCTGCTGTACCATGACACGGGTGAATACTTCGTCTCCCTCCGGCACAAGGTTCTCTCCACATGCACGGACCTCACCGTCCGTCTGCTGGATGTACATCCGGTAACCGATATAAGGGAGCGGCTCTTCCCGGTCATAGAGCGGGTACTGTTCCGGCGAACGGTACAGGAGCGCATCAATCCAGACAGCCTTCACCTTCTCCCTGGCCTGTACCGGCTCCGGCAGAATCGTACCTTCCGATACGGGGATGCCACATTGTCCGTACGTATTGTCCCCCCACGTCCAGAGCACGTTGTCATCACTGAGCGCAGCCATCGTGTTCCTGCCGGCGGTGACATATTTCATATGTGCCAGCTGCTGTTCCCATCCGTCATAGGAGGCAATGGCCGTCCCTGCGATATCCTTAAGCGTCCCGCTGCACCAGACGGTACCGTCTTCCTTCAATACAGCCACCGCCTCCTCGCTGCAGCTTACGAAGCGGACATGATCCATCATCTTTGTAAGCCTCATCGTGCCTTCCGTGTCCGGAATGTCACCTGTCCCCCAGAGTTCATCCTTATCATTGATATATACCATGAAGCTTTTTCCGAGCGCTACATGTCTTGCGTCTTCCGCAATCTCATATGCCGGGTAGAACCCCTTGGCATTTAGATGCCCTTCTGTGTCCCCCCTGCCCAGTTCACCGTGTTCATTGGCAGAGATTCCATATAACGTCCCATTCTCTATATAAAATCTGCTGTCATAGTTGACAGCGTTGTCACTGTAGCATTCTTCAATACGAAGCTCAGGGGCCCCAAGATTCAGCCCATCTTTGTCCGGCGTGTCCACGTATTGCACGAGGGCCTCCCCGGCAGCCTTCGTCTCTTTCTTCTCCTGCTCCAGCTTTGATGTAGAATACAGTCTGTCTCTTAGGATGTCACCGGGCTTCAAGCTTCCCGAATTATAGTTCCATAGGATCAGGACGATGAGCAGAATCTGCACTGCAAGCGCAGCCGCTGTCCGTATCTTTCTGCCTTTGACAGAACCAGAGATATCAATGTACTGGAATCCGCTGCCACAGTATTTTTTCAGGCGGTTCCGTAATACGGCCTGCTCGACTTTTGGCATATCCCCTTTGAATATAAAATTGTTGTTGACTGCAAAAAAGCGCTCTCCTTCTTTTACCTGTTCCAGCTTCCCCAGCGGCAGTCCGGTGACGTTGTTATGCGTGTGGATGACAAACTCGTCTCCAGACAGTTCCACAACGGTCTTTGCCTCTTCCGGACGGTTGCCATAATTCTTTTTCATCGCCTTCACAGACAGCCAGTACACCAGCTGCCGGAACAGTGTAATCAACAGGAAGGTTCCCACGATGAGGCACATACAGACAGTGACTGCCAGCATGGGACCCATAATGTTCATATACAACAGGGCAGCTGCCAGGATGCTGATAAATCCTGCCCTCTTTTCTGAATAATAATACCGCAGGTGATAGAGCGCGTACAGCGCAGACCATTTTGACGCCTGTTCCCTGTCGCCTTCGCGCCAGCCAAACTCTATGCGGACCTCTTCCTCTTCCGGATGCAGGTTGCCCGTATACTTGTCCTTGCAATGCTTTTTCAGCCAGTTTCTCAGAGAAAGCATCTCATCTCTGCCGATATATTTCTTCTCAAGCCACAGTCCTGTCACAGTGCTGCAGATGTCAAAAGCCTCCTCACTTTCCACGACTGAGGATATATCCGAATAGTTGATGCTCTGCTGCCGGCCGTCGCTATATTCGACAAAAAGGTAGTCCGGGTAGAAGGTCCCTTTCAGGCTGTTCTGTTCCCGGCTTTTCATCAATGCAGACAGCTTTTTTCCGGAAATGCCGTAGCAGAGCCGTACGGTAACGAGCACGGCGGCTTCTAACGCCGCCGCCAGTACGGCCATCTGAAGCACCGGACGCCAGTCGGACAGTATACCGGCTGCATGCAGCAGCATAATCAGGAGCAGCACCCCATACCCGATTACAATCACGAAGCAGTCTATCCTGCTGTTATGGCACTTCTCATAACGCTCTCTGTAATTCGCGGGAACGGTATCATATATAAAAGTATCTGTCTTCTCCATCTATTGCCCCTCCTGCCTCTCACCTGGTACAAAGTAAGAATAATCAGGGTTTCCTGCCGTGTCCCTCTCCTGCTTCACCGGTGGAGCTTCGAGTCCGTACGCCCCATCGGTTCCATAAGGCACCTGATATGCAAGATATACGCCTTCTCCCTGCATGATCCGATAGTTGGCCGTCATATCCAGCTCCTCCTCTTCCTTGCTGTAAGGATCTGAATATACATCCGTCGAATCTATCTGCACGAGACAGTCATACCTATCTCCGGCCATCATCTCAATATGGGTGATATTCCTTGTGACGTCAATCCCGTTTACCGCATACTGCTTGTCGTTTTCTTCAAGCGCGCACCTTGCCGCCCAGAATATATCATCCGTATCCGCCGCCACCTTCAGATACCCGAGCTGGCTGGACTGCAGCTGCGCCAGGGCCGGGTCCTTCTGCAGTATATTCTTCATCTCCTCAGCCAGCGCCCTGCCGGATTCTTCTTCATCCGGTACGGTACCCGTATCACTTTCAAATGTCTCCGGCGCCTCCGTTCTCGTAAAATGCATCGGGGCGGTTTTGTCCATGGACACTCTGCACAGCGATATCGTACCTCCGTCTTCCAGATAGCCCTCCTCCCCGACTACGCAGTTTTCATCCAGCACGATGGTCCACTGCGGGAGCCCGTCCCGGCACAGGGCAATGGCAAGCGTTCCAAACTGTACACAGTCTTCAAACCCATATATCTCTTCCTCATCTCCTTCTGAGGATATGACGATGCCGTCTCCTGTCGTCTTTATCTTCCAGCCCGCAATATTCTTCCCTTCACCCGTCCAGCTTCCGGTTATGATATTAGATACATAAGGGGTGGTGATTCCATCACCACGGTCGCCGTACGTCATCACATACTGATGGACCTTGCCGTCATCCGGGGACTCATATGTAACCACACATGCGTCATCTGCCAGCCACTGTATCTTCATGTCCTTCTGAGCCGTATACGGAAATTGATCGGACTTCCGGGCAAATAAGAACAACTGATTGCGATACGTCGTCACAAGCCCAGACTTTTCTTCATACTTCAGCACGAGCATATGCCGGTAATCCGGCGACAGGCTCCATACCGCGCCTCGTCCCTTCGTCTCCCTGACGCCCACAGCGAGCACCCCCAATAGGACCGCGCCTCCCGCTGCCGCCGCTCCAATCCGCACTGCCCGGTTCTCCCAGAAGAAGAGGATTACTGCCGCTGCCAGCAGGACGATAAGCAGCATATTAACAAGATACGGCAGGAAGTCCGAGATATATTCCATCTGATATGCCTTCCCGGCCGTAACATACGCAAGCTGCATACAAAGGAGAAGCAGGGACGGTATAGCACATACGATTCCCGCTGTTTTCCTCTTCTTCCTGCGCCGCACCTCTTCTTCATCGGCTATGCCTCTGTCATTGCTGCCGCCTCCGGTCCCGCGCTGCTCGCCGTCCAGCAGTTCGTCCACGCTTATCTCCAGTATCTGGCACAATTGCTTGAGCATGCCTACATCGGGCAGACCGCCCCCAGTCTCCCATTTAGATACCGCCTTATTCGTTACGCCCAGACGTGCCGCGAGTTCTTTCTGTGTCAGCCCCACCGCTTTGCGCCTTCTGGCAATCAGCTGCCCGGTCTTATTATAATCCATGCCATGCCTCCAGTCTGCTGACGCCTATAATGTCCCGCCAGCTCTTGTATATCATGATAGCAGATGCCGCTTTCTTGGCAATACACGCAGCGTTCCACCGAGTCTACGCAGCGTGGACTTATCCCCGCATCCGCCCAATATCAAGGCTTTCTGTTCAATTCGTAGTAAAAGATGTACTGCTGCATCACGCCCCGATATCCTTTATAACGCCTCTTCGGAAATCCTCTGCGGTAGTGCCGCTTCAGTGCCTGGCTGATATGCGTATCCACCGGAAACGCATCCAGCTCATGCAGCGCAAACAGGCAGATACAGTCCGCCACTTTCTCACCGATTCCATATAATTTCAGCAGTTCTGCTTTCGCCTCAGGATAAGGGAGGCTTCTGATGTAATCCAAATCCACCTCACCGGATGCTATGGATCTGGCCGTCCGCACGACATACTTGCTCCTGTATCCAAGGTTGCATTCCTTCAAATCATCCTCTTCGAGCTCTGCGAGCGCTTCCGGGCGTGGGAAGGCATAGTACGTGCTCCCGGAAAGCGCCTCCTTTTTCTCTCCGTACTTCTCGCAGATATTGGAGATGCACTTTCGTATACGGGTAATATTATTCTGTTGGGATATGAGAAAGGAGGCTGTCATCTCCCACAGATCCTGCCGCAATATCCGGATACCACTGCCAGCCTCAGCCGCTTTCCTCAGGTACTCGTCCTTCGTGTCTATCCTCTCTATGTATGCCCCATAGTCATTCTCCAGATCAAAATAATCTCTCCAGAATGCCTCAAACTCCTCCTCCCCGCAATAAAACGTACACAGATCCTCCTCTTGGGCCACTTCCACATACCGGCCGCCGGCTATGACAGAATATGTCCCTCCTGCGGTGCGCTCCATGCGGAAGCACTGCCCGGATGCGCAGATCTGGCCTATATCAAAATGGTCCGTTCTTTTCGTAATCATGTGAGTGCTTCTTCCTTTTCTCTCGTCTCCTTTAAAAACACGAAGGTGCTGTCATCCGAATACGCTTCCCGGAAACGGTAGCCCAGCCCATTGAACTTCCTGACATCCTCTGGGCACCCGGCATTACTCTCCGCAAGGAAGCGCACCATCTCTCCCCTCGCCATCTTGGCCAGCGTCCCTTTTTCTATCACCTTCCCGCCGGACAGTTCACCGAATACGCAGGTCACAAAGGCAACGTCCTCACGCACATATTTTGAAATGCATCTGCTGTATTCTTTTGAAGCCAGGTTCAGAATCATCTGGTCTTCCGCAAATATATCCTCTGCCATCGTCCCTCCCCAGTAGTCATACAGGGAATCTAGTCCGGGACACCCTTTATGCCCTCCCATCCTGGCCTGCATCTCCAGCCGATAGGGGACGACGCCGTCAAAGGGACGCAGCATCCCGTAAAATGCGGACAGTATCCTCAGGTGCTCCTGGAGATAGGCAAATGCGCCTTCATCCATAACAGCAGGCGCCATATACTGATATTGGATTCCTTCATAAGAAAGGAGGGCGGGCGTCAGGTTCTTATACAGATCCATATCCTGAAACCGCCTGTAGTTCAGCTTGGCTATCCTATCGCTGCATTTCCATATCTCTTTGCACTGCTCGTAGGTAAGAGACTTCATATATTCCATCAGATATTCCGTTTTGTCTATGTAAGAGGGCAGGCCGCAAGGTGCAAATGCATCGTTGTCCACCCTCATCTTCTTAGCCGGTGATATGATTATCTTCATGTTTCATTTCCTGCTTTCTAACTTATCTTGCGTATTCACTTCATTCAGAAAGGCGAAGCCTATAATCATCGCTCCCCCTGCTATCTGTGGCACGGTAATGTTCTCTCCCAGTACGAAAAAAGAGACGAGAATCGCCACCATAGGGTCGATATAGCTCAGTATCGCCGCCTGCTGCCCACGAAGGCCGGAAAGGGCGGCAAAATACATGCAGTACGTGATACCTGTGTGGACGACTCCGACGACAAGCAGCAGCGCCGCCCCTTTCGGGTCGATTCCCCCTATGGCAAATCCGCATGTGAATACGACGTAAGGCACCATGATGACCATGGCTGCTCCAAACTGGAGCCATGTCCGGACAAGCCCGTCAATATCACCGAGCAGCTTGTTAAAAAAAACGACCCCTGCATAGCAGACAGCCGCGCCAAGGCCGTACAACGCACCGACCGTATCATTGCTTCCGCCGCCGCTGACTCCGATGACAAGAATAAGGCCCGCGGTGGACGCGGCGAAACAGACCGCCTGCTTTACCTTAAGTTTCTCACGGAAGATGGCAACGCTCAGTATGACAATCAGTGTAGGGGCAAAATAATAACACAGAGTAGATACCGCCACGCTTGTGTACCGGTACGCTTCAAACAAAAGTATCCAGTTGAACGCAAGCGCGGCTCCTGATCCGAACAGCATCCGTATCCGGCCTTTAAAACTTCTGATATGTTCTAGCTTCCCGCTGGCCGCTGCTGCCGCGGTAAGCATGAGAAATGCCGCCACTGCCCTCCACAGGGCTATCTCTGCGGACGGCAGATGGATATGCTTCACGAAGGCTCCGATAGTGCCGAAGATTATCATGGACAGGATCATCTGTATCCTTGCTTTACTTTGCAGCATGATAGAATTCCTTCAGCTCCGCCTTGACCTCCGGGGGCAGGTCGCGCTTCTTGATGCCCCTGACAGCCCCTTCAAGCCCCTGCAGCCTCTGGATGCAGGCCGAGTCATCTATCGCCTTGATCTTAAGCCAGGCCTGCTTGCTGCCTGTCTCTCTGAGCTGTCTGGCCGTCGTGATACCAACTTCGTTCAACTGCTGCTCTACCACCGGACCTATGTTCGGCAGACTGGATAATTCACCCATACTTGTACCTCCTGTCATTATAGTGCTGTTTCCATTATACATCATCTGTCCTTTGTCCTCCACCAGAAATATTCTCCATGATAATATCGAACAGGCTCATCTGATGACCTGTCACCTCTTTCTTCTTTTTCTGAACCTGTTCCCTTGCAAATATTGGGTCAGGCATGCCTTCTACAAATACGGAATCCTCTCCCGACGAGGTCAGTATGAGCTCTTCTTCGGCTCTGGTCATACCGACGTAGAACAGCCGCCGCTCTTCTTCCATGTCAGCCGCGTACCGTTCGTTTTCAAGCGGCATCTTTCCTTTCCGGACGCCGAAGATAAATGTAACCGGATACTCCAGCCCCTTGGAGCCGTGCAGCGTCATAAGTGTGACCGCTCCGGAACCGTACTGCCTGTCTCCACAGCGCTTCAGGTCGCTTTCCACACCAAGGCTCAGCGCATCGGAGAGTTCTCCCATATCTTTGTAGAATACGGCCATCTGCGACAGCTTCTTCATCGCCGGATTGTCCAAAGCCTGAATCTCCTGCATCCACAGCTTCAGAAACTTCTGCGGCTTTTCCTTTGCATAGAGCGGCCGGTACTTCTCTGCCATACGCCCGAACACCTCTTCCGACACCGGATTCCGGTCCAGGTTCCACAGTATCTTCAGGCTCTGCTCTTTGGCATGCCTGTCAAGCTCGTCTGCGAGATACCGGAAAAAGAAGAGACTCCCCCTGACGATATCCTCCTGAAGGAACGACTCTCTCCCTGCGACGACATAGGGAATGCCTTCCCTCTTCAGGCATGTCTCCAGCAGCTCCGCGTCCTGGTGCGTCCGGTAGAGGACGGCGATATCGTCGAACGCCCTTATCTTCCGCTCCCCCTGGTCATGTGCCGCCTCGTGCGCTTCCAGCATTCCGATGCCCCCTGCCAGACGGTTGATCTCCTTTGCCACGAATATGGCCTCTCCCATCGGAGACATTGCTCTGGCAAGCCGTACTTTTGCACCGCCTACCCGGTTGGCATGCAGCGTGCGCGCATCGCCGGGATTGCCGGAAATGATGTGAAGCGCTGATGACACGATTTCCGGGGTGGACCGGTAATTCTCTGTGAGCCGGATCGTCTTCAATCCGGGAAAGTCCTCCTGCAGCCTTGCAAAGCACTTTGCGTCCGCTCCCCTGAACCCGTAGATAGACTGATCCGGGTCTCCGATGACGAACAGCTCTCTTCCCTTCTCATTCCAAGCCTTCACGAGCCGGTACTGCAGCGGATTGATATCCTGGAACTCATCTACGAACAGATACGTATAGCTCTTTTGCCAGCCGTCCGGCGCCGCCCCGCCCTCGAGAAGCTGCAGTGTCTCAAGCAGCAGGTCGTCAAAGTCTAAAAGACCTCTCTCTTTCAGCCTACGATTATACACCTGTACTTCTGGGCTCATCTCTTCTCCGGCCAGCCCTTTTGACTTTTCCATGGACGCCTGCTCTGCCAGTCTCTTGCCCGTGATACGGATGCCCGTCTCCTTCGCCGCTTCATCGGCAATCTCTCTCGCTTCCGTCTCATCCGCGACGGAAAACTCAAGTCCCTGCTCCTTTAGATATTCTAGGCAGATTGCATGGAAGGTACCTGCCTTAAGGCTGCCAATCCGCCCTCTGCTGCCAATTCCTTTCTGTATCCTCTCTTTCAGTTCACGGGCCGCCTCGTTCGTAAAGGTCACTGCCGTAATCTCATACGGCTTTACGTTCCTATGCTCCAAAAGGTACAAAATGCGGGAGACGAGCGTCCTCGTCTTGCCCGTCCCCGGCCCGGCAACGACAGCAATGGTACGTGCCGGACAGGTCACGGCATATTCCTGCTCTTTATTGAGCGCCTTTCCTTCCACCCCCGCCGGTTCTTTATCCCCCTTTTCCTCTGATTCCATCTCATGCAGAACAGCCTCTTTTTCTGTCGCGGCCTTTCCAGCCGCATCTGCTCTGTCCCTGCTCATGCCAAGCAGGTCAAAAAAGTCCATCTGCCCACTTGTATCTTCTATCTCATGAGGCTCAAACAGCCGGATCGTCCCATATTCCCCGTCGAATCCGGGCACACGGATGACTTTCCCCTCCCGGAGCCTCCTGATCCCCTCCGCAATCAAGACACCGGACGTACTGCGTATTTCTTCTACCGGTACTTCCCTCAATATATCAAACTCCGGCCCGAGCCGCTTCAGCATACTGAGATATTCTTTCTGTACTCCTGCGCTGGTCGGGGCATGCCCTACCGATGCTCCAATCACTTCCGGCAGGGGCACAAGACTTTCAAACCGTGCGGCGTCCGCCTTAACATATCCCTCCCCCCGGTCCGACAGCTGATCTACCCTGTGGGATACGCCGATGGTAATCTTTTTTCCACAGACAGGACAGATTCCGTGATATTTGTCCGTATCTGCAGGGGACAGGCAGAGGCTGCATTTTCTATGGCCGTCAAAATGGTACTTCCCTTCTTCGGGAAAAAATTCTATCGTACCATATAGCCCCTTTCCATACTGAACAGCATCTCTGAGCCCGGGATAAGACAGCGCGATATCGAGCATATTGGCTTCCCTTCCAAGCTTCGCCGGAGAATGGGCGTCTGAATTGGAGATGAGCTGGTAACTGTCCAGCATGGACACACGCCAGTTCATAGGCGGGTCGGAGGACAATCCTGTCTCCATGGCGTGTATGTAAGGCGACAGGTCCCCAAAGCATTCCTCCACCGTGTCGAATCCTGAGAAGGCTCCGAACAGGGAAAAGTGCGGCGTCCAGATATGCGCGGGTACAAAGATGGCATCGGGGCACAGTTCCAGGACGATTTCCAGCAGATCATGACAGTCAAGTCCGAGAATGGGCCTGCCGTCGGAATGGATATTGCCTATGGCTTCCAGCTTCCGCGCTATCACTTCCGCGGCTTCAAGTCCCGGAAGCAGTATCAGGCTATGTACTTTCCGTACTCTGCCACCTCTCTTATATATGGAGCTTATCTCTCCTGTAATGACAAAACGGGGCGTCCGGCCACCTGTGTCCGGCCCGTCTTCTATACGATATCCTTTCTTCAGGACATACAGCCCCTCTTCGGCGGGCATGAGCTTTTCCGCCAGCTCTTCCCTCCATGCCGGATGTGTAAAATCCCCGGAGCCGACAATGTGGATCCCTTTCCTCCTGGCCCACAGGTCCAGATATTCCGGAGTACAGTCTTTGCTCGTGGCTCTTGAATAACGGGAATGGATGTGCAGATCTGCAATGTACATAGTATCACCTCTTTACGTAGTTCATCTGATTAATACGATTATACCATGGCTGCACGGATCCGTAAGATGTTTCCTTCCATATCTTTACAATTTTCGACAAATAGGGACAGCAAAAAAGGACGTGGATACTGCTACTCCACGTCCTGTACATCCGGCTCCCTGCTATCTTCATCAGATGCCAAGCGTTTCTCTTGCCTGGCTCAGCCTGGTGTAAAATTCTTTATAGAAATCATCCGTCTTGTATTCTGACTGGTAGAATGTCCTCAGGACATACAGGTTAAGGATACGCACCTTCTCTCCATCGAGCGTTCCGGCGGCCTCCTGGCAGTCTGTCAGAAATCTGTGCCAGTCTGTAACATACTGCTCATATGCCTTCAGATCCGGCGTGTCAAGCCATTTCTTTACCTTTATCTTTCCCCTGTCTGTAGGATTACAATACATGTGTTACAACTGAATATTTAAAAAGCAGAGATACTGC
>NZ_JABFCH010000289.1:0-208 GCF_017566055.1 Extibacter sp. GGCC_0201 | reverse complement strand
CGCCTGCTCGATCAGCTTGATTTCTTTCTGATAGGCGTGGATGCAGTTAAACGAGCTTGCCAGTGATATGCTCAGTGGTTCATACATGCACTTGTCTAACCGGTAGGAATCCCTGGCTGCCTTGCGCAGGAGTTCCGAAGTTTTTGATAGGTCAGAGATGCGGTTCCTGCTCTTCCCCGCAAGGAAGGTAAGCAGATCCTCTTCCGGC
>NZ_JABFCH010000288.1:0-208 GCF_017566055.1 Extibacter sp. GGCC_0201 | reverse complement strand
AAAAATTCCCGCAGCTTCTCCACCGCACTTTTTTCGATGCGGGAGACGTAGGAGCGGGAGATTCCCAGCTGCCTGGCAATTTCCCGCTGTGTGTATTCTTCTCCGTTGTAGAGGCCGTACCGCATCTTCAGGACGAGCCTTTCGCGCTGGGAGAGTTCATTTTCTACTTTGTCATAAAGCTTTTGGATATTTTCTTTGAGGTGGATTT
>NZ_JABFCH010000287.1:0-208 GCF_017566055.1 Extibacter sp. GGCC_0201 | reverse complement strand
ATAAGACCGCTCTTGTTTACGGTCAGATGAACGAGCCTCCTGGAGCTCGTATGCGTGTAGGCTTGACCGGTTTGACTATGGCGGAATATTTCCGTGATGTTGGCGGCCAGGACGTACTGCTCTTTGTTGATAACATTTTCCGCTTTATCCAGGCTGGTTCCGAAGTATCCGCATTGCTTGGCCGTATGCCGTCTGCAGTAGGTTATCA
>NZ_JABFCH010000286.1:0-208 GCF_017566055.1 Extibacter sp. GGCC_0201 | reverse complement strand
GTCCTTCTACAAATCAAATTTTCTTTTCCTTTATATCTGTACGTGCCTCAACAACATTTACTACATAATCGCCTAATTTTTCGCATTCGCTGATAATATCCATATAATGATCCCCCGTCTGATAATTATATTCCTTATTATTCACATCCAATACATTCTGATCCTTCAACTGGTTGCGGTAATTGTTTCTCTCATTCTCTATATTAAA
>NZ_JABFCH010000285.1:0-208 GCF_017566055.1 Extibacter sp. GGCC_0201 | reverse complement strand
AGAAGTTTTGATTTACTAAAACAAAACATAGCCAAGTGCCAGCTTACTTCTATCCAAAGTGGCTACGCTCTGAATCGCAAACTGTCAGCAGGTAAAGCTTTCAGTTGAACTTCTTCGTTCTTCTGTCTACCAACCGCTAAAACATATCCAAGATATTTAGTTCTGCTTAATTTACTTCGACATTCCAACAAAAAATCCTTCAAAAAAA
>NZ_JABFCH010000284.1:0-209 GCF_017566055.1 Extibacter sp. GGCC_0201 | reverse complement strand
CTGATTGCCTGTGGCGAGTTCGGGGCGGCGGGGGGAGCGAGGAGCAAGGGCAACAGCAAGATCAACATGGATTCCGGCTTCCGCCGGAATGACGAACGGAAAGCTGCAGGGCTTCAGGTTGTAGTCGCGAAGCTGTGGCGCCTCTTAGTCGGCTCGGCTCAGCAACATAACGCTCGATGTCGGGGTAGTTATAACCGCCCGGATCGCAC
>NZ_JABFCH010000283.1:0-209 GCF_017566055.1 Extibacter sp. GGCC_0201 | reverse complement strand
ACCACAAAGGTAAAACATGTATTCCGATTATCAAAACGACATAAAAAAATTCCTTCGGATGGAATTCTTATTCGATCCGAAGGAATCTATCATTAAGTCCGAAAGAAAAGTCAATTTCTTCCGAACCGATTTTACTGTACTCCAACAGCCTCTTTCACAGCGCCAACCGCAATGGAAAGGCCCTCCATGTTCTTACCGCCGGCCGTAGC
>NZ_JABFCH010000282.1:0-209 GCF_017566055.1 Extibacter sp. GGCC_0201 | reverse complement strand
AGCTTTGACTATGCGGTAGTAGAACAGGAAAAAAATATCAAGGTCAAACGTTTTAATGGCTCCTGGAAAGACCTTGGTACCTGGAATACGTTGACAGAAGCCATGGAAGAACAGGCTATCGGGCAGGCTATCATGAATGAACAGTGTCAAAATCTGCATGTTCTAAATGAGCTTGATGTGCCGGTTCTTTGCATGGGTCTCAAAGATAT
>NZ_JABFCH010000281.1:0-209 GCF_017566055.1 Extibacter sp. GGCC_0201 | reverse complement strand
GAAACTGTCAATCCGCCTTTTGAGCTTTCGTACTGGCATTTCGCCATGCAAGTTGCCCAAACATGGCGTGAACGTACAGGGATGGAACGTGTACCCGAATGGGATGTACTGATAGAGAAATTATCTCCGCTGGCATACAACGACGAACAGCTGTATCTGGCAGCCGAGACCGCGGTGGATACCTATAAAGATATCCGTTTTACCTCAGA
>NZ_JABFCH010000028.1:0-56941 GCF_017566055.1 Extibacter sp. GGCC_0201 | reverse complement strand
GATGTAAGCCGCTGTCGGCGCACATTCCGCAGGGTTAGGGATACGTGAAATAGTCGGAGCCTCAGACGCATCGGAGCATCTCCCACCCGGCTCCCCGCCCGCAGCCACTTTACTTAACCCCACATTTACTGGCAGGAATAGGCTCCGTCTACAATGAGATCGCTTCCTGTCGTGTAGCCTGAGGCGTCCGACGCAAGATAAAGCACCGGCGGTATCAGCTCTTCAGGATTTCCCATCCGGCCAAGTGGCATGAGCGGTATCCATGCGTCTATCAGTTCCTGCGGTGACAGGTCGACAGACATCGGTGTGGCGATGTAGCCCGGGCTCAGTGAATTGACCCGGATGCCATATTGTGCCCATTCTACGGCCAGTGACTTGGTCAGGTGGATGACTCCTGCTTTTGAGGCGTTGTAGGAACACTGCCACTGTGGTATGTTGACGATGGTCCCCGACATAGAAGCCATGTTGATGATGCTGCCCTTTATGCCCCGTTCAATCATGATTCGCCCTACAGCGCGTGCCATGATAAATTCTCCAGTCAGGTTCGTGTCCACGACCTGGCGGAATTCCTCTACGGTTGCGTCCATGGTAGACTGATGCATGCAGATTCCCGCATTGTTGAAAAGAATATCGATGGTGCCGGAACGTTCCAGAATGGAGCGAAGCGCCTGCTCCACCTGTGGCTCGTCCGTGACATCGGCTCTGAGCTCGTAAGCGTTTCCGCCGTCTTTCGTAATCATATCCACCGTTTCTTTGGCGCCGGACCGGGAGATGATTACAACTTCCGCTCCTGCCTTGGCAAGGCCGCAGGCGATGACTTGTCCGATGCCGCGCCCGCCTCCGGTCACGATGGCTACTTTGCCGTCTAATCCAAATATATCCTGTAAATACATGATAGGGTCCTCCTTTTAGGTTCTAGTCAAGCCAGCCTTTCCTCGGTACTGCGTGGAACGTATCGGCGAGGGCTTTGAGCTGGTCTTTCGGTATCTCGTTCTTTCGCTCCAGATGGGCGATCTTCATATAGATTTCAGCAGCTTTCTCCACGGTTTCTATGAGGCCGAACGCTTCATCCAGCGTCCTGCCTGTGCCGAAGATGCCATGGTGTGCCCAGACGACGAGCCGGCAGTCCTTAATCTTCTCGGCCGTGGCCGCCCCGATGTCATTCGTTCCTGATACCATCCATGGTACGACGCCGATGCCGTCCGGAAATACGACGATACATTCGGTAATCATCTGCCAGAGCGTGCAGGTGAAATCGCGGTCATCGATGGAATGTACAAAGGTCATGGCAATCGTATTTGCCGGATGGCAGTGCATGACAACCTTATGTTCAGGATCTGCTTTCAGCCTTGCCATATGGTTCATGAGATGAGTAGGGAATTCGCTTGTCGGTAACGTATTGCCCTCAAAGCCCCAGAGCAGTTCCAGCTCTCTGCCATTCGAAGCTACTCTTACGATTCCAAGATTCCCCTCCGGGTCTTTGGTAACGTTCTTGAAATACTTTCCGGTCCCTGTCACGAGAAACAGGCGTCCGGCAAGCTCGGTGGCATCAAAATCTATCGGGATATTGCGGATGGTCTTGGAAAGGTCGAGATAATCTGCCAGCTCCTGTTCGTCCAGCAGACAGCTTATATTTCCGCCGTTCCTCTCGTCCCATCCGAGACGGTACATGTTAGCCGTCATATCACAGATATCGGTTATGATTGGTGATTCTAATATAGGTTTCATCTTTGCTCCTCCCTGGCGTCTCGCAGCGGCGCCGGTTCTGAATCGTTCGACAGTTTCAGAAATGCCTCATAATGCATATTCCACTCCTCCGTATTCTGAGGGGTATATTCTTTCGTCTGATAAGACGGCCTCATGATATCTTTTGCCTCATTGAGCGTAGCGGCAGCGCCTGTAGCGATGAGCTGTACGGTGATGTTGCCGATGGCAGTTGCCTCATCCGGACCGGCGATAACCTTGCGGCCCGTCGCATTGGCAGTGAACTGGCAGAGCATGGATGCTTTGGCGCCCCCACCCATCATATTGATGACAGGGAGTGCCTTGCCGGAGATATGTTCCAGCTGCTCGATGGTCCATCGGAACTTCATCGCAAGGCTTTCATATATGCAGCGAATGATCTCGCCCGTGGATTCTGGCCGTGTTCCATAGTGGTCCATACAGTACTGCCGTATTTTAACTGGCATATTGCCTGGCTCGTAGAACAGGTTCTCATCCGGGTCAAAAAGGAAGCCGAACGGCTTGGCGGCTTCGGCAAGCCGGCCTAGTTCTTCAAAGCTATAGTCCTGGCCGTGCTCTTTATAATATCGCTTCGTCTCCTGGATGAACCAGGAGCTCATCACATTGCGGAGCAGGCGGTGGTGGCCTTTGTAACCGCCCTCGTTGGCAAGGTTCGCCCGGTAGCCTTCCTCTGTGATGACGCAGGAATCCAGTTCCGTACCTATGAGCGCCCATGTGCCGCAGCTTATGAGGGCGCAGTCTGACGTGACCGGAGAAGAGAGATATGCGGAAGCCGTATCGTGTTCACATACGACAGATACGGGAAATCCTTTCGTCTCCATATATTTGTTGTAGCTTTCCTGCGTGCGTCCGAGCAGGGTGCCCGGCTTAGTCAAAGTGCCGAACAGGCTGCGGGGTATGGAATAGCTGTCCAGAATCTCCTGGCACCAGTCATCCTTCTTGAAATCATACAACTGGCTGACGGAAGACAGCGTGTATTCGGATATCGTCTTTCCAGTCAGGAAATTGATGAGCAGGTCGGGGATAAAGAGCAGCTTGTATGCGTTCTTCAATATGTATCCGTGGCCGTCCTCGCACATGGCGGCGAGCTGCATATAAGTGTTGAAGAGCGCATTCTGGTTGCCGCTTAAGCGGTAGAGCTGTTCTTTGGAAAGCCGTCCGTATATCTTCGCGGCGTGACGTTCGGTACGCTTGTCCCTGTAACAGCGCACCGGGGTGAGCAGCGCTCCCTTTTCATCGATAAACGCAAAATCATTGGAAAAAGAGTCGATGGCAAAAGAATCGATATGGTCGTCCGTCAGTTCTATCGCTTTTTTGATTCCGATGTTCATCTCTTTGTAGATGTTGATGATATCCCAGTACAGGCTGCCGTTAATCTGGTATGATACATTGTCGAACCTGTGGATATTCTGAATAGATGCCTTGCCGTTACCTACGGCTGCAAGGAAGAGCTTGCCTCCGCTTGCGCCCAGGTCAAAAGCCAGTATGTTCAATGTGGACCCTCCTCCCTCTAGCTTGTAATGATTTTAATATTATTCTTGGAAGTAATCGTACGTATGTTGCTGCCGGTCTGCGGCGTATAGTCATATTTGTCTGTCACGATATAATCGATCGCATCAAAATCGGACAGGTAGAAAGGTCCGTTAATCTCAAACTTTGTGTGGTCTGCCAACAGGTATGTCTCTTTTGACTTGGACATAAGTGCTTTCTTCGTATCGACCTCGTTGAGGCTGATGTCGGTAAGCCGGTTCTCAAGTGTAACACCGGTACAGGAGATAAAGGTCTTGTTCGGGAAAAAGTCCTCCGCACTTCTGATCGTCCTCGTTCCGTATACGGAATAATTGTTGCAGTTATAGAAGCCGGCCAGCGATATGAGCGACAAGTTGGGATTCTCGAGCTTGGCCGCCTCCAGCAGCACCTTTATGGAATTCGTGATGATAGTCAGATGAACTTCTCTTGGAATATAGTCCAGGAGAAACAGCGTGGTAGAACTGTTGTCGATGAAAATGGTATCCCGGTTCTCGATAAATGCAGCTGCCCTCTGTGCTATCTTTTTCTTTTCCGGTATATTTCTCACATGCCGGAGCGCGAAAGGATACTCGTTGTTGAGTATAGTGTCGCCGTACTTGGCAGAGGCTCCGACGGAACGGGAATTGCCGTTGGTTATGGCTCCGCCGTGGGTTCTCGTCAACAGGCCTTCGCTTTCCAGCTCTTTGAGATCCCGACGTATCGTCTCCTTGGACGTGTGAAGCATATCGGCCAGTATATTGACGCTTACGGAAGACTGTGACTTCAGCAGGTCGATGATTTTGGCTTTCCTTTCATGGCTATACATAATTCATACCATCCTTATTTAGAATTTAGATGAGGTTCTTCGTAATGGTACAGAAAGCGTCACACTCGATGCGCTCTAACATGCTGTAGGCAAGATAGATGCTAGGACCGGATACGACGACGCCGTGCTTTGGCATGATCATTCCGATTGGCTTCTTTTCGGCCAGCTCCCTGTGGTCTTCAAAATACTGGTATACGTTTCTGCTCAGCTCTTCGGAATAGGCTTTCGTCCATTCGATACATCCGACCTCGCCTCGTCCCATCGTGGCTTCTGTCACATTCGGAATCGGCTTGCACTGTGCCACGAACGGCATACAGTAGAACGGATGGGCATGTATCGTACATTCTATTTCTTTGAAGTTGCTGAGGATCAGCACGTGCATCAATCCTTCGCGGGAGAGCTTTCCTTCTCCTTCCAGTATGTTCTGGTCATAATCAATCAGAAGGAAATCTTCCGGCTTCATATTACAATGCTTATTCTCTGACATAAGTGACGGGGACATGAGGATGCGGTTATCGTCCACGCGTACCGCGAAGTTCCCCCCGGCAGCGTTCGTAAGCCTGCGTTCCCACATCAGCCGTGCTACTGTTACCATTTCCTGTCTCATTTCGTAATAAGATAAATTGCTCATACTTTTACTCCTTTACTTTAATATAATTGGCAGATTTTTTCAATTGTTACTTGGTTTTTCAATTCCATGGCGCGGCTATAATCATAGCCAGCCGAAAGCTGCGATTCGGCAGTAGCGGCTGAGACTCCTGTCGCAGTCCGTATCGTCTCTTCCATCTCATATCCCTTCGACAATCCGTATACGAACCCGGCAAGATAGCAGTCGCCGCAGCCTATCGTATTGATGACATCTACCCTCGGCGGGTGTACGCGGTATACCCCTTCCGGGGTCTTGACGATAGAGCCGTTCCCGCCCAGTGATACGGCAATAATCTCCACCCCATATCTGTCCAGAGAATCGATGGCTTTGATGATAGACGCGTCATCTTCCGGAATACTGTACCCGGCCAGCGTAGAGAGTTCGTCCAGATTCGGCTTGATCATATAAGGAGACTCCTGGATACACTCCTTCAGCGAGGCGCCGCTCGTGTCCAGGAAGAACTTCAAATCCCTGTCCCGGAAGGTGTGCAGAATCTTATTGTATATGGAAGGGTCGGGAGAATTGGATGCATCGCCGGAAAATATGAGGTAATCTCCGGGGCGGATGGCTTCTTTCATCGTAGACAGAAGATCTTCCAGCTCTTTTTCGGTGAGCGTGACACCGGATTCCGCGACAATCGTACAGTCGGCACTGTCCTCGATGAGGAGATAATTTGTTCTCGTCTCCCTGCAGCCTTCCATATAATGGTTGAACCGGACGTCGATGCCGTAATTGGAGAGCATCTGGATGACCTGTCTGCCGTTCTCGCCGTGGCATATGCCGAAGGCGTTATTATCCTGTCCCAGAAGCTTCAGGTTGATAGATACGTGTGTGCCTTTGCCGCCGATAGTATCTGTGGTTTTTTTGACCCTGTTTGTGACATTCTTCTCCAGCTCGTTCAAGTATAAGATCCTGTCGATGGCGGGGTTCAGCGTAAGGGTGTGAATCATAACATGCTCCTTTCTATGTACATCTTATATAAGAAATTAAGCATAAGATAACACAAAAACAAAAAGAAAACAATAAAAAACAAACAAAAAGTCAAAAAGAATAATTGAATGACGGTTGATAATATGAACTAAATATGAACAAAGATATAACTAAAAATGTACATTTTAACAAAAATCATAAAAAAGTGCCTGTCAAAGGACAAAAAAGTGACTTGACAAACAAGGGTCATAATATTATAATTTGTCCTATAATAAGCAAAATGCATAATAAATGCAAAATATTTGTCATAGAATCGTTAAAAATGCTAAGTTAGATATTGGCTCAAGCATAAACGGTCATAAACAGTAATAAAACAAATATGAGAAATTGCAAAAAATTGGTAAAAGCTGTGAAGTATATGAAAAGGGAGGAAAGAAGAGTGGAGAATATTAAAATGCGTGTCAGCGGAATTAATAAGTCTTTCCCGGGAGTCAAAGCTTTGGACAACATCGATTTTGCGGTAAGAAAAGGGACGGTGCATGCCCTTTGTGGTGAGAATGGTGCAGGAAAGTCTACGCTGATGAAGATTATCAACGGACTTTACAAACCGGACTCAGGACAGATATTCATCGACGAGAAGCCGGTGGAGATTAAGAATCCTATTCAGGCACAAAGCTACGGGATTGCCATGATTGCCCAGGAGCTGAACTATGTACCTGAGATGTCGATAGAAGAGAACCTGTTTCTCGGAAGGCTGCCGGTAAACAAGGTTGGTAAAATCGACTGGAGGAAAGTCCGCAAGGAGACGCTTAAGTTTCTCGAGCAGGAGAAGCTTCCGTATGATCCGGAGCAGAAGCTTAAGACGCTTACCGTATCTGATATCCAGATGCTGGAAATCATCAAGGCTATTTCTAATAATGCAGATATCGTAATCATGGATGAGCCGACATCGGCAATCACGAACAGAGAGGTTGAGGTGCTGTTTGAGAAGATTGCAGAGCTCAAGAGCCGCGGCGTAAGTATCATCTACATATCCCACAAGATGGAAGAAGTATTCCGCATCGCAGACGATATCACCGTATTGCGTGACGGCACGGTGGTCGAGACGCATCCGGCATCCGACATTGACCTGGACACTGTCATTGCACTGATGGTAGGGCGGAAGATGGAAAATGTATACCCGAAAGAAGAAGTGCCCGTCGGCGATCCGATTATTGAAATCAAAGATTTGGAGAGCAGGGGGGTATTCAAGGATATCAACTTCTACGCGAAGAAAGGTGAAATAGTAGGATTTGCAGGCCTGATGGGAGCAGGACGTACAGAGACGATGCGGGCAATCTTCGGCCTGGACCCTTATGACGGTGGAGAAATCAAAGTCCATGGCAAGCCGGTACAGATTAAGAAAGTAAGAGACAGTATCAACAACAAAGTAGTCATGCTGTCAGAGGACAGAAGGCGTTACGGAATCGTACCTATCAGAAGCGTTATGGAGAACGCAAGCATTTCAAGCCTTGACAAGTTCATCTACGGGGGCAGGAGCCACCCAAGAGAGGAGAAGAAGCTCGTCGGGGAATATTTTGACAAGATGAACGTCAAAACACCTTCGCTAGAGACTGCGATACAGGCACTTAGCGGCGGCAACCAGCAGAAGGTACTTCTCGCAAAGTGGATGCTGAGGGATCCGGATGTGCTGATTCTGGATGAACCAACCAGAGGTATCGACGTTGGCGCAAAGTTTGAGATATACAGACTGATGACCGAACTCGTGAAAGAGGGCAAGACCGTCATCATGGTTTCCTCGGAACTGCCTGAATTAATCGGAATGTGCGACAGGATTTATGTCATGAACAAAGGAATGATTACAGGATGTCTGAACAGGGACGAGTTCTCGCAGGAAACGATTATGAGATTTGCGACAGGTACAGAAAAAGCGGAGGTATAGGAAGATGAGTAAAGGTAAATTCAAAAACAGTAAGTTCGTAGAAAAATATTCTATTTTTATCGTGTTGCTGGCGATGTTCATATTATGTGCGGTGATGAATGAGAATTTCTTATCCGTGAACAACCTGACTAACGTTGCCCGGCAGCTGTCTGTAGGAACCATCATAGCATACGGGGAGATGCTCCTTGTCATCGCAGGGCTGATTGACTTGTCTGTAGGCTCCGTGCTGGCACTCTCCGGCGTGCTCTCGATCGCCTGTTACCAGTCCACCGGTTCCCTGGCACTGGCGCTTGTGCTGGCAGTCGTGATCGGAGTTCTGTGCAACCTTGTAAATGCGGTACTTGTAACACATTTTGATGTTCCGGCCTTTATCGCCACGCTTGCGATGCAGACGATGGCAAGGGGTGCGGCCCTCCTGTATACGCAGGGACAGAACCTGCTTCAGCTGAAGGATTTTACAATCTTCGGGCAAGGCAGCGTGGGACCGATACCGATGCCTATCATCTTCATGGTCGTCATCACCATCATCACCTGGTATATCATGAACCACACGAGATATGGCCGTTCCCTGTACGCGATCGGCGGCAACGAAGGGGCAGCTATCGCATCCGGCATCAATGTTAAGAAGAACAAGTACATTACATATATCATCAACGGCGTATTTGCGGGAATCGCGGGCGTATTGTTCATGAGCCGTGTCAACGCAGGGCTGCCGAACGGCGCGGTCGGATACGAGATGGAAGGTCTGACAGCCACCATCGTCGGCGGTACGAGCTTCTCCGGAGGCGTAGGAACGACGATGGGCACCCTTGCCGGTGCATTTATCATCGGTTTCCTGAACAATATCATGAACCTGACCGGAGTGGACTCCTACGTACAGCAGATAGTCAAAGGTGCCATCATCGCATTTGCGGTCGTTCTGGATATCCGTTCCAAGAATAAGAAGACGAGGAAAGTTATCCTTGTGGCAGAAGATGCCAAGAAAGAAGAGGCGAAGTAAAGCTTCCATCATAGAAATGAATGCATTAAGTGCAGAACTTTTACAATATGAAAGCAAAAAAAGGAGGATATTATCTATGAAAAAGAAAGTTATAAGCGTATTACTCTGCGCGGCAATGGTTGCTACTATGGCAATCGGATGCGGCAAATCAGACTCAGGAAGCTCTGACGACAAGAAAGATTCAGGAGACAAGAAAGACAGCTATAAAGTAGCTTATATCGCAAGAGCCCAGTCCGATTCATTCGCGGCATGGCTTGCAAATGAGCTGAAGGCTGAATTTGAAAACTATGACGATATGACACTGGAAGTATTTGACGGTGAAGCTAACGACGAAAAAGAGAACACGATGATTGAGAACGCTATCTCCAGCGGATTCGACGGCATCATCATCCAGGCGAACAACGGTGAGGCTCAGCTTCCTTATATCCAGCAGGTAGTTGACGCAGGAATCCCATGTATCACGACAAACCCACGTGTCGAGTGTGAAGGAACAGGTTCTATCGACGCCGATCCATACGAGCAGGCGAAAGTAAACTGCGACCTTGCTATCGACCAGATTCCAGAGAACGCAAAAGTTGTCGTACTGTTAGGGCCTGCAGGCAACTTCCACAGCACAGAGAGAAGAAATGCATGGGAAAAAGAATTCTTCGAGAAGAGACCAGACGTTGAGATTCTTGCAGAAGACATCGCTAACTGGAACAAAGACGAAGCTATGTCACTCATGGAAGACTGGGTACAGGCTTACGGCGATATCGATGCAGTCGTATCTATGAACGACAATATGGCAGCAGGCGCAATCGAAGTAGTAAAAGATAATGACAAATTTAAAGATATGCTGGCATACGGCGTTGACGGAACAGCAGAGGCTTGCCTGTTGATCAAAGAAGGCAAGATGACATCTACAGGCTTACAGTCAGCAATCGACCTGGCTAAGATGAACGCAGAAGCAATCCATTCTGTACTGACAGGCGAAAAGAAGATTACTGACATTAATGACAACGTTCCGGCTCCATTGATTACAAGCGACAATGTTGACGAGTATATCCAGATGTACAAAGACAACGGACAGATTAAAGAATAATAGAATGTCAGTAAATAAAAGTATATTGTAAAAGTAAAAAACTGGCAGGTCTTATGGCTTGCCAGTTTTTATACAAAAGATGCGCTGTCTCGTATGCGGGACATTTTATTTGACCTAAAAAAATCGAGAAAAATTTAACAATCCAGGAAAGGACAGGTGGTTTGGTATGAATAACAGAGCAGCTTATATGACAGATTTAGACAAAATGGAGATCCGCGATATCGAGATGCCGAAAGCCGGAGCAAAAGAAGTGCTTGTCGAGCTTGAGTATGTAGGAATCTGCGGTTCCGATGTGCATTATTTCCATGACGGGAGATGTGGCGATTACAAGGTAGAGGGAGACTTCATGCTCGGACACGAATGTGCCGGTACGGTCGTCGCCCTTGGCGAAGGCGTAGAGCATCTTAAAGTTGGTGACAAAGTTGCACTTGAGCCGGGTATCACGTGCGGCCAGTGTGAATTCTGCAAGACAGGGCGTTACAACCTGTGTCCGGACGTACAGTTTCTGGCGACGCCTCCGGTACAGGGCTGCTATGAGAACTACATCGCATTTCCGGAGAACATGTGCTTCAAGCTCCCGGATAATATCAGCACGAAGGAAGGGGCTCTTGTAGAACCTTTATCCGTAGGTATGCACGCAGCCAATCAGGGCGACGTAAAGCTCGGCGACTCCGTAGTAATTCTCGGCGCGGGCTGCATCGGCCTTGTGACGCTGCTTGCCTGCAAGGCACACGGCGCCACAGATATCACGGTAGTGGACGTGATTCCAAAGCGTCTTGACTATGCCCTGAAGCTTGGCGCGACCCGTGTCATCAACGGCAGAGAGATGGATGCGGTCGGGGAAGTAGATAAGCTTACAGATGGCGCAGGGGTGGACAAAGTATTTGAGACCGCCGGCTCTCCGATTACAATCCAGCAGACGCCGTACATGGTGAAAAATGGCGGTACTATTGTTCTCGTCGGGATATCCGCACAAGAGAAGATAGAGTATAACTTCGCCAAGATTATGGCAAAAGAGGCCAGAATCGAATCTGTATTCCGTTACAGAAACATATATCCACAGGCAATCGCAGCCATTGCGGACGGTATCATCGACGTATCCGGCATCGTGACGCATGAGTTTGACTTTGAGGATATCCAGGAAGCGTTCGACTGTGCGATCAACAATAAGGATGATGTCGTAAAAGCGGTAATCAAGATTAAGTAGCGGACAGGTACACCATGGAGGATGATTAGAGATGGATTACAGGAATTTTAATGAAGACTTCAGCCTCGCAGGCAAGACGGCTATCGTCACAGGGGCTGCAAGCGGTATCGGATTTGAGATTGCGAAGATGTATGCGAGAAAAGGTGCCAACGTCGTGAGCTTCGACTTAAGCGAACCAGCCGAACTGCCGGCGTATATGAAGAGTCAGGGTGTGGGTTACATGGCTTATGCGGGAGACATCACAAAGACAGAGGCGATTGAGGAATGTGTCGGCACGACCATGGAGACGTTCGGCTCCCTTGATATCCTCGTCAACTGTGCAGGGATTGGGGTAGTGGAAGGCGTGCTGGAGCATGATGAAGCGCTCTGGGATAAGACGCTTAGTATCAACCTGACAGGCACCGTGCGGTTCATGAAGGCCGCGGCAAAAGTGATGAAGGAAAACGGTGGAGGGAAGATTATCAACATGGGCTCTCAGGCAGGCGTGGTGGCGCTCGATGGGCATCTGACTTACGGCTGTGCCAAAGCAGCGGTCATCTATGCCACGAAACAGTTCGCAATGGAGCTGGCCCAGTACAACATCAATGTCAATGCCGTCTCACCGACGATCATCCTCACACCTATGGGCGAAGAGAACTGGAACAATGAGCGGGGAGAGGAATTCAAGAAGAAGATACCGGCCCACCGTTTCGGCTATCCGGAAGAAGTGGCGGCGTGCGCGGTGTTCCTTGCAAGTGACGCGGCAAGCCTTATCAACGGGGCGAACCTGGTAATTGACGGTGGATTTACAATCTGCTAAATGTATATGACTAATATCAGACGGAGGTTCTTAAAGATGGAAGAGAAAAGAGTGAAAGAACTGGCACTAACGGCAGCAAAGATAAGGAGAAAGGCGCTCGAGGCAATCGAAGCGGCCCACTCCGGACATGTAGGCGGTTCTTTTTCAGTAGCAGACATATTGGCAGTATTATACTTTGAGAAGATGCATATAGACCCATCTGACCCGAAGAATCCGGACCGTGACCGGTTCGTGTTATCCAAAGGACACTGTACGCCGACGATGTACGCGACGCTGGCGCTGAAAGGATACTTTCCGGTGAGCGACCTGATGACGTTCCGCAACGTGGACAGCTATCTGTCCGGGCATGTAGAGATGACGAAGGTTCCGGGTGTGGATATGTCGGCAGGCTCTCTTGGACAGGGCTTGTCTGCAGCGGTCGGCATGGCGCTGACAGGCAAGGTAGATAAGAAAGATTACCGTGTATATGCGGCCCTTGGCGACGGAGAGATTCAGGAAGGACAGATATGGGAGGCCGCCATGGCTGCCGGAAACTATGGCCTTGACAATCTAACGGTGTTCGTGGATAACAACAACCTGCAGATTGACGGTACGGTCGAAGCGGTAATGTCCCCCTATCCGATTGAGGATAAGTTCAAAGCGTTCAAGTGGAATGTGATAACGATAGACGGACATGATTATGAGCAGATTGCCGGTGCCATCGATGAGGCGGCAAAAGCAAAAGGCATGCCGACAGTAATCGTGGCAAAGACGGTAAAGGGCAAGGGCGTATCATATATGGAGAACAACGTGAAGTTCCACGGCGGCACTCCGACAGAAGAACAGTTCAGACAGGCATTTAGCGAGATCGATGCAGCTATCGCATCACTGGAGGTGTAATCATGGGAAATGTAATATCAACGAGAGAAGCATATGGAAGGGCTCTGTGTGAATTCGGAGCTGACGAGAAGATCATGGTATTTGACGCGGACCTTACGATCTGCACCATGTCCTGCTATTTTGCCGAGAAGTATCCGGAGCGTTTCTTTAATGCGGGCATCGCCGAGTGCAACATGGCCGGGATGGCTGCAGGTACGGCGGCGTCCGGCAAGACGGCTTTCATCCATACGTTTGCGATGTTCGCCGCTGGCAGGATATACGATCAGGTAAGAAACTCTATCGCCTATCCGGGACTGAATGTAAAGGTGGTTGGCACCCATGCCGGGCTGTCGGTAGGAGAGGATGGCGCTACCCATCAGTGTATCGAGGACCTGAGCCTGATGCGGACCATTCCGGGTATGACTGTCATCTGCCCGTGCGACGCGAATGAGACGCGGGAAGCGCTGAAGGCCATGATCGGTTATGACGGCCCGTGCTATCTGCGGCTCGGACGTTCCGGGGTAGAGTGCGTGACGGACAGTATGGACGGTTACACATTTGAACTTGGAAAGGGCGTACAGGTAAAAGACGGCGGGGATGTGACGATCATCGCCACGGGACTTATGCTGCAGGAAGCGCTGAAAGCGTCAGAGCTTCTTCAGGAAGAAGGAATCGGGGCAAGGATCATCGATCTGCACACCATCAAGCCGATAGACAGGGACATCATCATAAAGGCGGCAGAGGAGACCGGCGCCATCGTGACGACGGAAGAGCACAACATCATCGGCGGGCTCGGAGCTGCAGTATCTGAGGTGGTAGGCGAGACATGTCCGGTGCCGGTCGTAAAGCACGGTGTGGAAGATGAGTTCGGTCATTCCGGAACGGCTGAGGCGCTTATGGTGAAATACGGCCTGACGCCTGAGAAGATAGCGGAAAAGGCAAGAGAAGCGATTGCCCTGAAGAATAGAAAGTAGGTGTCTAGAATGGAAATGATGAAAGCAAATGTATATGACAAGCCGGGCCACTGCCAGATAACAAAAGTGCCTGTACCGGAAATTGCGCCTCACCAGGTGCTCATCAAAGTGATGTCCTGCGGCATATGCAAGGGTGCAGATGTGGCCCTGGCAGGCGGCGGGTTCCTGGCGGAATTCCCTCTGCTGAACGGACATGAATTTGCAGGATACATATATAAGGTAGGAAGCGATGTCAAGACATTCCAGGAAGGTGACCGGGTGACGGCAGACAATACGGTGCTCTGTGACGACTGCTACTACTGCAGGAAAGATGAGCCGCTCTACTGCGAGAACTTCTATTCCCTCGGCTGCAACGGCCCTGGAGGGTTTGCGGAATATGTCGCGGTGAACGCTGACAAGGTATTCCCGATCAGCGAAAACCTGTCCTTTAATGATGCTATATTTGCAGAGCCTACGGCATGTGCGGTCCATTCTATGGACCGGGTCCAGGTGCAGTTCGGAGATGATGTGCTCGTATACGGCTGCGGTCCTACAGGAATCATCCTGATTCAGCTCCTCATGCATTCCAATGCAAACCGGGTCGTCGTGTGCGGGCCGAGCCAGGATAAGCTGGACATATTGAAAAAATATGGGTGCAAGGAGACGATTCTCATGGACAGGAACGATCCGGGCGTACATGAGGCGAAGCTTAAGGAGATTGCGCCAAACGGATTCGACGTGCTTGTAGATACGACGGCAAACGTTGATGTCATGGAAAGCATGATCAAGTTCGGCAAGATGGGCGCAAAGTTCATGATGTTCGCTATGCCGCATGCCGGCGCGAAGTGGGCCATCGACCCGGAATACTGGTACCTGCACGAGATACAGCTCATTCCAACATGGGCGCAGACCCACTGTTTCGGACGCGCGCTGGAATATCTGGAGTCAGGCAAGGTACAGGTGAAAGACCTCGTCACGCACGAGATGCCTCTTGATGATTATGACAAAGGCATCGCGCTGGCTGCAAAAGGCGGTCCGGGAACGCTGAAGGTCATCCTGCATCCAAATTATGAATAAGTAGATTGGGTGAAGAAGCTGAATACGATTGAAAATCCCTTTACGAAAGAAACCGAAAGTAGACAAAACAGGAACACAATGCTAGAATATCGGTAGAATCAAAAAATAATCATATCGCATTCAGGAGGGAATTAAGATGAAGATTGCAATCGGCTGTGACCCAAATGCACAGGAGGCAAAGGAAGATTTAATTAAATTTATGGAAGCAAAAGGCTATGGAGAGATTACGGATTTCGGAAGTGATGACCCGATATATGCCAATACTGCTGTCAAAGTAGCAGAGGCGGTGGCTTCCAAAGAGTATGACCGTGGCATTCTTATATGTGGGACGGGCATCGGCGTGTCTATCGCTGCAAATAAGGTCAAGGGTGCATATGCGGCATTGGTTTCCGACGTATACTCTGCACAGAGGGCCCGCCTGAGCAACGATGCGAATATCGCATGTATGGGCGCGTTTACAACCGGTGGAAAGGTAAGGGAGCTGCTTGCGGAAGCATTCCTGTCTAACGAATTCGTGCCGGGTTGCTCTTCACAGCCAAAGGTAGATGCATTTGTAGAATATGATAACACGCGTGACTAGATCCGCGAGCAGAAGGCATGGAAAACACAGGCTTTAGTTGGCCGGTTTTCCGTGCTTTTTTATTGTCGTGGATTCTCCTTTATGAAAGTTTAAATTGTCTGAACATTATGATATAATAGAGTGGATTTTAGACGATACGAAAGAGAGGTTGCACGGTATGCTGAAGGTACTGATTGCAGATGATGAGAAGAAGGTGTGCCAGCTGATTGTCAATCTGGTGGATTGGAAAGCGTTTGGGCTTGAGATAGTCGGGGTGGTGAACGACGGGATATCAGCCTATAAGTTCTTGCAGGATAATACGGTCAATGTCATGATTACAGATATCCGCATGCCTGGCTGTGATGGGATGGAACTGATACAGAAGGCGAAGGTGCTGTATCCCGACATGTATATCGTTATCATCAGCGGATACAGCCAGTTTGATTACGCACAGAACGCTATCCGTTATGGGGTGGAGGATTATCTTCTGAAGCCGATACGCAAGAAGGATCTGACTGCAACGCTTAAGAAGATTATCGAGAAATGCAGGGAAGAGATTCTGGACGCACAGAAGTGGGAAGATATGCAGAAGAGGCTGGAAGAAAATGAAGAGCGGGTGAAGGGCAGCTTCCTGGAGGATCTGCTGAAACGGCCGGAAAAGTTTGGCGGCTTCTATCCGCTGGACCGGATCAACAGGGAATACCATTACCAATTTCAGGACATCTGCTATCAGACCTTCATCATCAAGGCCATACCGGTAAAGAGGAAAGAGGATTCGGATACGAGACGGATTCTGCTCCAGAAGGGGACGGAAATCGTAAAGGAAGCGTTGGAAGGTATGTATGGCGAGGCGGTAACCGGTGTGGTTGACGGGGATATATGCGGGATACTCAACGGAACGGAAGAAGATATGAAGAAGGCGGCCCGCAAGCTCAAAAAGGTGAAGCTGGACATATCAAGGCTGCAGGATGTGTTCGAGGAGGTGCAGGTGTACGTCGGGCTTGGCGAAGAGACCGGGAGCATGCAGAACATACGGAAGAGCTTCGAGTCGGCAGAACAGGCGGTGCAGCAGAGGTTCTATTACGGGGAAGACTTCCTGTTGAAGGCCCCGCACGGAGAAAAATACAAAGAGATGGTTGGAGAGATTATCGATAACGCATGCAAGAAGCGTTTCCTGAACTATATCGAGATTATAGACCTTGAAAGCATTGAGGGGGAACTGGATAATCTGGAAAGGCTGCTGCTGGAAAGTCCTGAGAAAGACGGCCGGCTCGTCTCAGGAATATACAAGGAAGTCCTGACGCTGTTCTATTTTGGTACACATAATTATAATATTGCCATACCGGACCAGTATCCGGAACTACTGAAGCACCTGGAGGTGCTGGGTACCATCCATGAGGCGGTTGGTTATCTGAAGCAGTATATGCTGCGTTCTCTCATGCACTGGATGGAGGAGAAGAAGTATGTGGAATCGAGGCCGATCAGGCAGGCGAGACAGTTTATCGGGGACAACTACTACCTTCCGCTGACGCTTGAGACAGTGAGCAGAGAGATTGGATTCAATCCTACATATTTTTCGGGAATGTTTAAGAAGGAGACCGGAAAGAACTTTTCAGATTACCTGAAGGAGATAAGGATAGAGAATGCGAAGAATATGCTCTTGAATACAGAGCAGCAGGTGGAGGACATATCTTTTGCGGTCGGATACTCGGATATCAAGTATTTCTCCAGGCTGTTCAAAAAGCTGACGGGAGTCACTCCTACGGAGTTCCGCAGGCTGTACAATTAGAAGGAGGCACAGGATGAAAAGGAAAGCGCTTTCTGCAAGGGTGGCAGTTGTCATCACCTTGCTGCTGCTGTCAGGCATCATCAATATAGGGATATTAAGTATTATCTTTTCTGAGGGGGCTGTCTCTGCAACGTTCATGGGCACCGTCATACTGGCAGAGGTTATCGTGCTCCTCATCTTGACCTATCTGGCGGCAGAGTACGTGCTGAAGCCGTATCAGGAGATGAGGCGGCTTTACCAGCGCTTTATTGACGGACAGGTGTATGAAGAACTGTTCGATGCGGAGTATGAGCTGATGCCGCAGTGGTGTGAAGTGATGAAGAAGATACGGCATCTGCTGAACAAGCAGGATGCCATACGGATGTCCAAGAAGCAGGCGGAATATCTGGCGCTGCAGAACCAGATCAACCCTCATTTCCTGTATAACACGCTGGAGGCGATCAGAGGGGATGCCATCTGTGCAGGACTGGACAGCGTGGCGGAGACGACGGAGGCCCTCTCTATCTTTTTCCGGTACTCTATCACAGGAGTGGACAGGCTCGTCACGCTGGAAGAAGAGATAGACAATGTAGAGAATTATTTTACCATCCAGCATTACAGGTTTGGCGAGAAGCTGAAGCTTCAGATTACCTATCCGAAGGAGGAGGAAGTCCTGCAGCTTCGTCTGCCGAAGCTCACGATCCAGCCCTTTGTTGAAAATGCAATATACCATGGGCTGGAAAAGAAAGTTAATGGCGGCGTGGTAAGGGTGAAGGTTGATACGACGGAGCATAAGCTGTTGATAACTGTCTCTGACAACGGTGTCGGGATGCCTGAGGAGCAGGTGGAAAAGATTAACGGTTACTTTGAGAAGGTGGCGGTCAGCTATGTAGGGGATGACCGGAAGAAAAAGGGCGGCATCGCCATGAAGAATGTCAACAGCAGGATCAAGCTGCTGTTCGGGGAAGACTATGGAGTGCATGTATACAGTGTTGCAGGCATCGGTACAGATGTAAAAGTAATGCTGCCCAGATTAAGGCGTGGTGAATATGAAGAGAGAACGGCTGAGGATTGAAAATATCAGAAAAGGCAATCTTCTCAAACGGATTGAGCTCCAGGTGTTCGAGGGCGAGATTATCCATTGTGTGTTTGACAATATACAGGAGAAGACGTCATTCCTGGATATTTTGACAGGGTCGCAGAAGGCTGATTACGGAAGGGTGTACTATGAGGAAAAAGGCATACCCGAAAAAGATACGGCACGTGTGCTGAAGAGGCGGGTTGCGCTCATATCAAGGGAGAGCAGGCTTATCGACTCTGTGTCCATGGAGGAAAATATGTTCCTTGTACGGCCGCAGGTGAAAGGACACTGGGTTAAAAGAAGAAACTACAGGAAAGAGGCCGCAGAGCTGTTTGAAGAGTTTGGACTGGAGATAGACATGGAAAAGCCGATGGCGCGGCGTTCTGTATTTGAGAAAGTGCAGATAGAGATTATGAAAGCCTATCTGCTTGGACAGAAGATTATCATACTGACTGCCCTCAGCATCTGCCTGAGCGACGCGGAGATGAGGAAACTCTGGCAGCTTCTGGAGAAGCTGCGCGGCAGAGGCCTTTCCTGCCTTGTCGTAGAACCGCTGGAGGATATCAATTTTATCTATACGGATACGGTAGTGGTCATAAAGCATGGCAGGACGTGCGCGGTAAAGGATGTGGGCGACTGCGACTATACGACGCTTCACACAATCCTTTACCGTGATGAGATGGAGAAGAATGCGGAGGACTGGAAACGCGGCACAAAAGAAATGTCCGGGGAAGGGGTCAGCGTACAGGACATTTGCACGGGCTACCTCAGACATGTCTCTTTCTCTGTGGACAGAGGGGAGATTGTAAAGCTGTTCTGCATAGACGAGCGCAGCTATGACGAGGTCACCGGCTTTCTGAAGGGCGAGTCGGAGGCAGTGTCGGGCAGGCTGTGCATCGGCAGTGCGCAGAAGGCTGTCGGGAAAGTGGTGGCGGGTGTGAAGGACCGGATCGGCGTCGTGCAGGGCAACCCCGGAACCGCTTCATTATTCGAGGAGCTGTCCGCCATGGATAATCTGCAGATACTGCTGTCACAGAAGGTGAGCGGGATGTGGATGATTCCGAAGTACAGAAAGAGCATCCGGAAACTGCTCGGCGGCATCATATCGGACGATGTATATGCAAGGAAGGTGAAGGACCTGTCCCCGGCGGATGTACAGCGGATCGTGTACTGCCGCTGGCTCATCTATTCCCCGCAGCTGCTTGTCTGTATCCAGCCCTTTGCCGAGGGGGACATTCAGGCGAGGGAGACGGCAAGGGAGATGATATATATGCTGGAGAAAAGAAACATCCCCGTCCTGATCATCACCTCCAACACAGCAGAGCTGAACTACTGCCGCGGGAGGGAGCTGTATATGCGGCACGGCAGGATGATAAGCAAAGAAGAGGCTTATGAGTTCCTGTATTCAGAACTGTGATGAATGAAGAAAAACGAAGTGGATGTATGATATCCGGACTGTATCCTGTGATATCCCCGCCTGGCGGGGATATCATTTTTTTGTTCAATAAGGTAAAACATGCCATTTTTTTATATATTTAGAACTTGGACAATATAGACAAAAATATAACGAATCAATAAAAGTTATTATGTAAAACATCTAACTTCTGAAGATTGTCCCCCCTATTGTGAAGATGGTTAGTAGGAGGCAGGAGAGTAGTATGATACGATGCATGCATCGAGAGGAACCTGTGAACGGTGATAAAAGATATGGGAGGAAAAGTTATGAAAAATGAGGAAAAAGCGCAGGATGGACTTGTGCTTGAAGCGCGTAATATCACAAAACGTTTCCCGGGGGTCCTGGCATTATCTAATGTGAACTTCAGGCTGATCAAAGGCAGAGTACACGCGCTTATGGGAGAGAACGGGGCCGGCAAGTCGACGCTGATGAAGATCATTGCAGGCATCTATCAGGCAGATGAAGGAGATATCTATCTGCATGGTGAAAAGGTCGCGTTCCATACGCCCAAGCATGCGCTTGGCCATGGCATTTCCATGATACACCAGGAACTGAGCCCTATACTGGATATGACGATAGCCGAGAACCTATTTCTTGGAAAAGAATTCTGCAAAGGGAAGCTGATCGATTATAAGACGATGAACCGGGAAGCTGCCGAACTGCTCAAGAAGGTAGGGGTCGACCTGCCCCCGGGAAGGCTCATGAAAGAGCTCACAGTGTCACAGATGCAGATGGTAGAAATTGCCAAGGCGCTGTCCTATGATGCGGAAGTTATAATAATGGATGAACCTTCGGCGACGATAACGGACAGGGAAGTCGCCAGCCTGTTCGGGATTATCCGCAGCCTGAAGGAAGACGGAAGGTGTATCGTCTACATCACCCATAAGATGGACGAGGTATTTAAGATTGCGGACGAGATAACCGTATTCAGAGACGGACAGTATATCGGTACATATGACGCCGGTGAGATAGATGAAAATGAGCTTGTCGTCAAGATGGTGGACAGGGAACTGACCGAGATATATCCGGTACGTTCAAACAAGCCAAAGGAGGTTGTGCTGAAGGTGGAGAACCTCAGCCAGGAAGGGGTATTCGATGACATTTCCTTTGAGCTGCGAAGGGGAGAGATACTTGGCTTTTCCGGACTGATGGGGTCTGGAAGGACAGAGGTGATGAACGCCTTGTTTGGCATCACGCAGCCGACCGGAGGCGCTATCTGGGTCAATGGAGAGAAGCTTGAGAAGCCCAGGCCGGGAAAGGCGATATCGAAAGGAATCGGCTATGTGACAGAGGACCGGAAAGGAAACGGGCTCGTCCTGGACATGAGCGTCTACGATAACATGGTACTGCCGTCTCTTGGAAAGCTGTCCAACAGGATGGGGGCCATCAACCGGAGACAGGCCGTCAAAGTAGCAGAGGAATACAAAGACAAGCTGAACATCAAGACACCGAATATGCAGCAGATGGTGAAGCAGTTAAGCGGTGGAAATCAGCAGAAGATCGTGCTGGCGAAATGGCTGCTGCAGAATCCGGATATATTGATATTTGATGAACCTACGAGAGGCATCGACGTCGGGGCCAAGACAGAGATATATAAGCTGGTGGCTCAGCTTGCACAAGAAGGGAAGGCGATTATATTCATTTCCTCAGAGATGCCCGAGATTCTGGGCATGTCTGACCGTGTCGTCGTATTTTATGAAGGAAGAAAAAAGGGAGAGCTGGCAAGGGAAGAGGCTACGCAGGAGAAGATCATGATGTATGCTTCGGATGTCGATGAAGGAGGAATGCAGTGATGAAAGAGATGACAAAGAGGTTTGACCGGAATTGGGTTCAGACATATATGCTTATATTTATCGTAATTGGGCTTGGGATTATACTATCGTTTATCTCGGGCAACTTTTTGACAGGCACGAACCTGCTGAATGTTCTGCGGCAGATATCGATCAATGGAATACTGGCTATCGGGATGACAATCGTATGCCTGACCGGAGGGATAGACTTGTCGGTCGGTTCTATCGTGGCATTTTCCGGTATCATAGCAGCGGGCCTTCTGCGGGACAAGGAATACCCGATTGCGCTCATCGTGCTGATTGCAATTGCAATCGGCGGGCTGCTCGGACTTTACAACGGTTATTTCGTGGCATACTGGAATGCGGCGCCGTTCGTCGTCACCCTGTCTATGATGACGATAGCAAGAGGTATGACTTATGTATACAGTACCGGTCGACCTATTTCAAACCTGCCCACGGAATTTCTGGCCATCGGCAAAGGCAGCATTGCAGGCGTACCGGTGCCGACCATCATACTTATCATCGTGTTCATACTGGCTAGTGTCATGCTCACAAAGCTGAAGTTCGGCCGTTACGTATATGCGGTCGGTGGAAATGAAAATGCGGCCATGGTATCCGGCATCAATGTAAAGCGTATAAAGATGATGGTCTATGTGCTGAGCGGCATTGCCTGCGGAATCGCGGCCATCATATTGACGGCACGTGTGTCTGCAGGGCTGCCGACAGCGGGTGAGAGCTATGAACTGGATGCCATCGCTGCCACGGTTATCGGAGGCACAAGCCTGTCCGGAGGACGTGGAAGGCTCTGGGGCACGATAGTCGGAGCTATCTTATTAGGTATTGTGAACAATGGGCTGGACTTGATGAACGTGTCATCGTTCTATCAGCAGATTGTAAAAGGGTTGATTATTCTCGGGGCGATATTAATCGATTCAAAACGTAACCAATAATAACAGGAGGGAAAGTTATGAAAAAAAGAATATTATCTATGTTACTCGTAGCGGCCATGGCTGCCAGCCTGCTGCTTGGATGCAGCTCAGGGACAGAAGACAGCGACGGCAAGGGGGATGACAAGAAGGCGTCAAAGAAGGATGGAGGGTATACGATTGGCTGCACGGTCTATTACATGACCGAGTTCGTAACTCTTATGACAGAAGGCATGGAGAAAAAAGCAGAGGAGCTTGGCTGTGACCTTGTTATGCTGGACGCGCAGCAGGATGCACAGAACCAGATTACGCAGATTGAGAACCTGATAGCCCAGAAGGTGGATGTCATCATCGTGGCGGCAGTAGACTCGGACGCGATACTTCCGGCTATCGAGATGTGTGACGACGCGGGAATTCCGCTTGTCGGCGTGAACATGCTGTTCAACACAGAAGAGCCTTACCATTATGTAGGACCTGACGATGTGCTGGCGGGAGAGCTCGAGATGCAGAATGCCATAGATGAGATCGGCGGAGAAGGCAATGTCGTCATCCTGGAGGGGCCAATCGGACAGTCTGCTCAGATACAGCGTCTGGAAGGGAACCAGAACATACTTGACAAGTACGAAGGCAAGATCAATGTGCTTGCCGACCAGACGGCAAACTGGAGCCGCGAGGAGGCGCTTACGCTCGTAGAGAACTGGCTGGAGACATTCAGCGGCAAGATTGACGCCATCGTGGCCCACAACGACGAGATGGCCCTCGGCGCGATTCAGGCCCTGGAGGCAGCAGGCCTGACGGATGAGATAGTCGTAACGGGTGTAGACGCGATTCTGGACGGCTGCAACGCGGTCAAGGACGGTACGCTTCTCGGAACCGTATATCAGGATGCTGGGCTGGAAGGAAGCGAAGCAGTACAGAAGGCATATGACGTGCTGGAAGGAAAAGTGACAGAAAAAGAATTATCATATATAGATATGAAATGGATTACAAAGGAAAACGTAGACGAGCTGCTGGATACGATCTATGCTAAATAGAGCCGGATACATCATCCGAGGATAAAACGCAATAAGCCCTGAGAAAAATTATAAGTGGTTGGGTAAGTCCCAACCACATAAAAAATAAGAAATTGTTAAAAAAATATCAGACATTTCGATTTTACTGGCTAATATATAAAGAATGATAGAAAAGAGGTATACATATTATGGAAGGAAAAATGAAGGTTGCAGTGATGACAGGGGCAAGGCAGATGGAGTGGACGCAAAGGGACATTCCCAAACCGGGGAAAGGTGAGCTTCTCGTCAAGCTGGAGTACGTAGGAGTGTGTGGTTCTGACCTGCATTTTTATGAGGCCGGGAGGCTTGGAAACTGGGTACCGGACGGCCCTCTTGTGCTCGGCCATGAGCCGGGAGGGATTGTAGAGGAGGTCGGCCCTGACGTGACGGGATTTGAAAAGGGCGACCGGATAGCCATAGAACCGGGCGTCCCATGCGGTTCCTGTGACATGTGCAGGAAGGGGCTGTATAACCTCTGCCCTGATATGTCCTTCATGGCGATACCGAACGAGAGGGACGGGGTATTCTCCGAATACTGCGTCCATCCGGCCAATATGTGTTTCAAGCTGCCGGATAATGTAGACACGATGGAAGGGGCGCTGATAGAGCCGCTGGCTGTCGGCTTCCACGCCGCCAAGGTCGCAGAGGCCGAGATTGGGCAGAGCGCTGTCGTACTTGGCTGCGGCTGTATCGGGCTTGTGACGATTATGGTGCTAAGGGCAAGAGGAATAGAAGAGATCTATGCGGTAGACATGATCGACAAGCGTCTGGAAAAGGCCAGGGAAGTCGGCGCGAAAGAGGCATTCAACGCAAAAGATGTCAATATCGAAGAATTTGTCAAGACACTTCCGGGAGGGGGAGTGGACATCGTCTTTGAGACGGCAGGCGCAGAGTTTACGACGCGGCAGTCTGCGAAGCTGATTAAGAACGGAGGCCGGGTCGTGCTTGTGGGCATGTGCGCGGAACCTGAGATTGTCGTGGATATCGGCAGCCTGAGCGCGAAAGAAGGTGACCTGAAGACGATATTCCGTTACCGGAACCTGTATCCGACAGCGATAAAAGCGGTGAGCGAAGGTACGATTCCGCTGAAGTCCATCGTCTCTCACGTCTTTGAATTCCAGGATGTGATCGAGGGGGTTGCCTATAACGTAGATAACAAGGCAGATGTCATAAAGGCAGTTGTGAAATACTAGAACGGGGGAAAAGTATGAGGAAAATAATCAATGACGCGGACCATGTCGTTTCGGAGATGATGGAAGGATTCGTCGGAGCTTACAGCAGGTACTTTCGGAAGCATCCCGAGGTGAATGCCATTTTGTCCAGACAGAGGCGGAAGGATAAGGTGGCTCTTGTCATCGGCGGAGGAAGCGGACATGAGCCGATGTTCGGAGGCTTTGTCGGGAAAGGGCTCGCGGATGCGGCCGCCTGTGGCAATATCTTTGCCTCGCCTGACCCGAATACGATATACGAGGCGGCGAAAGCGGTGGATAACGGAAAAGGAGTGCTCTTCGTGTATGGCTGCTATGCAGGGGATAACCTGAACTTTGACATGGGCGAAGAATTTCTCAGGGACGATGGCATCTGGACTGCCCACGTCCGCGTACAGGACGACGTGGCAAGCGCGCCAAAGGAACGTATGGATGACCGCAGGGGAATCGCAGGTGACGTATTTGTAGTCAAAATCGCGGGCGCGGCATGCGACGCGGGTCTCAGCCTGGAGGAAGTGACACGAATTACCGAAAAGGCGAGAGATAATACGCGGACCGTGGGGGTTGCCACAGCCCCGGCTCAGCTCCCGGGAGTAGATAAGCCGATCTTCGAGCTGGGCGAGGACGAGATAGAATACGGTATGGGGCTGCATGGAGAACGGGGAGTGCTCCGTACGCTCTGGCAGCCCGCTGATGTGCTTGCGGCAAAGATGTACGCACAGATAATGGAAGATGCGGACCTGCAGGCAGGCGATGAGATATGCGTGCTCGTGAACGGGCTTGGCTCTACGACAATCACAGAACTGGCAATCGTCTACCGCAAGATAAAAGAGCTGCTCGATAACGACGGCATCAAGGTATATGACGCAGATTTGAACAACTACTGCACGAGCCAGGAGATGGGAGGCTTTTCTGTCACCTTTTTCCAGCTTGACGAGGAGCTGAAAGGCTATTATGACAGCCCTTGCTACTGTCCGTACTATGCCAAAGGAGAACTGGCGGGTAGAAGCTGCAGGCCGGACGAAGAAGAGGAAACCGCCGGTAAGGCAGAAAACAGGGGGTCCAAGGAAGAGGATAGAAGGGATAAAGCAGCCGCGGCCGGGAAGGCTGCTGTTGTGGAGCCTGAGGCAAGACAGAGAGGTGTACTGGCAGAACTGAGTGCACAAGACGCCAGGAGAATGCTCATCTATATAGCAGACAAGATTATCGAGAAGAAGCCGTATCTCACGGAGATAGACAGCGCCATCGGCGACGGAGACCATGGCATCGGCATGGCCGGAGGCATGAATAAGGCAAAAGAAAAGCTGGAGCAGATGGCAGGCGAAGAGAATGCCTATGCCGTGTTCGAGGCTGCCGGTAAGGCAATGCTCATGTCCATGGGCGGCGCCTCAGGCGTCATCTTCGGAAGCCTGTACCTGGCGGGAGCAAAAGGAATGGAACCCAAGCCGGTTATAACAGCAAAAGATTTGGCCCGGATGGAGCAGAAGAGCCTGCTTGCCATCCAGGAGAGAGGGAAGGCTGAAGTAGGAGACAAGACGATGGTAGATGCCCTGGCCCCGGCTGTAGACGCAATGAAAGCCAGCTGCAACGAAGGACTCCTGCCCATGCTGAGAGCGGCAGAAGCCGCCGCATTACAGGGCGTGGAAGATACGAAGAAATATGTAGCAAAGTTCGGAAGGGCCAAGTCGCTCATGGAACGGGCGGTCGGCTACCAGGATGCAGGGGCAACCTCAGTGTGGCTCATCTTCCAGGGGATGCGAGAATACGTAGAAGGATAAGCAAATTGGGGACGGGGGAAATCTAGAAAACCTCCGTCCCCAATTCATTTTGGGGTGTCCCAAATTCGTTTTGCCCTGTCCCCTTATTGAATTATCTGAATTCTAATGTTAGAATGTATCACAAACCAAAGGTGACGCAGTTTTGCTCGGAGCATGGGAAGGAGAAGGCGGATATGATGTTTTATGTGTTGAATGGGAGTCCCAGAAAGAACCATAATACGGCAAAGATTTTGAACTCTGCAATGGAAGGAATTAGAAGCATCCTTCCCGATGCAGAGTTCAAATGGATTCATGTCTATGATTTTGCCTACAGTGGATGTGTCAGCTGCTATGGCTGTAAGCGTATTGGGGGAACGTATTATGGGAGATGTGCAAAGCGAGATTCGATTAGCGGGCTTCTGGAGGATATCTCCCAGGGGGACGGCCTGCTGATTGGAAGTCCGGTCTTCTTCCACGACCTTCCGGGGCAGTTACGGGCCTTTCTGGAGCGTCTATTGTACCCATATCTCGTCTATGGTCAAGCGTACACTTCGATAGCGCCGAAACGTTTCCCTGTCGCCTTTTTCTATACGATGAACGCGACGGAAGAAAAGATGAAGCAGATGCATTATCCGATAAAGCTGTCTGCGATGGAAGAATATACGGAAATTGTCTTTTCCAGGCCTGAAATCTTCTATTGTTATGACACATGCCAGTTTGACGATTATCAGTTATACAAGGCAGACCGGTTTTCGGAAAAGGAAAAATTACGTATAAGAAGGGAGCAATTTCCAAAGGACTGCCTGAGAGCCGCTGCACTTGGAAAAAAGATTGCACAAAACGCTATATGTCAGAATCCCACTGCTTTAGAAAGTCCTGACAGAACTTGATGAAATCGGTCTGTTCAGGATAAAAATAACTGTTATGTATAGAAATCAGGTTATACGAATGATATTCATAATAGTCCCTGATATAAATCTGCCGTATAGAACCTTCTTTCAATTCCCTTGCCACGGCACTTTTATATAAGAAAGATATTCCGGTATTCTGAATCAGCAGCTGCTTTACGGTGGTGAGACTGTTGCTGATCTCGATGCGATGTGAAAAGCGCATAGAGGATATGTTGTTATCCCGGAATATCTGTTCCAGCCTGTTCCGCGACGGAGTCTTATCGACACCGAGTATGAGGGTGCTGTTATAAAGGTCCTGGATAGATACCCTCTTTTCCGCAAGTGGATGTACCGGCGAGCAGGCGCAGATTGTACTGCTGCTGCACAGCTCATAATAGTCATGCTCTGATTTGGAGACGATGCCATCCATCAAAAAAAAGTCCAGCTCTCCTTCGTTTAACATTCTAGAGAGGGCGTCATAATTATCGGTTACAACCCGAATCTTATAATCCGGATATTTTTCCATAAACGCAATAATCAGATAAGGTAAAAAAGACTCGCCTGCAGACTGCTCTGCCCCGAGGCGAAGCTCCTTTGTAGAGGAAGACAGAAGAGACAGATGCTCCCGGATCCGTTCGGAATCCGAATGGACGGAATTCGCGTACTGGTACAGAGTGCGTCCGGTAGGGGTCAGGACAAATCTACGGTTCGTGTAAGTATAGAGCTTTGTCCGGTAATAACCTTCCAGATATTTGATATGGTGAGAAACGGCAGGCTGCGTGATATGCAGCTTTTCGGCCGTTTTTGTAAAACTTTTCGTCTGGCAGAGCGTCAAAAAAGTGACCAGCCTTGTATCTAACATATAGAAGCCCCCTAACTATTATCTGTAGTAATAGATAAATTATAAATTAGAATTTTATTATAAGCAAAAAGGCTGATATAATCAATAGTAAATCAATAGAATCAGAAAAAATGCCATTTATTTTCAAATATAAAGATAAAACGGCCATTATTTCTGAGAGTTTAATCAACATCCATAAAGGAGGGTAATGTATGAAGAAAATGATTTCTAGTTTACTGTGTGTTGTTATGGCAGCCGCTCTGTTCGCCGGATGCGGTAAATCGTCGTCTGAGCAGAAAGAGTCCGGGGATACGCCATCTGTCGGGGATACAGCCAATGATGGCGATAATATCGTCAGATATACGCTGACCTCTACGCCGCAGATCGACCCGGGCGTCGGTTCGGATCTTGGAGCTGCGACGGTATTGATCAATCTATATGATCCGCTCGTGCAGCCTCAGAAGGACGGGAGTACAGAGCCGTGGATTGCGACAGAATGGGAAGTGTCCGAGGACGGTAAGACGTGGACATTCAAGCTTCGTGATGATGTGAAGTTCCACAGCGGCAATCCACTGACGGCGGCGGATGTCGTATATTCGATGCAGAGGAATCTGGACATGGGCGAAGGATTTGGCTATCTGTTCAGTTCTGTTGTCGAGGAAGCAAAGGCAATTGATGACACGACGGTTCAATTTATCTGCAGCAAACCTACCGGAACGCTTCTTGCCACATTAGTAAGGCTCTACATACTGGACAGCAAGCTCGTGGAAGAAAACTATGCAGACGGAGATTACGGGGACAAGGGTGATTATGGCAAGGCGTTCCTTTTGGAAAATGATGCGGGAAGCGGACCGTACAAGGTAAAAGAATATGCGGCCAACTCCCATGTGCTCTGTGAGAAAAACAAAGACTACTGGGCAGGGCTGGATGAGAATACACCGGAAGAATTCAAGGCGATCGGCTCCAATGAAGCCGTTACAGTCAAGACCATGCTGGAGAGAAAAGAGTTGGAGCTGTCCGATGAGTATCAGACTTCTGAGACCATTGACGCCCTTGGTAAAGTGGATGGCATCAGCATCATGGAAAATACCCAGGGAGATATCATATATCTGCTTCTGAATAACCAGAAAGCCCCGACGGACGATGAACACGTACGGAAGGCGCTGGCTTATATGCTTGATTATGATGCGGTCTGTAAGGACGTATACCCGAACTCCGTCAAGGCAGAAAGCATTATTTCCAAAAATGTGCTCGGTTATAAGAAGATGAGCGATTACAGCTTTAATATCGAAAAGGCAAAGGAAGAAATCCAAAAGTCTAAATATGCGGATAACATCCAGGACTATCCGATTGAGGTCTGCTGGGTGGCGGAGACGCCGGACCGCGAGAAGCTGGCTCTTTTGATACAGTCGGCGGCACAGCAGATTGGCGTGAATGTCAAAGTCGTCAAAACACCTTGGGCAAGCGTCGTAGAGAGTTCTTCGTCACCGGAGACCACACCTAACGTAACGACCACATGGTTTTCAGCCGATTACCCGGAGGCAGGGTCAGTCTTCGAGTCCGCGCTTCACTCCAAGACTTCGGGAACATGGAAGAACTGCTGCTGGATTGAGGATGCGACGCTGGACGGCATGATTGATGATGCGATGACGACAGTCAACCAGGAGGAACGGGTTGCAAAATACGAGGGCATACAGGATTATCTTGCTGATAAATGTGTCATGATACCGATTGCAGAAGTCACGTTACGCTTTGCCTACCGTTCCGATTACGTAGATTATGATGCTGCAGACCCTGAAAACCTGGTTCCGGTTATGGGATATATCAACTATATGCCAAATATCAAGATATATCCGGACAAGAAGTAGAACAGCATAACGGGAAAGAGAGGAGGATAAGATCATGTCACTCCTGAAGAGTATATTGAAACGATTGCTTAGCTCGCTCGTTGTTTTACTGGGGCTGACAATTATTATATTTGTTCTTATGCGGATTGTACCGGGCGACCCGGCCCGGCTTGCATTGGGAGCAAATGTATCTGAGGAAGTGCTGGAGAACTATCGGGAGGTGAACCACCTGAACGAGCCTCTGCCCGCCCAGTATGGATACTGGCTGACAGGAGCGCTGCGCGGAGACTTTGGAACGTCAGCAGTTACAAAGCGTGCGGTCATACAGGATATCAAGGACTTTGCCCCTGCGACCATCGAGCTCGTCTTGTGGGCCGGATTCCCATCTATCCTGGTGGCGCTGTATCTGGGCGTTACAAGTGCCCAGCATAAGAATAAATGGCAGGATTACCTGTGCAGATTTTCCGGGTACATATTTGTGGCAACGCCGACCTTTGTATTTGCAGTCATGTTCGTGCTCATATTCGGGTACTGGATACCTGTTATGCCTACGATAGGGGGGCGCTTAAGCCCCTCCTTCACCATACCGGATATTACGGGCCTGTACGTTCTGGATGCCTTGTTAGGCGGAAAGCCGGCGGCAGCGTGGGATGCATTTTTACATCTTTTGTTCCCCGCACTGGCACTGGCTCTTGGAAAGACGATGCAGGAGGCCAGGATTACGAGATCCAGCATGCTGCAGAATGCGGATAAAGACTATATCACTATGGTCACTTCCCAGGGTGTCCCGCAGTCGGTGGTTAACAGAAGATTCCTGCTGAAGCCGTCCGTAATACCCACGATTACCGTAATAGGCATGGACATCGCGGCCATGTTCGGCAATGCATTCCTCGTAGAGCGTATCTTCAACTGGCCGGGGCTGTCCAGCTATGGGATGACAGCGATATTAAACAAAGATACCAATGCAGTCTGCGCCGTCGTCCTGATCATCGGACTTGCATTTGCACTGACGAGTATCGCCGTAGACATCGTGGCCATGATACTGGACCCGAGAATGCGGCAGAAGCGGACAAGATAGGAGGTGGTGTAAATGAAAGCAGAACGTAAAGAAACATGGATTCAAAACTGGTATAAGTTCGCAGCCGGTAAAGTATCGGTACTGGGGCTGGCAATCGTGCTGCTCATAGTATTGCTTGCAATCTTTGCACCAGTGATTGCTCCGTATCCAGAAGATGCGGGGCCGGTTGTGAAGTTTGAAGAAAGTTCGAAGCCGCCGAGTGCCGGGCATCTTATGGGTACGGACACGATGGGGCGGGATGTCTTTTCCAGGCTGCTCATCAGCCTCAGAAGCAGCCTCCTCATGGGCGTCCTCGTGCTGGCGATTGCAGTACCTGTAGGCTTTGTCGTAGGCGTGCTGGCCGGTTACTTTAAAGATACGTGGATAGAGACGATACTGATGCGGATCGTAGACATCTTCCTGTCGGTGCCGGCGCTGGTACTGGCACTTGCGATTGCTGCAATCCTGGAACCGAATCTTAAGAATTCGATGATAGCAATTACGATCATGTGGTGGCCCTGGTATGCAAGGCTTTCCTTTGGAGTGGCTTCTTCTCTGAGGACGGAAAACTACATCGTATATGCGGAACTGACAGGTGCGAAGCTAAGCCACATTGTATTGAAAGAGTTCCTGCCTAACACCTTTGATCAGATTCTGACAAAGATGACGCTCGATATGGGATATGTCATATGCATGGGCGCGACATTAAGCTTTGTGGGACTTGGAGAACAGCCGCCGACACCGGCCCTTGGCAATATGATCAATGATGGTGTCAAATTTCTGCCGGATATGTGGTGGCTTGCGGTATTCCCGGCGGTGGCGATCATTGTCATCGTGTTAGGATTCAACCTTCTGGGAGATGGTGTCGGGAATATCTTTAACGTGGAGGGCAAATAGATGGAAGAAAAGACGAACGTACTGGAAGTCAGAGATTTGTCCGTATCCTATACTGTTGCAAATGTAAAAACCCACGTATTGGATGGGGTATCGTTCAGCGTGGAAAAAGGAAAAAGTGTCGGGATTGTCGGCGAATCCGGGTGTGGAAAGACGACGACGCTGCGGGCGATATTGAACGTGCTGCCATCCAATGGAACGATGGAAAGCGGAGAGATTCTCTATGATGGGAAGAACATACTCCAGATGTCCAAAGATGAACTGCAGGAATACAGGCAGAAGGGCGCCGGAATGATATTCCAGGATCCGTCAAGCGCCCTGAACCCGGTTATATCCATTAAGAATCAGTTTCTGGAAGCATTGAAGTATGCGCACAATGAGCATAAGGGTAAGAAGCTTACGAAAGCAGAGCTTCTTGAGAAGGCGGCAAAATCGCTGGAGACAGTTTCGCTGGCAGATCCGGACCGTATACTTAACAGCTATCCGTTTCAACTGTCCGGGGGTATGCGCCAGAGAGTCTGCATCGCCATGACAATGGCGGCGGAAAGGCAGCTTTTGCTGGCGGATGAGCCGGGAACCGCTCTGGATGTGACGATACAGGATCAGATCTTAAGGCTGATCAAGCGCCTCGTAGAGTCGGGAGAGCTGTCGGTCGTAATGGTAACCCACTCCCTTGGCGTGATCAGGCAGGTAACAACGACAGTCAATATCATGTATGCCGGTACCATCGTGGAGGGCGGCGAGACAAAGCAGGTGTTTGAAAACCCGCAGCATCCCTATACGCAGGCACTGATAGACTGTCTGCCTAAGCTTACCGGCAGCGGCATTGCGAAAGGGATTCCCGGGCGGATACCAGATTACAGCAATCCGCCGAAAGGCTGCCGTTTTGCCCCCCGGTGCCCCTATGCTGTTGAAAAGTGCATGAATGAAAAACCAGTAAGACATGAAATCAGCGCGGCACACTGGGTGGCATGCTTTCAGGCGGAGGAGGGTCAATCATGTCAGAAAAAATATTAGAGATAAAAGATTTGAAAAAATATTTTCCTCTTGGGAACGGGCAGACGGTAAAGGCTGTCGACGGTGTCAGCATGGACCTGTATAAAGGGGAGACCCTCGGCCTCGTGGGTGAGTCGGGCTGTGGAAAAAGCACCATCGCCTATACGGTGGTCGGAATGTACGGCGCTACGGAAGGAGAAGTACGCTATAAGGGGACGGACCTTGTAAAAAAGGGGTATAAGCGGACGCTACGGCAAAAAGGAGAGATCCAGATCGTATTTCAGGATCCGGGCTCCTCGCTAAATTCCCGCAGGACCATTGAAAAAAGCATGCAGGTACCGCTGGACATCCATGACAAGATGTCAAAGGAAAAGAAAGTGGAACGGATTGAAAGCCTCCTGGAAGAGGTGGGGCTTCCGCGGGAATATAAAAATAAGATGCCCCGCAATATCGGTGGTGGAGAGAGGCAGCTCGTGTCCGTTGCAAGAGCACTGGCCACCAATCCGGAACTGATTATCCTGGATGAACCTACATCTGCTCTGGACGTATCGGTACAGGCCAAGGTAATCAATACGCTGATTGAGCTGCAGAAGGAGCTGGAGCTATCGTATCTATTTATCACCCATGACCTGAGCCTGATGCGTAATGTGGCGACCCGCGTAGCAATCCTGTATCTGGGCAGGCTCTGTGAACTTGCTCCGACGAAGGAATTCTTTGACGCGCCGCTGCATCCCTATACGCAGATGCTCTTGTCTTCCATTCCGGTTGCGACGGAGGAAGAGGAGGCCATGAAGCCGGAGCAGATAACTTCGCAGGGAGAGATTCCGTCACCGGTCAATGCTCCAAAGGGGTGTACCTTTCACACCAGATGTCGTGACTGTATGGATATCTGCAAGAAAGAGGCACCGATAATGACTGAGATTGGACCAGAGCATTATGTATGCTGTCATAAGTTTGCGAAACAGGACGTGGCTGAACATAAGGAGGCGGAGAAAGAGTGATAGGACGTGAGTTGCAATTTGCCGCTGAAGTGCTGGTCAAAGACCTGCTTCAGACGCAAAAGGGAGAGACAGTTGCGATTACTGCAGATACGGCTGCAGATGTATCTGTCATCGAGGCGGTCGGACGTGCCGCAGCCATGGCAGGAGCGAAGCCGTGCGTTGTCCTGATACCGGTTCCGGCGGGAGTAAGCCTTGCGGCGGATAAGGATATCCAGGTTGAGGGCCTGAGCGGTCTGCTTGCCCATACAGACATCTGGATTGAGCTGAATGTGAAATGGCTCTTATATTCCACTCCTTTCTACAACGCGAAAAAAGCGAATCCAAAGCTTCGGCACATGTGCCTGACCGGAACGACCGCAGATACGCTGATCCGCTGCGTTGGCAATGTCAATTATCCGGCTATGCGGGAGTTTACAGTCATGCTGCGGGATAAGATTGCCCATGCAGAGAAGGTACGGATGGTGTCTCCAAAGGGGGATGTCCTTTCCTTTGAAAATGTACCAGGCAGGCCCATATCATGCAAGCTTGGAGATGCCGGCGTTCCGGGGACTCATTTGTATATGGGGCAGATTGGATGGACGCCGGAGATTGAGAGCGTGAATGGCGTCATCTGCCTGGACGGTTCCGTGGCGCCGGACATCGGTGTGATTACGACGCCGGTAAAAATTAGTGTGGAACATGGCTGCATCCGTTCCATTACCGGAGGAGAAGAGGCGAAAAAGTATGAAGCGTGGCTGAAAAGCTTTGAACATCCACAGATGCTTCGGGTGTCGCACGCAGGTATCGGCTTCCACCCGGGGGCAGAAGTAATAGGCGATATTCTGCTGGACCAGCGGGTATGGGGGTCTACCACGTGGGGATTTGGAAGCATCGGTGCCGGCATGCTGCCGCCGGAAGGCGTGTATGCACCGTCCCACTCAGATGCAGTTTCCTTACATACAGATATCTATCTGGACGATAAGCCGTTGTGGATGCATGGAACGCTCATAGATGAGGAACTGAAGACTCTGTCAGGCAGACTGACATGTGCAGGACAGGAGGTATGATAACATGGGAGACTTTCTATATGAATATGAAATAGGCAAGGCCGCAGATGTCATCGTAAAGGAGCTTTTTAAGGTGAAGCCCGGTGAAAACTTTGTGATTACGGCAGACACGAAGAGTGACGAACGTGTCGTGAATGCTACCGCCCGGGCCGTGTATGCAGCAGGGGCAAAACCGATGGTCATCTGGACGGCGACTCCGCCGGGACCGGGGAAGCAAGTGGATGGTTTTCTGCCGTCTGCCCCGATTAAAGCAGCGCTTCTGGAAGCGGATTGCTGGATAGAGTACAATGCGATGTATTTCTTATATTCCAGCACGTATGAGGAAGTGGCGCATACGAATAAGAAGCTGCGGTTCTTATGCCTGCCGGGGATGTATGTGGATGTGTTTATCCGTTTATTTGCCAATACGGATCACGGGGCGCTGCGGGACCTTCTGCACGCGGTACGGGATAAGATACGCGCGGCAAAGCATGTAAGGCTTACCAGCACCGCAGGTGAAGACATATCATTTGATAACCATCCGGATTACCCTATCAATGCACGGGACGGATATGCGGACGAACCGGGCACCCATATGCTGGCAGGCATGATCTCATGGACGCCGGATCTCGATACGGTGAACGGCGTCATCGCCATAGACGGTTCCCTGGTGCCACAGTTCGGGGTGCTGAGCGAACCGGTGAAGATCTATATGAAGGACGGTGTGATCGATCACGTGGAAGGCGGCGCCACTGCCAGGCAGTGGGAGAAATATATGAGGGACTTCCATCATCCGCAGATGCTGAGGCCCGCACATGTCTGTGTCGGTTTCCATCCAAACGCAAAACTGACCGGGCAGCTTGGTGAAGATGAGCGGATCTTCGGGGGCTCCCAGTGGGGCTTTGGGGCAATCGGAAGTTTCCTCATGCCGCCGGACGGGATTCCGGCGCCTTCCCATATCGACGCCACCTGCCTGAGCGTATCCATCTATCTGGATGGAACTGCAATCACCATGGACGGGAAAATCGTCGATGATGAGCTGAAAGAATATGCCGCCAGACTGGGCAAGTGAGAAAGAGGGGGTACCGTGGAGCACATATTAAATAACCTGATAGACGAATATCAGAAAGAGATTGTGAAGACGACACAAAGGCTCATCGCACATCCGAGCCTCTATGAGGAAGGAAGCGAGGGAGCGCCGTTTGGAGCGCCCATTGAAGCTGCGCTTGAAGAAGTGCTGAAAGTGGCGGAGGAGCTTGGCTTCGATACGAAGAACCATGAAGGTTATGCAGGCACGGTCAGATGGGGACAGGGAGGGAAGCAGATTGGCATACTGACCCATATCGATGTGGTGCCGCCCGGGGACGGATGGTCCTATCCTCCTTTCGAAGGGACCATTGACAACGGCAGACTGTATGGGAGAGGTTCCCTGGACGATAAGGGACCTATGGTGGCCGCTCTTTTTGCGATGAAGGTGGTAAAAGAAAGCGGGCTTCCGGTTAAGAACCATGTGTGCCATATCATCGGTACGGACGAAGAGAGTGGTTTTATGCGGGGCCTGAAATATTACCTGAAAAAGGAAGAAGCCCCCTGGGGAGGATTCTCTCCGGACGGGGAATTCCCGGTCATTCATGCAGAAAAGGGAATCCTCCGGTTTGACGTATCGGAAACGTGGAAGGAACCGGGCGAGGCCTCCGGCATGATTCTGAAGGAAGTCCGGGGCGGGACGAAGGTCAATGTGGTTCCGGGATATGCTTATGCAATGGTTGACGGGACAAATGAGGCAGGCGAGATACTGCATGAGGCAAGAGAAAGCTATGCAAAGAAGGACAAAATATCTATTACAGAGCTTATGTCCTGCCCGGAGCAGAAAAGGGGCTGGAAAATAGAAGCGAAGGGGCAGGGCGGACATTCCTCTCAGCCGTGGAACGGTGAAAATGCGATTCAGATATTGCTGGAATTCTTACGCTTGCTTCCGCTATATGAGGATGGGAAGAGCCGGTTTGCCGGAAAGATAGAAGAGCTATTTGGAGACGGCTACCGGGGGGAACGACTCGGTGTTGCATGTGAGGATAAGCTGTCCGGCATTCTGACACTGTCCCTTGGCATGCTGGAGGTGGGAGAAGGCTCCGGAAAGGCGACGGTAGAAATCCGTTATCCGATTCATGCCTCCAAGGAAGTGATTCTTAAGACGTTAAAGGTAGCCTGCGCACAGCAGAAGGTAGAGCTGGATATATATCAGGACAAAAAGCACATCTATATGCCTGTAAAAGCGCCCTTGATACAGACGCTCCTGCATGTATACCAGGAGTGTACCGACAGGGCGGAAGGGCCAGTCGTGATCGGCGGTGGCACCTACTGCAGGGCGGCAGAGAATTTTGCGGCTTATGGCCCTGTATTTCCAGGGCAGAGGGAGCTGGCACATGAGCCGGACGAATATATCAGCGTGGAGGACCTCATATTGTCTGCGAAGATCTACGCACAGGCGTTATATACACTCTTAAACATTTCCTGACAGGGAGAGGACGAAAAAGGAGTGAATGATATTGTTGAAAATAGGATTGGTGCAGCTGTCGGTCACGGAAGGCGAGATAGAGAAGAACCGCGCGCATATCAGAGAGCTTGCGTTAGCTTATGCAAAAAGGGAAGTGGATTTATTGTGCTTTCCGGAACTCTGTGTAAGCGGGTATGATTTTTCCAGGGCAGCAGATTCACAAGATGAGAACTTGTTTTTTTCTGCATTGGCAGAGGAATGCAATACTGCAATTCTGGCTGGCACCTGTGTGAAAGAGGGGCATGCGTATTATGATGTGGCTTGTATATGGGATGAGGCCGGAAAGCTCCTGGGAGAGTATAAAAAGATACATCTCTGGGATAAGGAGTGTGAGTTCTTCACACGTGGGGAGGAACTGATTCTGGTTCCTTACAGGGGCTGGAAGATCGGAATGCTCATATGTGCGGATATGCGATTCTTTGAGATATCCACGCCTCTGGCCAATATGGGGGCAGATATAATCGTCTATCCGAGTGCCTGGATAGATGGCTATAAGGAGCTGTTTCATCTTTGCGCGCGGATGCGGGCGGCGGAGAATCAGATTTATACAGCTGCCCTGAACCGTGCGTCCGGGGACGTAAGGTATTGCGGCGGCACGGCTGTAATGGGACCGGCAGGTGACGTGTTATGTGCGCTGGAAGATGACGCGGAAGGATATGTGGAGATGCTGCTGTCCAAACAGGAAATACGGGCCGCCAGGGACAGGCTGGAGTGGGACAGTCTCAAACTGCCCCAGATATACAAAAAATATGAAACTTATAAATATGCGGATAAGGATCTTGGAAATTATGGCCTTACGACAGTGAAGTCGCTGTAAAGCCGGTGCAAGGTCAGCCCCAGGCAGCGTTATCGCCCGTGGGGGTCCGCTTTGACGAAGCAGGAGGTTACAATATGGAGTGGAATCTTGGAGTGGAAATGCGCAATGAATATCGAAGGATGGAGCTTGCCAGAGCGGCGATGAAGCTGGTGCGGGATATCATGCTCTGCAAACCGGGAGAAAATCTTGTGATTACATATGATACGTGTGTAGATGAGAGAGTGGTCCATGCGCTGACAGAGGCGGCTTACACGATAGAGACAGTCCCTACGGTCGTCTATTATCCGACGGCTGAAGGATTTTATGCGGACCCTCCGCAGCCGGTAGCTGACGCTATCGCAGCAGCGGACGTATGGATTGAGCTGACCTATGCATCTATCATGCACGGGCCGGCTTACCGCAAGGCGGTGGATGAGAACGGCGCGCGCTATATCTGTGCGACGGGGCTGGATACGGAGATGTTAGTAAACTGTATCGGCAAAGTGAATGTGGATAAGGTGATTGAGCTTGGAGAATATTTCAAATACCGTCTGGAGAAGGCACAGGATATCCATCTGCTCTCCAAACAAGGCATGGACCTTCGAGGCAGCATGGGTGGGCGCAAGGTCCGCCACTCCGGAATCAAGGCAGCGGAGAAAGGGTATCCGGTCATGCTGACCGGTCAGACGAGCTGGTGTCCGGTAGAGGAGTCTATCGAAGGAAGGCTTGTATTTGACGGGGCCGTATTTCCGCCGGATACGCTCGGTGTCCTGAGAGAGACGATCTGCATCGACTTCAAAGAAGGGCGCGTCGTAGACGTGACAGGTGGTGCAGAGGCGGACATCTATAAGAACTGGCTGTATTCCTTCGACGATCCGAATATGCTGCGCCTCGCACACTACTCACAGGGATTTAATCCGGGAGTCAGGAAGGTGACGGGACGTATCGTGGAGGATGAAAGGGTGTTCGGCTGTATGGAATTTGGAATCGGCAGCCAGGGAATCAAGATTGGCGGTGCACACTGGAGCGCTGCTTCGCATTCAGATGGAACGGTTCTGCGCCCTACGATTATACTGGATGGTGAAAAGCTGGAGGAAGATGGCGTGTTTGTAGATCCTACTGCTAAGAAGCTCTGCGCGGAACTGGGAATCGCAGGATACTAGGATGCGAAGCTGCTAAGATGTGAAGCTGCTAAGATGAGTAGCACAGATGAGGAGGACATATGGGGAAAAGGCGGATTTTATTTTTAAAAGCAGTTGCATACAACGACTTAAATCCGATGATTCAGTCTTATCTGGACAGATATCGGGACGAGAATACGGAGCTTGAAGTGCGAAGTCTCAAAACAGGTCCGAAGCATTTAGAATACCAGTATTATCAGGCCATTGCCGGAAGGGGCATCTTAGAAGAAGTGCAACGGGCAGAAAAGGACGGGTTCGATGCAGTTATCATCAGCTGCTTCGACGATCCCTTTTTATACCCGTCACGGGAGATCAGCCAAAAGATAATTGTTACAGCGCCAGGCGAAGCCAGCATGCATCTGGCCGCTATGCTGGGGAACCAGTTTTCTGTCATTGTAGGAAGGGATAAATGGATCCCACAGATGAAGGAGAACGTGCACCGCTACGGGCTGGAAAGTAAGCTTGCATCCTTCCGGAGCCTTGGCATGGGAGTACTGGAGTTCCATCAGGATGAAGAAGAGACAGTCACACGGATGAAACGGGAGATACGCTCGGCAATTGAAACAGACCGTGCAGAAGTCATCATCCTTGGCTGCAGCATGCAGTTCGGCTTCTATGAAGAGCTTCAGAAAGAATTCCATGTACCGGTCATAGACTCCATGGTCGCAAGCCTGAAACATACGGAGTACCTGCTGGAGGTGCAGGAACAGGCAGGCTGGCGCTTCAGCAGGAGGGGACTGTATGAGCGTCCTCCGGAAGAAGAGATGAGAGAATGGGGGTTAGGTTAAGTCCACAAATTATGGACGTTCCCAAATTAGGGACGGAGGAAAATTAGATTTCCTCCGTCCCTAATTCGATTCAGGGTGTCCCCATTTCGATTTGGGGTGTCCCCCAGTGATTCCCGTGTTGCTTATTGATTTTTAAACCATTATAATATAACATAATAAATTAATGTTGGTGCCAGAGGGTATTAGATGAAAGGTGTTTGAGATGCAGAATAGAAAATGGCGTGTACTGATTGTGGACGATGAATTTAGGATTGGGATGTTGATCAAGAAGCTGATCAAGTGGGACGAGTATAATATGGAGTTTGTGGATGCCGTGGATAATGGGGAGGCTGCGTTTCAGATTATCAGGGAGAAACGGCCGGACATCGTGATTACGGATATCCGGATGCCGAAGATAAACGGTCTGGACTTGATCTGCATGACGCGTGAGATAAGCCGGGACATCAAGTTCGTCGTGATAAGCGGCTATAAGGAGTTCGAGTATGCCCACCGTGCGCTCCAGTATGGGGTGGATGATTATCTGCTGAAGCCGATCAGTGAGGACGAGCTGGACAAAGTGCTTGGGAAGATACACAGGGAATTCCTGCAAAAAGAGCGGCAGCAGAAGGAGCGGCAGGAGCTTCAGGAGAAGGTTACGGAGAGCAGGCAGATTATCAAGCGTGACTTTTTGAAAAATATAATCGAGCAGGATGATGAGGCCGAAATGGAGGATGCCAGAGTAGCGCTTGAGGGGGAAGTCTACCGGGGAATCGATATCAAGCTTGACTATGTCGATTACAGCAAGAGCGACCGAAAGCAGGACAGGCTGACGGTAGAGCGGGTCGTCGCCATCGTGGAGGGGATTCTGAAGGAGGTATCGGAAGAGGTGCTCATATGTGAAAAGGAGAATCTGCATATCTACTGCCTCTTCAACTATGATTACAGCAGAGCCAAGCTTATCAAGAACAGCATCAACGACATCCTGTCGGAGATAAAAGATTATCTGATGGGATTTGAACAGTATGAGGTGACGATTGGAGTCGGGACAGAAAAGACAGACTTCGCGGGGATCCGTTTTTCTATCAAAGAATCCAGCCGGGCGGTCGGTAACCGTATCAAGATGGGAACCGGGCGGCTCATCTACGCCGATACACTGTCAGGCGGGGGAAATGACGCCGCGGATAATCCGGTGGAACAATACAGGGAAGCGTTCCTGGCGAGCCTGGAAGTATATTCCAGAGATAAGATGGAACAGTGCCTGAACCAGATATACAGCAGCTTTATGCTGCGGGAGGATATCGACTTCTCAAAGTGCTATACGGTTGCGGAGGAGCTAATCGAGCTCTTTTTCGGATACATAGATCTCCATCAGGAAGAATCCCGCCAGCTTCGGAAAAGACTTGCCGGCAGCTGCCAGCACTGCTACTCCGTCACACAGCTTAAGAACCTGCTGAAGGCAGAGCTTGGAAGCTATCTGGATATGAACCGGGAGGCCGCAGAGGACGAATCCGTCAAACCGGTACGCCAGGCAAAGCAGTATATTGACGAACACTATAATGAGAAGATCGTTCTGGAAGACATCGCCGAAGTCATAGGCCTGAACCCTGTCTATTTCAGCGTGCTGTTCAAAAAAGAAGCCGGCATGAACTTCAGCGCCTACCTTATGAACGTGCGTATGGAAAAGGCGAAGGAAATGCTCTGCGGCACAAACGAGACGATAGCTGCCATCGGTGAAAGCGTCGGATATAAGGACTCCAGGTATTTCAGCCAGACATTTGCCAAAGTAGTCGGGGTAAAGCCCGCGCTGTACCGCAAGCTGCACTCTTAGGAGGAGAATATGAAACTGGTCAAAAGATTAAGAACTCTGATTATATGTGAAATCATCTTCCTTCTCCTGCTGTTTATGTGTATCGAAAGATACGGATATTCAAGGGCCGCGATTTGGGGCGCCATGCTTTTCCAGGCAGGAGCGATGATATACCTCGCAGCCGCTGTTTTGATACCATTTAAAAGCTTCGACGAGACGCTCGACTATTTTGCAGATAGAGACCGTTTGGAAGAAGATGACATCGAAAGGGAGCTAAAGCAGGTGGCAGGACGCGTCCCCTATATGGAACAGATTGAGCGGATTACCGACAGGCTGGCCAAACGGCGTACGAGAAAGAGCTCCGCGAAGATTTTCGACAAGCAGACAGAGCTTACAGCCCTCCAGAGCCAGATTAACCCTCATTTTCTGTACAATACGCTGGAATCCATACGGGGTCAGGCCCTGATGGACGATAATGTTGAAATCGCAAAGATGGTGGAAGCGCTCGCCGCGTTTTTCAGATACAGCATAAGCGGGAAAGGAAATCTTGTAACGCTGCGCGATGAGCTTGCCAATATCAACAACTACATGCTCATACAGCGGTACCGTTTTAACAACCGCTTTTCCATGGAAATCATTATAGACGAGGAAGATGAGGCTGCCTATGACTTCCTGATTCCGAGGCTGATCATACAGCCCGTTGTAGAAAATGCTATTTTCCATGGACTCGAAGAGAAGCTGGAAGGGGGCAAGGTAATCATCGAAGTCATCGTCACAGAAAGCAACCTGATCATCACCATCTCCGACAATGGGAAGGGGATAGACGGCAGAGAGCTGAAAGAGCTGGGCGCCAGAATCCAGTCCCAGGATATGCAGCTGGATGACGGCGGCAGCAGGCAGCGGAACACAGGAATCGCGCTGCCGAATATCCACAAGAGGATACAGCTGCTTTTTGGAGAAGAATATGGGGTCAATGTATACAGTACCGTCGGCCAGGGGACGGATGTAGAGATTACGGTACCGGCCGGATATGAAAGGGGCGGTGGATTGGAAGATGAAGAAAGAAATACTGCGGATTAGCAGTCTGGATTATACATATGCGGCCGGCAGAAAGCTGGAAAATATCTCCATGTGTATACTGGAAGGAGAGAGCGTCGGCTTCCTCGGACTGACCTATTCGGGCAAGGACCTGCTCGTACGTCTGCTGTGCGGTGAGGCGGAGGCAGACATACGGGGGCTTAACATATATGTGGACGGGGCCAGGATGTCAGACCAGGAGGAGCTGGCCCGGAACGTATACCGTATCGCGGCATCGAATTATAAGATTGATGACTGGACGGTAGCAGAATATATAGGGCTTGTCGGGTCCGGCTGGTTCCAGATGCTCTGGAACAGGAGGCGCCTGGAAGAAGAGACGGATGCATATTTTAAAGAGCTCGGCATTCCATTCGATGTCTCCCGAAAGTTGAAAGAGCTTACAGAGCTGGAAAAAAGAATTGCAGATATGGTAAAAGCCAGAAGGCATGGGGCCAGGATTGTCATAGTGGAGGACGAGTTCGAGGGGATGCGTCCGGAATCGATCGGGGAATTTGCCTGTATCATGAAGAAGCTGGCCAGGGAAAGAATGGCAGTCATCGTTAACAGCCATTCGGATATGGTCTTGTCCATGCTGTCTGATAAATATATTATCATGAAAAAAGGACGGATCGTGAAAAAGTGCCGGACGGATTATATACAGGATGGCAGACATCTGGAAAAGTTTCTGCTCGGCAGCACGATTAAATCCAAGAAGCAGAATATGGACAGCTATACGCTGGAACAGAGCGAGGAGAAAAAGACGGTGTACCGGGTGAGAGGGTTAAGGCTGAAAGACGGAAGGAAAGGAGACTTCAACTTCTCAAGGGGAGAGGTCGTCACGTTTCTTGTACTGGACGGCAGAGAAAAGGAGAGGCTCTTCCTCATGCTGTCAGGAAGGCAGCCGGGAAGGGACATGTACTGCGTCATCGATTCGCGTGAATATGCGTCCGGCGATTTCAGCGGATTCGTCCGGGGCAAAGTCGTGTCTGTCATGCATATGGGGAGCAAAGAAGAAGTGTTCACCCATATGTCGGCGGGACAGAACCTGCTGCTCCCGTCGCTTGGAAAGATATCATCGGCAGAGTATATCGCATCATCTGGAAGAATCTCGAAGATGCTGAAACAGAATATGGACAGCGATGCCATGATGCCGGACATGGAAGCCGGGGACCTGGAAATCAACGATCTTATCAGCATAACGCTTGAGCGCTGGTATATATATAATCCCAAGGTGCTCGTCCTCTTCGAGCCATTTGCACAGTGCGACGTATTCGGTGTGTCCATCGTAAAATCATACATCAAGAAGTTTGCGAACAGGGGAACTGCGGTAATCATACTGAAGTCCAGAGAAGAGTATGTAGAAGATATCTCGGACAAGATTATAAGCCTTGATTAGATATGCTGGTCAAGGCCTTAAAATGTTCACACTTAATCTAAATCCTGTCACATTGGAATCTGTATTCCCCCCATGTATAATAAAACCATTCCAAGAGGGAAAGAACTAACATAAAGGAGGAAATGTACATGAAAAAGAAAGTTTTATCGGTTCTGCTGGCAGCAGTCATGGTTACTGCACTGCTGGTAGGATGCAACTCCGGAGAGACGAAGAAAGAATCAGGGGGAGAGGCAAAGAAGGGCGAGGACCTGACATTCGTCGTCGTACCGAAATGTGTCCATGCCTGGTTCGACGAAGTCAACAAGGGTGCACAGCTTCAGGCGGATGCGTTGTCCGACCAGCTCGGCGTGGAAGTTAAGATTGACTACCGTGCACCGTCCAAGTCAGACGTGGCAGAGCAGAACTCCGTCATGGAGCAGGCAGCAGCGACGAAGCCGGACGGTATCGCCGTCGACCCTGTAGACTATGAAGGCAGCAAGGCTGTCATAGAAGAGATTCAGTCCCAGGGCATCCCGGTCGTTCTCTTCGACGCACCGTCACCGGAAGGCAGCGGCCTTACAAGTGTCGGCAATGATTTTAAAGAGCAGGCAACGATTGCCGCAGATAAACTTGCAGAACTCATCGGAGAAGAAGGCAAGGTTGCAGTGATGCAGGGATTCCCATCTGCACCGAACCATGCAGAAAGATACCAGGCTCATCTGGACGCGCTGAAAAAATATCCGAATATTGAAGTGATTGACGGCGGTATTGACAACGACAATGTAGAAGAAGCCCAGTCCCAGGCAGCAGCAGTTCTCGCGGCCAACCCGGACCTGAAAGGCTATCTGAACTGTGACGCCTGCGGCTCAGGCGTGGCGGCAGCTATCGAGGAGGCGGGAAAAGCAGGTGAAGTTACATTCGTTGCAATGGATAACCTGATTGAAATCCTTGATTATGTCAAGAGCGGAACGATCTCCGCGACATCTTCCACAATACCTCAGATGCAGGGCTCTATGGCAGTTCTGATGATGTGGCAGCAGTCGATCGGAATCGAAATTCCACAGAAAGTTGACACAGGTATCGCATACATTGATGAGACCAATATCGATGAATGGATTAAAACTGTAAGTGAATAACAATCAGAATGACTAGAAACGGGGGGCTTGTGACTGGATTAATTCAAGTTACTCGCCCTTCGTTTTTTTAAAAGGAGCATGTCTATGAAAGTATTAGAGGCACAAAATATTACGAAATTATTTCCGGGCGTAGTCGCTCTTGATTCGGTAGATGTATCCTTTGATACGGGAGAGATCCATTGCGTCATCGGAGAGAATGGTGCGGGGAAAAGTACGCTGATCAAGTGTCTGACAGGCGTGTATGAGCCGGAAGAAGGGCAGGTCCTGATAGACGGGGAGGACGCGCTGAAGAACAAGGTGCTGTTTGACAAAGTGGCATACGTGCCCCAAGAGATAGATCTGTTCGGCTATATGTCTGTTGCGGAAAATCTGTTCCTGCCATATGAGAAATCCGGCCTCAAAGGGATTGTAAACCAGAAAGAATTGGAAAAGAAGGCGGTTCCGCTGCTTGAGAAGTTCCGCATACCGGTAAAGCCGGATGAACTTGTGAAGGATATATCCGTATCTGCACAGCAGCTTTTGCAGATTGCGAGAGCCACGGTCCATGAAGACTATGAAGTGCTCATGCTGGACGAACCGACGACCAGCCTTACGACGAGTGATACAGAGATATTATTTGACATTGTAAAAGAGATTAAAGCAGAAAATAAAGCGATCATATTCATTTCCCATAAGCTGGAAGAGATATTTGCCCTGGGTGATGTACTGACAGTATTCAGAAATGGTAAGAAAGTCGCTTATTCCAGATTGGAAGAGATAGATATACCGTGGGTAATCCGGCAGATGACCGGACGTGAGCTTGATCAGAAGCAGGTATTTTATTCTGACAAGGTATCGGATGAAGTGCTTTTGGAAGTCAAATGCCTGACAGGAGAGCGGTTCACGGATGTGAGCTTCACTTTGAAAAAAGGAGAGATACTGGGATTTTCAGGATTGGTGGGGGCCGGCAGAAGCGAGCTGATGCAGGCCATCTTCGGATACCTTCCCGTATACTCAGGCAGCGTGAAGCTGGGCGGCGAGGAGTGGAAGCTTGGAGATACGAATTATTCTGTAAACCACGGGTTTATCTATCTCCCGGAGGAGAGGAAGAAGCAGGGGATCCTCCCTGTCCTGTCCATCCGTGAGAACATATCCGTCTCAGCCCTTAAGGACTTAAAGGGCGGCCTTGGCATCTCCAAGAAGAAGGAAGACGAACTCGCGGGCAGGATCATCGATACCTATGATGTAAAGACGCCGGACGCAGAAAAAGAGATTCAGTTCCTGAGCGGGGGCAACCAGCAGAAGGTCATCATCGGACGCTCGATGTGCTGCAGCCCGAAGGTGCTTGTGTTCGATGAGCCGACGAAGGGAATCGATGTCGGCACGAAAGCAGAGATATACCGTCTCATGAAAGAACTGGCGGAGGAAAAAGGCATCGGCATCATCCTCATATCCTCGGAGATGGAAGAGATTAAAAAATGTTCCAACAGAATCATTGCGTTGTATGAAGGGAAGAAAGCCGGCGAGTATGATGCAGAGGCGGATAAAGAAGCAATCCTAAGTGCTATTATCGGAGTAAATTCTTAGAGAAAGAGGAGTCGTTTATTATGAATAAAGAAAAAACAAAGACAAACAACGTCTTCGTAAATGCGTTGAAGAAAAGTAATATGACAGCTATCGGCGTCGTATTGTTATTGATGATTATTATTGCAAGTGTAGCTTCTCCGTATTTCCTGGATATGTATAACCTGCAGTCTCTTATCAGAGACCTGGCCTTCATCGGCATGATAGGTATCGCCCAGTCGCTGCTTCTGCTCATCGGGGAGCTGGATCTCTCGGTCGGGAAGATTGCGTCTCTGTGTGGTATCCTTGCAGGTATGATGATGGTGAATTATGGCATCAACCCATGGCTCGCTCTTGCGCTTGCGTTGCTGCTCGGTCTTGTGTTCGGCTGTATCAACGGGCTTATCATTACAAAGCTGAGACTGAATTCCATGGTAGCCACGATTGGTATGCAAGGGGTATACGGAGGTATCAACCTTGTGCTGACAAAAGGGAAAGCGATTACAGGGATTCCGGAAGATATCTACATACTTGGCAAAGGAAACCTCGGACCGGTACCGTTCCCGTTCGTGTTCTGCATAGGGGTGCTCATCCTTATCCTGTTCATGGTGAAGAAGACAAAGACCGGACGTTATATCTACGCCATCGGCAACAGCCGGGAGGCCGCTAAGATTCTTGGCATCAAGGTAGACAAGATTCGGGTCATGATATACGCTATCGTCGGTCTCATATCCTCCCTGGCAGGCATCCTGTACGTGGCAAGGCTTGGTTCCTCCCAGTCTGCAATCGGTGAGAACTGGCCGATGAACTCTATCGCCGCCTCTGTCATCGGCGGCGTATCCCTGACAGGCGGTATCGGCAATCCGGCGGGGGCGCTCATAGGCGCGGCAATCATCAGCATCATCCAGAACATGATTGTGCTGTTCGGCGTCAACGTATACTGGCAGTCAGCCGTCAGCGGCATCGTAGTCGTCATCGCCATATCCTTCAGCTCTATATCAGAGATTATGCGGGAGAGAAAGCAGAGAAAGATAAAGCTTGGCTAAGACTCATATATGGGCTGCACTATGAGCAGACATGCGCAGCCTAATCACAGTTAGGAAAGGAGATTGATTATGAAGCTTGGATTAAATCTGTCATTTGCCGTAAAGCGCTTTTTAGAGCCAGAGAAGCTGGCCCACATGTGCAGACACGAATTTGGCACGGACCACGTGCAGTTTACGTGGGACCTCATCGACCCGTGGTGGCCGGAAGAACTCAGGGATGTGCTGGCAATCCGATACAAGGAAGCATTTGAAGAAGAGAGCGTACACATAGATGCTACATTCGGAGGACTGGCGTCCTATTCGTATGCTCATCTTCTCGCTCCAGCCAAGGAGCAGAGAGAAGCGGCCTTCCTCTTCTTTAAACGGGCCATCGACCTTACGGCAGTAATGGGGGCAAAAGTCATGGGAACACCGGTAGGCGGCATGTCCTACGACGACGCCCGCTGTCCTGCAAGACGGGAAGAACGGTACGAAGAGATGCTTGGCTATGTCAGGCGGCTGGCCTCCTATGGGAAGGAGAAAGGTCTGGAGGAGATACATATTGAGGCGACGCCGCTCATCACGGAATTTCCATACAGCCCTGAAGTGTCGGTAAAGATGATGAAGGACCTGGAAGGGACGGATATTCCGGTAAAGCTGCTCGTGGACTGGGGACATGCGCTTTATGAGCCGCTTTTGAAGGAAGAAGCGGATATTGAACTCTGGTTCCACACATGCGCCCCATACATCGGATCCATTCATCTTCAGCAGACGGACGGCCAGTGGGACCGGCATTGGGACTTCACGAAGAAAGGAATCGTCACGCCGGAGCTCATCAGGCGCGCTACCGCCGGGGCCGGGCTTGACGATGTCATGCAGTACCTGGAGGTCGTCACCATATTTGAAGACGACGATGACGCAGTGTACGACGGTATGAAAAAGACGATGGACTATCTTCACAGGGAACTGGATTAAGGAGGCGCAGCATGGAATATAAAGAGATGTACGAGCAGATGCTCTCTGAATATCGACAGGTATTCGAGAAGCTGGATCAGGCAGCGATGCGTGAATTTATCGATGAAGTGGAGCGGCATGACCGCATCTTCCTTATCGGAGTAGGGCGCGAAGGGATGGCGACGAGAGCATTTGCCATGAGGCTCATGCATATGGGCAAAGAGATTCACTGGATCTGGGACGACACGACACCTTCTATAGGAGAAGGCGATATGCTGATAGCCACCCTCGGAGATGGCTGCATCGGGCATATCAATTATATATGCGAGCGGGCGAAAGAAGCAGGAGCTCTCCTATATGTGGTAACCGGTTCACCGAGCGGGAACACGGCAAGAAACGTTGCGGACAAAGTATTCTTCGTCCCGGCCGCGGTGTACCGTGGGACGGATGATGTCGTTCCGTCATTCCAGCCCATGGGCAATCTGTTTGAACAGTGCCTGCTCATGGTATTTGATATAATAGTGATGACCATCGTGGACGAGACGCCGGGACTCACATTCGAGAGGATGTCGGGGCGCCACAGGAACGTAGAATAAGAAGCGTTAAGTTGGAGGCGTGAAGCTAGTGACGTATAGGAGGAAGAGGTGCGATGAAAAAAATATTAAATGCAGATGTAGATCATGTGGTGGAAGAGATGCTTGCCGGATATCTGTCTGCATACAGACGGTACTACAAAAGAATCGGCGAGTACAATGCATTTACATACAAGGGACACAGAAAAGATAAGGTTGCGCTTGTCATCGGCGGAGGAAGCGGTCATGAACCACTTTTTTCCGGGTACTGCGGAGCCGGGCTGGCCGACGGCGTCGCCTGCGGCAACATATGCGCCTCCCCGAACCCGGAGCTGATCTATGAGACGGCAAAGGCCGTAGACCAGGGAAAAGGGGTACTGTTCATCTACGGATGCTATGCAGGAGACAATCTGAACTTTGACATGGCGGAGGAACTGTGCCGCGCGGACGGCATGAAGACCGCCCACGTACGGGTGTGGGACGACTGCGCTTCGGCGCCGAAGGAGCGGATTACAGACCGCCGCGGCATCGCGGGTGATGTCTTTGTTATCAAGGCAGCCGGCGCGGCATGTGATGCGGGGCTTGCGTTTGACGAGGTGGTACGAATTGCAGAAAAGGCGAGGGACAATATCAATACGATTGGTCTTGCAACGTCTCCCGGAACGCTGCCGGGGAACGATAAGCCGACATTCGAGCTGCCGGATGACGAAGTGGAATTCGGTATGGGGCTTCACGGTGAGCCGGGCATTGAGCGCACGAAGCTTAAGCCGGCGGATGAACTTGTGGGGAGGATGTACGCAGAGCTGAAGGCAGAGATGAACCTGAAAGAAGGGGATGAGATAGCGGTCCTTGTGAACGGGCTTGGCTCCACACCTCTTCTGGAGCTGAACATCGTGTATTACGACCTGCACAGGCTTATGGCGGCAGACGGGCTTAAGGTGTACGATGCAGAGGTGAAGACATACTGTACATGTATGGAGATGGGCGGATTCTCCATCACGGTGCTGAAGCTCGACGAGGAGCTGAAGCGGTATTATGACGCGCCGTGCTATTCCCCGTACTATGCAAAAGGCGAACTGACGGGCGCCGTCAGCGAACCTGGAGACATGGAGGAGGAAGAAGAGACGGAATTTGATGAAGCAGACGTAAAAGAGGCCGAAATCGTAAGGAGCAAAGAAGGGGAGCTAACTGAGCTGAATGCCGCAGATGCGAGGAATATGCTGCTTTACATAGCGGATAAGATAATAGCAGGCAAACCATATCTTACGGAGATCGACAGCGTAATCGGAGACGGCGACCACGGAATCGGCATGGCCGGGGGAATGCAGAAGGCGAAGAAAAAGCTGCTCCGGATGGAAGACGAGACAAATGCATATGCAGTGTTCGAGACTGCGGGAAATGCCATGCTCATGTCTATGGGCGGTGCCTCCGGCGTCATATTCGGCAGCCTGTTTCTGGCCGGGGCAAAAGGCATGAAGCCGAAAGAAGTGCTTACGGCCGCAGATCTGGCAAAGATGGAGCGGATGAGCCTCCTTGCCATCCAGGAACGAGGCAAGGCCGAGGTGGGAGACAAGACGATGGTAGATGCCCTGGCCCCTGCGGTAGAAGCGATGGAGAAAGCGGCCTCCGGCAGCCTTCTCGACATGCTGAAGGCAGCGGAAGAGGCAGCCAGACAGGGCATGGAAGACACGAAAAAGTATGTAGCCAAGTTCGGGCGGGCCAAATCACTTATGGAGCGGGCAATCGGCCACCAGGATGCAGGCGCGACTTCCGTATGGCTCATCTTCCAGGGCATGAGAGAATTCGTAGAAGGCAGGTAGGGACACCCTAAAACGAGTTGGGGACGGGGGAAAATGAATTTTCCCCCGTCCCCAACGAACCTCAACGATGAAAGGTGGTTAAAGTTGATGAATAAAAAAGTAAACTGGGGCATCTTAGGCTGTGCCGGGATTGCCAGGATAAGGACGATACCGGGACTGCTTCAGGCGGACAACGCGAGGCTGTATGCCGTGGCGAGCCGGGGAGACGGTAAAGCGGAGGAATTCAAAGAATTATTCTCCGCGGAAAAGGCCTATGGCAGCTACGAACAGCTGCTGGAAGACGATGAAGTGGAAGCTGTCTACATACCGCTTCCCAACACTATGCACTATGAGTGGACAGAAAAAGCTGCAAAGGCCGGAAAGCATATTTTATGTGAGAAGCCGTTAGCCATGAATGAAGAAGAAGCAAAGAAGATGTATGAGGTGTGCCGGGAGAACGGAGTGCTTCTCATGGAGGCATTTGCCTACCGGCACAGTCCGCTTGTGCAGAAGGTGAAGGCGCTTATAGATGAGGGTGCCATAGGGAAAGTGAAGTATATAGAATCCCATCTGACGGATGTGCTTCACGACATGTCTAACATCAGGATGAACCAGAATCTGGGCGGCGGCGCGTTCTATGATATGGCGTGCTATAATGTCAATGTCATAAGCTATCTGATTGGAAAAGAGCCGGAAAGCGTCAAGGCGTTTGCCGAGATGGACGAAGAATATGGGGTTGATGTGAGCAATACGTTTCTGCTCAAGTATGATGACGGCATCCAGGCCGCAGGGTATTCTTCCCTGAATTCCTATGCCAGAGGCTATTATGCCGTGGTAGGAGATAAGGGAAGGATTGAAGTCCCATGCAACTTCAATTGTAGAAACGTGTGCAAATTCACCGTTTCCACAGGTGCCAGTGTGGATAATGTGGAAGTGCTGGATGAAGAGAAGACGGAGTATACAGTCATGTGTCCTGACAACTACATGCTGGAAATCGAACAGTTCGGCAGATGCATCCTGGATGGGGAGCAGCCGCTCGTGTCGGAAAAAGAGACCTTGCAAAACGCGCGTATACTGGACAGGGCGCTGGAAGATGCCGGACGGTAGGAACAACGCCGGATACAGCTGCCGTTTCTACGGCAGCTGGCCCTGTTCTATCTTTTTAAACAAGATGTTGTTGACTTTTTTGTTATCCAGATTTCATCATCGATAATTTTTATATCGTATCCATGAATGACTGCAGTGCATACCGTATAGTAAAATCAAGATGCTCATCGTCCTGCGTCTGCCTTGTACAGCATTATTCTATGGGGACACCCTAAAATAAATTAGGGACACCCTGAAAACGAATTGGGGACGGAGGAAAATTAATTTTCCTCCGTCCCCAATTCGTTTTCAGGGTGTCCCTCTATGTGTTATACTGGAAAAAGATGGAGAGAGGTGAAGGGATGAAGAGACGTTATGGACTGAACATGGTATGGAAGATGACGATAGCCACGATGCTGCTGCTTCTCATACCGATATTCATTATCTGTATCATATACATACAGATGTACCAAAAGACTTCTATGGAGACTGCGGATGGTAAACTGACGTCCGTGCTCGGCAGTATGCAGGGCCGGATTGACGAGACGCTGTCAGACGCGGAGGTCATGCTGGATGAGCTGTTCTACCGGCAGGAATTTTCTTATTTTATGAACGATAAGAACGAACTGAGCCAGCGGGAAATCAACTATTATACGTCCAGCGTACAGAAGGAACTGATTAACAACCGTTATCTGTATTCTAATATCTTTGGCAATATCGGTCTCTATTCATCGAACAGCCAGGTGAAGGCCGACTGGCAGTTTCCTCTTCAGAATCTGGAAGAAAAGCCATATTACGCGGAGGTGACGGTGGACACGCAGGGAGCGGTCTATGGAGCTGTCAGAGAATCGGAACTCGTGTTCTCCACGCTGGATACCAAGCACATAAAAGTCGGCAATGCCAATGTCTATGTCCTTCCTATCTATAAGAAGGTATATGCGATAGGGACGAAAGACGTGATAGGAGTGGTAGAGACGGATGTGGATATCAACCGGCTTATGGACGTGACGGGCCTTCGCAATGACGATTCCGGTATAACGAAGATTGTTGCGGACCGGAAGAAAAATGTCCTTATCAATACGGGGAACAGGGACAGCGCGCTTGAAAAACGTATTATGGCACGGATCCAGGAGGATAAGGGTACGGAAGAACTGTACATTGACGGGGCTAGTTATCGGATGTCTTACACCGTATGCCCAAATACGGGACTTATCAATATTGCCCTTCTCTCACGGGATGACATATATAGCAATATCTTCAACATGGTCATCGGCGTACTGCTCATTACCGTAATGTGTCTTGGAGTGATGGGAATCATCACTTACCTCGTTATCAGCAACATGCTGAGCCGTCTCGTAGTCGTAGACGTCATGATGGGTAAGGTGAGGGAAGGACATTTTGACGTGCTCATACCGGAGGATGGCAAATCAGATGAGATATCCCGCATCGGAAGTTCCTTCAATCTCATGGTGGCCCACTTGAATGAGGTCCTCGAAGAGAAGGTACGAAACGAACAGGCGCAGAAAGATGCTGAAATCAAAGCGCTGCAGGCTCAGATCAATCCTCATTTTCTATACAATACGCTGGAAAATATGCGCATGCAATGCGAGATTGACGGCTATTATATGATGGGGAACAGCCTGGCTGTGCTCGGAGAGCTTTTCCGCTACAGCATCAAATGGGGCAACAACGAAGTGGCATTTGAACTGGAATGGCAGAATCTGAAGAATTATCTCTATATCATGCGTATGAGATATGAAGATGACCTGGAAGATGAGCTGGAATGCGACTACGGGCTGGAGGATGTGATTGTACCTAAGATGATACTGCAGCCGCTGGTGGAAAACTGCTTCAGTCATGCATTTAAGACGAAGATGCCGCCGTGGAAAGTCCGCGTAACCGCAAGAAGAGAAGGTGACAGGCTTGTAATTGCCATAGAGGACAACGGGTGCGGCATCGAAGGTGAAAAGGTGGCGTGGATCCAGAGATGTCTCGATGAGAACAAAGAGATTCGATGTACCGAGAAGCAGCGCAAATCTATCGGAATCCTGAACGTAAAGCAGAGGATAGAGATGATATGCAAGGAAGGCAGCAAGGTAATGATTGAGAGCAGGCAGCAGGAAGGTACGGTAATCCGCATTATAATTGAACTGTAGATGATGAAAATGGGTGATGGTAATGTTTAAAATATTAGTTGCAGATGACGAAAAGTTCATACGGAAAGGAATCGTAACCATACTGTCCGGCAACCTCAGGGAAGAAGTAGAGTTCGTAGAGGCGAGAAACGGTCTGGAGGCGCTGGAAAAGTCGAGGACAGAGACGCCGGGACTTATCATAACAGATATAAGTATGCCCGGATGTGACGGCCTGGAATTCATACAGAGGCTGAAGGAGATCAACGTAAATGTCCCTGTTATCATCTTGTCGGGATATGAGAACTTCGAATATGCCAAGAAAGCCATTAAGCTTGGCGTAAAAGAGTATGTCATGAAACCGATTAAGAAAACGGAGTTCGTAGAACTCATACATTCCTACATAACAGATATACGGCAGGCCAGGCAGAGGAACCGTGAGGAATATCTGAAAAGAAGCGAAAATACGAGAATTATGGAAAAGCTTAAGCGGGATTTTCTGCTTGGCCTTTTGAAATGTACGAGCAGTGAGGAGGCGCGGAATTATCTCATCCAGCTCGAAGAGCTGGGCATGCGCTTCGACTCCCACTTGTACATGTGCGTAGCCGTACAGTATAAGGTTACGCCGGCCAACATGGAATATATAGACTTTGTCGTAAAAAATATACTGGATGAGTTCTGGGGACTTCGTCTGGATGATGAAAAGGCAATTAACGTAGTATACGGATCAGGCATGGTCGTGGCCATCTTTGAAGGGGACAGCCAGACCGCCCTTCTGGAACAGAAGAAAAAGCTCGTGCGCGAAGCACTGTCATTGTTGAAACAATATTGCAAGACAGAGATATATGCGGGAATCGGTGATATAGCATTTGACTCCATCCAGCTTCACGTATCTCTGCGGCATGCTATGCTGGCAGCCAACTATAAGATATTTGAAGAGGGGGGCAGCGTATGCGCGTATCAGGATCTGGAAAAAGGAAAGGAGCCAGAAGCACCGGAGCTGGTAAAGCGGATGAAGCCGATTGAAGACATCAATATATTTGATATGCTGGACCGCTTCCGAAAGCTGGCATATTCCGGGAAAACCCGCCGGGTGCTGAAGGTGCTGGAGCAGGAGTACGAGGAAGTACAGAACCATATCAATCTCGTGATGGCGCGGAAGCAGACCGGCAAGACGGTATGGGATGAAAAGTACAAAAGCTTTTCCTGCGTCTGGTCCGTCGGGGAGGCAGGGCAGGAGCTGAAAGAGCGGGTCGAACTGCTCAAAGAGCTCTGCGATGACAGCGGGAGCGTGAATGAAGCATTGATGCGGCAGATGCTGGATTTCGTGGATGAACATATCACAGAAGAGCTGGATTTGAATACGGTGGCGGAAAAGTTCAACCGGACGTCCGGCTATGTCAGCACTCTCTTTAAGAAATATACGAGCGGGGGCTTCAGCGCCTATCTCACCGGGGAGCGGATAAAGATAGCGAGAAAGCTGCTGGAGGACTCCAGCATACCGATACAGGAGATTGGAGAGCTGTGCGGCTATAACAATCCAAAATACTTTTCTGTCGTATTCAAGAAGGTGACGGGAGAGACGCCGAGAGGATACCGGGAAAAGCTCATAAGCCGGTAGCATCGTACTGGACGGTCAATGTGATATGGCCGGGGAGCTTCTGCTTCAGCACATGTATTCCAGGCGCCCCTTTTATCGACCCGCTATCAATAAGCTGATTCAGCATCCTGCGAGACAGGTTCAGCTTCTGGCGCAGCACGGCAGACACTTTGACGGGAAGCGGGTAGTCGCATATCAGATGCAGCTCTACGGGTTCGCCGGTGGGAAGATTCTCCCCGGCTACCGTGAACGCAGGCACACAGGGAATGGCCCCGTTCTGCCGGAGAAGCCCCGTGTTCAGAGCATGCTGTGCGGCCAGCTTCTGGTCATTGTTGTGATAACGTTCCAGGAGGTCCGCATCTATGCCGGCGGGACTGATGCGGGAGCAGATGGGCAGGTTCCACGTTGTGTCACAGTGCGGACATCTGTATATGAGCCATATGTCAAGATGCTTCCGCTGCGCATTCACCCGGAACTGACCGGAGCACCTATATTCTCTTTTTGTGCCGCAGCTTTTGCAATATCTAAGTACGGCAGGCAGTTCAAATTGGATATACCATACGATTCTCTTCAATTTACACAGTCCTTTCGTTCTGTAAAATTGTAGCATCTCGGTCTGGTATGTCCAACCGAATACACGTTTTATAAAAGAACTTGAGGAACGGAAAGATTAGGCAATGGAGGATGCCTAATCGGGAAGCATACGATCATTATCAGCAGTTTTCATAACAGTATTTCTTAAATGGGGGTTTAGTGAAGTGGACGCCGCTGGGGAGGTATGGGGCATCTGCTCCGATGCGTCCGGGAACTGCGACT
>NZ_JABFCH010000280.1:0-209 GCF_017566055.1 Extibacter sp. GGCC_0201 | reverse complement strand
AGAACAAGGCTTTGGTTCCCGTCATGTCAACTACCGTCTGCGCGACTGGCTCATCAGCCGTCAGCGTTATTGGGGGGCTCCGATTCCGATTATTTACTGTCCTGACTGCGGCGAAGTTCTTGTGCCGGAAGCAGAGCTGCCGGTACGTTTACCGGAAGACGTCAAGTTTGATGCGGGCAGCGTTTCACCGCTGGCAACCAGTGAAAGCT
>NZ_JABFCH010000279.1:0-209 GCF_017566055.1 Extibacter sp. GGCC_0201 | reverse complement strand
CCCTGGCGCAGAGCGGGTACGACAAGGACCTCACCTACCCCAGCACCCAGCTCAACGCCCAGCTCAAGGAGAGCGCCCAGCGCCTGGGGAAAGAACTGGTGGAGGGGGTCGTCCACTCCAGCGACGTGTTCTACTACCACGGGGTGGACAAGGCCGCCTACATTGAAAAACTCAACCGGGAGCACGGCTGTATCTGCATCGACATGGAG
>NZ_JABFCH010000278.1:0-209 GCF_017566055.1 Extibacter sp. GGCC_0201 | reverse complement strand
ACAGTCATATTTGTTCCCCCGATCGAGGCAGGTAAGGCTCTACGCCACAATAAGTCCTTGGTATCTTTATTAAAATAGTCCAAAGTCAAATTCAAGTCACCATTCAAAAAACCCAAATCCACACCGACATTCGTTTGTGTGGTTGTCTCCCATTTCAAATTAACGTTTCCGTTTCGAGTCTGCACCAATCCTAGATCTACACCACTTTG
>NZ_JABFCH010000277.1:0-210 GCF_017566055.1 Extibacter sp. GGCC_0201 | reverse complement strand
AATCAAGAGGCTGTATATGGAACCACCTGCAGCGAAAAAGAGGCACAGATTCTGGACAATGGGATAGAGTTACGCTATACGGACAAGGACGGGCAGGAATATTTATTTATAGACAATATTCAGGGGGATGCTGCTGAAATTGAAATTGAAGCAGTAAGCAATGACATCATACCATTGAATCAGAATCTGAGGGGAGGGGTCAAAACAGAA
>NZ_JABFCH010000276.1:0-210 GCF_017566055.1 Extibacter sp. GGCC_0201 | reverse complement strand
ATACCGTATATTCGGGCCAAAATGTGGTTTTAGGAGAAACGCAACCTATATTGGGATCACGTTGCAGACACTCCACCAGAACCGACAAAACCGGCTTCGTAATTACCGTATCGTTATTCAGAAAAAACAAATAATCTCCCTTTGCCTTTCCGATGCCTAAATTATTTCCACCTGCAAATCCCAAATTTTCTTTGCTACAAATAATTGTCA
>NZ_JABFCH010000275.1:0-210 GCF_017566055.1 Extibacter sp. GGCC_0201 | reverse complement strand
GTCAAAGTCGGCAATCGCTATGTGGCGGCCATCGAGTTGGAGGGCGATTTGGTTGTGCAGGCAGAGGCTGCCGGGGGGAGACCGATCCACAGAACGGGGGAGCTGGCCGCGGCCTTTCGCAGTTGGGCCGAGGGAAATCATCTGTCCACCAGCGGGGTAGGCAGGAGATTGATTTGACAAATAGTATATATTATTATTGACGTATAATGA
>NZ_JABFCH010000274.1:0-210 GCF_017566055.1 Extibacter sp. GGCC_0201 | reverse complement strand
ATGGCTGTTTCACAGTATTCAGCTATAAAACGATGAACCGTATATGTTACCGCTTTATCGCTTCCCCGTATCGGCCGGACTTGTTCATCGACGAGGAAGGTGTACCTTATTCGTCGGACAGCGTGCGTTCTGTGTTGGACAAGAATGGAATCAAGTATAGCAAGGCGATATCAACCTATGAGGAATATCGGAATATCCTATATGGGAATA
>NZ_JABFCH010000273.1:0-210 GCF_017566055.1 Extibacter sp. GGCC_0201 | reverse complement strand
AGGAAACCGGACACGCGGGGCGCGGTAATTTCCTCTTTTCTTTCTTTATAGTGATTCCATTCTTCTTTGATTCTCCGCTCATCTTCCGGAGTTTCCGACAGCAGGGAAAAATCCAGAAGACGATGGGTATAATCGTATGTAGCACCCAGAAACTGGCCCCCTGCAACATCCTTGAAGGCGGCCGATATTCTCCTGCTGAGGCGGATTTCC